>JBBDVU010000064.1:0-24440 GCA_040903225.1 Nitriliruptoraceae bacterium | reverse complement strand
GTGCCGGCGGATCCGCTCAGCGGACGCCGGCACGTCACTTGTACTCGCCTGTGGACACCACGTTGGTTGCACACGGCGGTTCAGTGCACGTTCTGCCGCCATCAGGCGCGAACGGTGGACTACGCTGCCGCGACTTGATCGGGAACCTTGCGAGGTCGGCCATGACCACACCGCCACCTGCTGTGTCACTGACTGGTGTCACCAAACGGTTTCCCGGTGTCATCGCCAACGACGACATCACCTTCAGCGTCGCGCCAGGCGAGATCCACGCGCTGATCGGCGAAAACGGCGCCGGCAAGTCGACGCTGATGAAGATCCTCTACGGGATGCAGCGGCCCGACGAAGGCACCATCACCCTCAAGGGCGACGAAGTTCACTTCAGGTCCCCAAAAGACGCCATCGAAGCTGGCATCGGGATGGTGCACCAACACTTCATGCTTGCTGACCAGTTGACGGTGTTGGAGAACATCATCCTCGGCAGCGAACCCAGCAAAGCGGGAGCGATCGACTTCGCCGCCGCGCGGCAACGAATCGAGGAGCTTTCTCGAACCCAGGGTGTCCCTATCAATCCGAGCCGCATGGTCGGGTCACTGTCGGTTGGTGAGAAGCAGCGGGTCGAGATCATCAAAGTTCTCTACCGCGGTGCGGACATCCTGATCCTCGACGAGCCGACAGGCGTGCTCGTCCCACAAGAGGTCGACGAGCTATTCGATGTTCTTCGTGAACTCGCCGATCAAGGCGTCACGATCATCTTCATCTCTCACAAGCTCGATGAAGTGTTGCGGATCGCTGAGTCGATCACCGTCATTCGCGCCGGCCGCACGGTCACCACCGTGACCGCCTCCGAGGTGACGGCACGCGAACTTGCCGAACTGATGGTGGGCAGCGAATTGCCAAGTCCCGAAACCCGGCCTCCCACCGATCTCGGCGACGTTGAACTTGCTGTTGACAGCTTGCGGATCGAAGACCCCGACGGACGGGTACTGGTCGACGACGTCTCGCTCGAGATACGGGGCGGCCAGATTCTGGGCATTGCGGGCGTCGCAGGCAACGGCCAGGCAGAACTCATCTCGGCGCTATTGGGCCTGACCGATGTCGCCGCCGGGTCGGTGCACCTTGGCGGTATTGACGTCACCCGAAAATCCACACGTGCGCGACGCGAAGCCGGAGTTGGCTACATCCCCGAGGACCGACACGGTCGCGGTCTGCTCTTACCCGCGCCGCTGTGGGAAAACGCGATGCTCGGGCACCAAACCCAGGTTCCGTTTTCGCGAAATGGCCTGATCGATCGCAACGGAGCGCGCCAGCGGACCCAAGAAGTCATCACAGGTTACGACGTGCGCACGCCCGGACCCGACGTTCCGGCGTACGCGCTATCCGGCGGAAATCAGCAGAAGCTGATCGTCGGTCGCGAAATCCTGGCGTCACCGCGGGTCCTTATCGCCGCACACCCCACCCGAGGCGTCGACGTTGGCGCACAGGCGGCAATCTGGGAGGAGCTGCGAAACGCGCGCGCTGCCGGCCTCGCCGTGCTGTTGCTGTCGGCCGATTTGGACGAGCTCATTGGCTTGTCCGACCGCCTTGAAGTCATCTTTCGCGGCAGGCTGGTCGCCGATCTTGATCCGCAGACGCTCACGCCCAAGGAGCTTGGCAGCTACATGACCGGCGCACACGCGGAGGTTGACGCATGACGATTCGCGGCGCAGTCATCCGCATCATCGCTTCGCTTGGCGCAATCGCCTTCTCGTTCGGGGTATCCGCAATCGCACTGCTGCTCGTCGACGTCAGCCCGGCCGAAGCGTTTGGCGCGATGCTGTCGTACGGGACGCGGATCGACTCGATGATTTCCATCGTCAACCGCGCAGTGCCGCTGTACATGTCAGCGATCGCGGTTGCCGTCGGATTCCAAATGGGTCTGTTCAACATCGGCGTCGAAGGCCAATACCGCATCGCCATGCTGATCGCCGCGTATGTCGGGGCTGTCGTATCGCTGCCTGCGGTGTTGCACGTACTCGTGATCCTGCTCACCGCGATGGCGACCGGTGCCTTGTGGGCATCGATCGCCGCACTATTGAAAGCCACGCGCGGTGTGCACGAAGTGATCTCGACGATCATGCTCAACTTCATCGCCACCGGCCTGGGCGCGTGGCTGCTTGCAACCCACCTACGCGAAGAAGTCGAAGGCGGACTCAACGTCCGCACCGCGACCATCCCTGAATCAGGTCACATGCCGTCGCTGAATCCCATGCTCGAACTGTTCGGTGTGACCGTGCCAGGCGGCTCGGACCTGCATGGCTTCGTGGTCATCGCCGCCATCGCCGGAACCGCCTACTACTTCCTGATCTGGCGCACCCGCGTCGGCTACGACCTGCGCGCCTTCGGCGTCAACCCTGGCGCTGCGGCGGCCAGCGGCATCGGCCTGAAGAAGATGATCTTTGTCTCGATGGCAATCTCCGGCGCATTCGCTGGCCTGGTCGCAATGGGCCCAATTCTGGGCTTTTACCACCGGTATTCGGCCGACATCCCGATCGGACTCGGCTTCACCGGCATCGCAGTCGCGCTTGTTGGGCGCAACCGGCCGATCGGCATGGCGGCCGCTGCCTTGCTGTTTGCCTTCCTGAACCGGTCGGCACAGATACTCGACTTCCGCGGAATCCCGAAAGAAATCGAGGTGATCGTCAGCGGCGTGATCATCCTGACCGTCGTCATCGCCTACGAAATCGCGCGTCGCGTCGTCATGGCGCAGCAAGTGCGCGACGCCGCCGCACAGCTCCATCAGGCCGATCCGGCTGCCGAGCAGGAGGTCGCCAAATGAGCGCTCCCGACTCAGCCCTGCTCTCAACGCGCCCAGACGAGACGCCACAGGCTGGGCACGGTGGACCCAACTGGCTTCGAGTAATGCTGTTTGCAGCCGTCGGCGTCGGCACCCTGTCGATCGTGGCGACCATGACCGGTTCCGGCGAGCTCACATCGTCAGGCACGTTCAGCGCGGCCCTGCGGCTCGCACTGCCAATTCTGCTGGCTGGCCTCGGCGGCCTGTTCGCCGAACGGGTCGGTGTCGTAAACATCGGCCTCGAAGGCATGATGATCCTGGGTACCTGGTTCGGCGCTTGGGGTGCGCTGATGTACGGTCCCTGGTGGGGTGTGGTGCTGGGTATCGCTGGCGGCGCAATCGGCGGATTGCTGCATGCGCTGGCAACCGTTACGTTCGGCATCGACCACATCATTTCTGGTGTGGCAATCAACATTCTGGCAGCTGGCGTAGCGCGTTTTCTGTCGGTCATCGCCTTTACCGGCACCGGCGGCGGCGCCACGCAGTCTCCGCGTGTATCCAGCAGCGTCGGCCGGATCACCGTGCCGTTTCTCGCCGGCGGCGACGTATTCGGGTTTTCGACACCCAGCCTTTTTGGTGCACTCGACCGCACACCAATCCCAATCATCAAGGAGATCGGTGCGTTCGGGTTGGCGTTCACCAACAACGTGTCGATGATTCTGGTGATTGCCGTCGCACTCGTGCCGACGACCTGGTGGGTGCTGTGGCGCACGAGGCTGGGACTGCGCCTGCGGTCTGTGGGTGAACACCCGGTTGGCGCCGAGTCGCTCGGGGTGCGCGTCTACACGATGAAGTACATCGGAGTCACCATCTCAGGAGCGCTCGCCGGCCTGGGCGGTGCGGTGCTCGTGCTCGAAGCGGCGGGCATCTATCGGGAAGGTCAGACGGGAGGACGTGGTTACATCGCGCTGGCGGCGCTCATCTTCGGCAACTGGAAGCCAGTCGGCGTATTGATGGGCGCTGGATTATTCGGATACGCCAACGCACTCGAACTGCGCTCAGGTGAATCCGTTCATACGTTGCTGCTGTATGTCGCGATCATCCTGGCAGCGTTTGCGATCTATCGCTTTGTCCAATCACGACGTCCGATGTCGCTGTGGCCATTGGCGCTCGCAGTGATCGTCGGATGGTCGTACGTGATCACCGAAAGTGTTCCATCCCAGTTCGTGTTCTTCACGCCACATTTGACGACTCTGGTGGTGCTCGCATTCTTCTCGCAACGACTGCGTCCGCCGGCAGCAGTCGGCAAACCGTATCGGCGGGGCCAGCAGCAGTGACCACTGGGCGCGGCGAACCACGTGCGTCCGCCGCCGAACCTTTAGCGGTGGCGGCGTTCGATCCCGGATCGGCGTCGTTCATCGCCGACCCCTACCCCGCCTATGCGCGGCTACGCGACGAGCAGCCGGTCGCGTGGTACCCCGCAAAACAGTGGTGGATCGTGTCCCGGCATGCCGATGTCGACGCGATTCTTCGCGATCGCCGGTTTGGTCGCAGGTTCGATCCACGACAACCGTACGAACGGTTCGCGCCATGGAACCTTGTCAACGAGCACGCGATGCTCGAGCTCGAGCCTCCAGATCACACGCGGCTGCGTCGACTCGTGTCTCACGCGTTCACGCCTCGGCGTGTCGAAGGTATGCGGCAACAGATTCGTTCCATCACGGACGAGCTCGTCGACGGTTTGATCGAATACGGTTCAGGTGACGTGCTGAGTTTGCTAGCTGAGCCGTTGCCGGTCTCGGTGATTGCTGACCTGTTAGGTATCGAAGGTTCGGATCGCCAACTGCTGCGGCCCTGGTCGAACGCGATCGTGGCACTGTATGAACCGGCAGCTGATCCGGCAGTCGAAGACATGGCGATCACGGCCGCACGAGAATTTGTCGAGTATCTCGACGCGCTCATCAATCATCGCCAGCGCCAGCCAGGAGATGACTTGTTCAGCGCGCTGGTGTCGCTCCAGGTCGAAGGTGACCGCCTCAATCGCAACGAGTTGATAGCTACGGCCGTACTACTCCTCAATGCCGGCCACGAAGCGTCCGTCAACGTTGTCGGCAACGGCCTCGTAGCGCTGATGGACCATCGTGACGAATGGACTGCGCTAACGAGCAGTCCGGACCTGGCCGCTTCGATGGTTGAAGAAGCAATTCGTTACGACACCCCGCTGAGCGTGTTCACCCGCGTGGCTTCGACCGACGTCGACATCGCCGGCGATACGATCGCAGCCGGCGAGACCGTCGGCCTGCTGCTTGCCAGCGCAAATCGCGACGATCGCGCGTTCCCCCATCCTGAGACGTTCGACATCCGCCGCAAGCCGAACCCACATCTGGGATTTGGCGCGGGAATCCATTTCTGTCTTGGTGCGGCACTCGCGCGAGTCGAGTTGCAAGAAGTGTTCACACAGCTCGCCACGCGTCTGCCAGAACTGCAACTTGCCGGCGAACCGACCAGACGCAACTCATACCAGTTCCGCGGCTACGCGCGCATCCCGATGGTGTTCAACAAGCGCACATGATTCCGCGGCGCCCGGTCATGCGCCGAGCCCCGCGGAATCATCAGGCACATCAACCCTTGCGCGCTTCGATCTCTTCAATCAACTTCGGCACGACCTGGTACAGGTCGCCGACAACGCCGAAGTCGGCGATCTGAAAGATCGGCGCTTCGGCATCCTTGTTGATTGCCACGATGTGCTGCGACGTTTGCATGCCGGCGCGGTGCTGGATGGCACCCGAAATACCTGAACCGATGTAGAGCGACGGCGAGATGGTGCGGCCGGTCTGGCCGATCTGGAACCGGTGTGGATACCAGCCAGCATCGGTCGCTGCACGTGAGGCACCAACACCTGCGCCTAGCAGGTCTGCTAACCGTTCCATGAGTTCGAAGCCGTCCTGGTTGCCTAGACCACGGCCGCCGGCGACCACGATTGCCGCTTCGGCAACATCGGGGCGTGTCGAACCTCCCTGCTTCTCGACATCCGTAACCTTCGATGCCTGCGCCGCATCTGACAGTTCGACATCGATAGCGACCAGCTCAGGCGACCCTGAACCAGCTTCTTCGGCGGCGAACGCGTTCGACGCCACACCAAGTAGCTGGATTTTGCCGTCAGCAACGCGCGACGTGGTGATCATGTCTCCACCGAACACTTCTTTGGTGGCCACGATCCGGCCATCTTCGACGCGCAAACCGGTGCAATCGGTGATCACGCCAGCGTCAAGTCGGATTGCCAGGCGGGCCGCGACGTCTTTGACGTGGTTCGTTGATGCAAACAACAGTGCGTCGGCACCCGACTGGTCGAAGACCACTTGCAACGCCTCGACCTGCGGCAATGTCACGAATCCCTGGGCAGCATCGTTGTCCCAGTGATACACCTTGGATGCGCCGTGCGCGCCGAGTACATCAGCCGCTCCCGCAGCGCCGGGTCCAAGCCAGACGGCTGCGACATCGCCGTAGGCTAGCGATCGAGCTGCAGTCAGCATCTGCAAGCTGACCTTCTTTGCGGCACCGTCGGAGTGGTCGATCAAGACAAGTAATTCACTCATCAGCGTTCCTTCAACAATTCGAATTGTGGGGTCAGCGGCAGACGATCACACGAATTTCTTGGACACCAGCCAGTCGGCAAGCTGCGAGGCGGCGGCGCCGGAACCATCATCTTCGACGATCGTTCCCGCTTCCTTCGGCGGCCGTGGTTCGAATTCGTACATCGTCGCCGCCGCGGCGCCTGAGCCGACATCACCCGCGTCGACTCCAAGGTCGGCAAGTGACTTCACGTCCAACGGCTTCGACTTGGCTGCCATGATGCCTTTGAATGACGGGTAGCGCGGCTCATTGATCGCCTCGACGACGCTGACCACCGCAGGCAAGGTCGACTCGACGACGTCGTGGCCTTCTTCGTGCTCACGGTGGACGACAACCTTGTCGCCGTCCACTTCGAGATGGCGCGCGTACGTCAAGCTGGGCAGGCCGAGCAGTTCGGCGACCGCTGCCGGAACTATCGACGTGCGCGCATCGGTCGACTGGTTGCCGAAAATCAGCAGATCAAACTCTTGACCTTCGACCGCCTTGGCGATGACCCGGGCGGTTCCCAGGGCGTCCGAGCCCGCAATGCCGTCATCGATGACCTGAATCGCCGCGTCGAGGCCGTAGCTGAGCGCCTTGCGCACGACCGGTTGGGCAGATTCGGGACCAACCAGCAACACCGTGACCTCAGCGTCACAGCTTTCCTTCAACCGGACGGCTTCTTCGATCGCGAACTCGTTGACCGGGCACAACACCGACTCGACAGCATCGCGATCGACCGTCTTGGACTCGGCGTCGATCACCTTTTCGCCGGCGGTGTCCGGAACGCGTTTGACCGGAACAATAACCTTCATAGTTCACCTCGAACGTCGACTATCCCGCAGATACTGCGGACAATTCTGTGGTCGAGGCTAGTCAGTTGACGCGCCGAATCGAAATTTGAGCGTTTACTCAACCCCGGGCGCGGGTCCGACGTACCTCCCACAATCGGCCAATGACCGCCACGAGCGGTACCACCACTGCGCCGAACGCCATCGCTGTGGTCACGTTCCACCCGCGAAGCAGTGCCGCGCCTCCACCCACAAGAATGCCGTGCGGGATCAGGGCGAGCGGTACCCAGCGGCCGCGGCGTGACGCTTCGAGACGTCGCTGGGTCACGGTGGCGCCGACTGCGCCCAATAGCAACAGCATGACACCGACCCCGATCGTTGCCAGTGACATTGGCGAGCCTTTCGTCGCAACCATGTGACAACGGGTCAGGTGGCTCGCGTTACCGGTGAAGCGCAGGTGGCGCCCCGAACTCGGCACGGAACCCGTAGATTGTGTCAATACGTGTGAGGGTAGGCCGTAGCCTGTCGGCGCTCGTCCGTATCCGGCCCACCGGAGTGCGTTGCTCATGCCGATCTCACGACGTCGATGGCCCGTCACTCGCGCACCGTCGAAGCACCCGATTCGAGTGCGCCTGGCCTACGGGATTTGGGCTGCGGTCGCGGTGCTGATGATCGTCGGCTGCAGCACGGGAAAACCCGATCTGGCAGTCGGTGCCGCACAGGCAGCGGCACCGATCGCAGGTGCGTCACAGTTGGTCGTCGAGATCACCAATACCGGGGACCGTGACGACACGCTGGTGGGAGCACACACCCCGGCGGCAATGGGTGTGGAGATCCACCTGACCGAGATTGTCGACGGGCGAGCGGCCATGCGCCAGCTCGACGAAGTCGCACTGCCTGCAGGTGAAACCGTACGCTTTCGCCCCGGTGGGCTCCACCTGATGTTGGTGATACCGGACGACTCGGTTGTCGTCGGCGCGTCGTTGCCAGTGACATTTTCGTTCGCATCGTCTGCCGACATCACAGTCGAAGCCCATGTTGTTGAATTGCTCGATCTCGCCGAACAAGCTGGCACGACTCCCGAGGCAGCTTCGTGACCATGACGCCGTCACCACGAACACAACAATCGCGACTGATGCGGCTCCTAGCGTTGATCGCAAGCGTGGCGCTGATTGCCGTCGGGTGTTCGCCGACGACCGCGACCGCGGTCGCCTCCAGTGGCCTCGAGCGTCAGCCCGACGGTTGGCGTGGACTGCCGATCGACAGCCGAAACACGATGCCCGACGTGCTGCTGCAGACCATCGACGGGGACGAGTTCGCGCTCGCTGAAGACACTCAGGGCACACCGACCCTGCTGTTTTTCGGCTACACCCACTGTCCTGACATCTGTCCGATTCATCTGGCCGCGATCGCCTCGGCGATGCAGACGGCCGGGGTGAGCTACGACGCGCTTGATGTCGTGTTTGTTTCAGTCGATCCGCAACGCGACACGCCCGACCGGATCGCCGAGTATCTGGCGCATTTCGACCGGCGCATGATCGGCTTGCACGCCGACCTCGCCACGATCGAGGCGGCGCTGGCATCATTGCGGCTTTCTGGACCGGTCGTCGAAGGTCCAGATCCCCGCGGTGAAGGAGACCTCATCGGCCATCCGGCCCAGGTCATCGGCTTCGACGCCGATGGTGTCGGCCGGCGCGTCTGGCCGTTTGGAGCGCGACGATCGGATTGGGTGGATGACCTGCCGCGGATCGTGGCGGAGTGGTCATGAATGTCGCCTGGTGGTGTTCGGGCACCGGCGAAGTGTGGACATGGCGGTACACACCATTCATCGGCGTGTGGATCGTCGCCGCTGGATTGATCGGTGTGTTTCTCCGCGCGCATCATCGGGCCGGCGTGACGCTGGACCGCACAAAACTGCGATTGTGGCTGATAGGTGTCGCAGCGATTTTCGTCGCGTCGGAATGGCCGATCGGCCAGCTCGGCGCCGGCTATCTCGCATCAATCGGCATCGCCCGATACGTCATCTACACGTTCGTCGCGGCGCCCCTGCTCGTCGCCGGTTTACCCGGCTGGTTACTCGACCAGTGGCTGCCAGCTGGCGCACGACGCACCCGAATCGTCGATGCGATTACCCGATGGCCAGTTGCGCTGGTGCTGTTCAACGTGGTCCTGTTCGGCACGCACCTCCCCGTAGCCGTTGACACGCTCAAGACCACCCAGCTCGGCTCGTTCACCACCGACGTCCTCCACCTCACCGCTGCGATTGTGTGGTGGTGGCCAGCACTGCGACGAGAACCAGAACGCAACGCAATCCACGAACCAGGCCGGGCGTTCTACCTGTTCGCCTCATCCGTCTTGATGTTCGTGCCAGCTGCATTCCTCACCTTCTCGCCGCTGCCGCTGTACGCGGTGTACGAACTGGCACCACCGCTGTGGCTTGGCTTCAACGCGATCTACGACCAGCAGCTAGCGGGAATCATGATGAATATTGTCGGCGGCCTGATGCTGTGGGCAATTATCGCCACGCTGTTCCTGCGGTGGGCGCGCGACCAGCAAGCGGCTGACCGTCACACCCAGCGGCTGCGCGATGCTGAGCGCCTCAAGCGTGCCACGACCGGCGACGGGCGACGCGACTAGTCGGTTTCTCCGAGCGGTCCCCCACGAATGGGCTCGCCGCGGCGGACACATTCGGTGGCTTCGTCGATGCTCATGCCGTCAGGAAGCCGGCTGCCGATCACCTCGGCGGGGATACCGCCGAGGATCGAAAACGGGTCGAATTTCCGCTTTACAACCGCATGGCTGGCAACGATGCTGCCGTCGCCGATATCTGCACCACGCAACACACTCGCCTTGACCCCGATCCAGACATCGCGGCCCACCCGTGTCGGTGTCATGCGCAACCCCTGGTCTTTCATCGGGACGTCGACGCGATCGTGTCGATGGTCGAAATCGCACAGATATACCCAATCTGCGAGTAACGCAGCGTCGCCGATCTCAAGATCGAGATACACGTTGGCGACGGTTTGGCGACCTGTCACCACCTTGGCGCCGACCGCAAGGTGGCCATGGTGCGCGCGAAACATGCTGCCATCGCCGATCCAGGCCCATGGGCCGACGACGATTCGCCCATGCCCCATCGGAGCATGGAGTTCAACGTGGCGGCCAAGAAACACCATGCCGCCGAGGCGCAGATCCTGCCGTCGCAGGTGCGCAACGCTCTGGCTTTGCACGTAACGCAGGTACGCCGCCAAGTAATCGACCGACAGCATGCGCTGTTCGACAGCGAACCCGATAGCACGCCGCCAGCCCCAGCGCGGATAACGCAATCGGACAGGTGTCGGGCGCTGGTACGGCTCGGCGCCCCGGTCGGCCAACACGTCGGCAGCGAGATGGCTTGCGCGCGCGGTGAGTTCGCGAGCCAGCTGCTGCTTGACGCGTGCTTCAACTACCGCGGTGCGGAACGCTGCTACGGCGTCGCGGTCACCAACCATGTCAGCTCGGCGCAACGCGGGGTTTTCTAGCTGCCAGGATCGCGTTGTAGAACAGCGCTCGCGGCACCACGTGCGGCATGACCGTCTCGTCGAGCCGGTTGAGACGCTGATAGACGCGGAACACCTGCGATGGCCACCTTGGGTAACAGCGTGCCGTGTCGACCATTCCTTCGATGGTTCGCACCGACCACCCAAACCAGTTCGACAACAACTCTTCGGTGATCACCTGCACGTCGACGAATCCAGCCACATCTGCCATATGTGCAAGGTCTGTCGGCCGAAACGTGTGCAAATCGACTTCGTGTTCGAGGCTTGCTACCGGGTCGTGCTGCGTCTGCGCGTCACCGCGTAGCGCAATACCTACCCGTGGACCGACGGCCCGGCTGCCCAACCACCTGACGGTACCGGCGGTCACCCGTTTGACCGCGCTGGTGATGCGCTCCCCTGCGTAGGTTGGCTCGCCAGCGATCATCAGCCGCCCGCCGGGCCGAAGGACCCGCTGGATTTCTCGCAATGCAAGTCCAGGGATGGGAATGTGGTGCAACACCGCGTGGCCGATCACAAGGTCGAACTCGCTGTCAGCGAACGGCAACGCTTCGACATCTGCGGTCACAACATCGGCATCGAGCTGGTGTCTGCTGGCGTTCGCGCGATACCGGTCGAGCATGCCGCTCGAAATATCGGTCGCACAGATTCTCGCACCCTGAAGATAACCGCCAAGCGCCAGATTGATCGACAAGAATCCGGTGCCCGCTCCGATCTCGAGCACGTCACTTGCGGCAATGTGCGGAGGAACTGCCTTGCGAAAACGAGCGATGGCGTAATCGATGCAGCGCTGGTCGAACGCGATCGAAAATTTGTCCTCGTACGTCGCCGCTTCCCAGTCGTGATAGGCGATCTGTTGGTGTTTGATTTCCACGGTCACGCGCCGGTGAATTGCGCTTTGCCCGGTCCGTTGGCAATGAAACTGTCGATCCCGACCGCGGCGTCGTGGGTCTGCAGCGCCGCGACGAACAACGACGATTCGCGCTGCAACCCGCTTTCGAGCGACAGATCGAGTCCTTCATCGATTGCGGCTTTGGCGAATCTCATTGCTCGCGGCCCCCGCGCGTACACGGCAGCTCGGTCACAGGCTGCATCGAAAACGTCCTTGGCCGGGTATGTCGCAGTGACCAGCCCTATCGCGAGCGCTTCGTCAGCGTCGACCAGGCGCCCTGAGAAGATAAGTTCTTTCGCAACGCTGGCACCTACCAACCGCGGCAACCGCTGAGTCCCGCCCCCTCCTGGTATGAGTCCCAACAAGATTTCCGGTTGACCAAACTTGGCATCGGCAGCGGCAAACCGGAAATCGCACGCAAGTGACACTTCGCAACCGCCACCTAGCGCATAACCATTGACCGCAGCGATCGTCGGTTTGGACAGTTGTGCGAGGCGCTGGAGGCCATCTTGCAGCGTGGCCGCACGTGTCGCAGCGATGTCCGCCGTCCAGCCGGGAAATTCTTTGATATCCGCGCCAGCGGCAAACACCTTTGGTCCGCCCCAGATCACCACCGCACCGATAGCGTCATCTGCGGTTGCGGCATCACTCGCCAGCCCAATCTCTTCCCACATTGCCAGCGACAACGCGTTCATCGGGGGCCGATCAAGTCGAATCACACCGATTCTGCGGGCATCGTCACGTTCAAGTCGCACAAACTGTCCATCGAACACGGTCGGCACGGGATGTCCTTACGCTCGCTCCACCACTACCCGCGATCCTACGCTGCGGTCTGGTGTTTGACAGGAGCCGGTATGCAACTGACCGCGACGGTGGCAGCGCTGGTACCGATCGCTGTTGTCGCGGTGCTACTACTGGCGAACCGTTCAACCAGCTTCGCGGCGTGGAGTGGCTGCGCAGTTGCCGTTGTCGTCGCGACCGTGATGTTGTCGGTGGACGGACTCGAACTGGCACGATCTGTTGCACGCGGGGCATGGACCGGTGCATGGATTCTGCTGATCGTCCTGCCGGCACTGCTGCTCTATGCCATCATGGCCGAAGCCGGCGCAGTCGACCGCTTGGCTGGCGCAATCGAGGCGCATGCAGCAACGCCGACCGCCGCGCTGCTCCTGATGGCGTGGGTGCTGCCGTCGTTCTTGCAAGGCATCGCAGGATTCGGTGTGCCGATCGCATTGTGCGCACCGTTGTTGCGACGGCGCGGCATGCCGGCCCTCGAAGCCGTTGCGTTGTGCATGATCGGCTACCAGTGGTCCGTGACCTTTGGATCGATGGGTTCGAGCTATTTCATGGCTGAGGCGACCGCTCGCCTTACGCCGCTGGAGTCCACGACGTTCGGGCGCTGGACCGCTGTGGTGCTGGGAATCGGCGCCGTCACCTCAGGGTTGATCGTCTACCTGCGCACTCGTGCATACGACGATGCCCGCAGACCACGCGATGCGGCCGGGGTGCTTGTCGTCGGCGCGGGCATGGCACTGGCGTTGACTGCAACCGTCCGGGTCCAGCCGGCCCTGGGTTCGACTGCTGCCGGACTCGCCGGACTGCTGGTGTGGTGGTTGTGGTTTCGCACACCCCGACAGCAGCTCCGGCCCGAACGTGACGCGATTGTTGCCGCCGCGCCGTATGTCCTGCTGACCTGCCTCGCAGCAAGCGTCGTCGCAGCCGCTCCGCTCCGTACCCTCGCCGATCGTGTGCCCGCAATCGCGCCGGAATTGGGGACCGTTAGCGCAGCGTTCGGCTACCACAGTCCGGCGGGTCCGGTCAGCCCCCCGTTCCGGTTGCTTCACCATCCACTCATCTACCTGTGCGTCGCGATCGTGTGCGCCGCCGTGCTGTACCACCGGGCCGGATGGCTCTCGACCAAACAACTATCCAACGCGGTGCGCTCGTGGCGAACGCAGCCACTGCGTGTGGGCCTGCCGATCGTCGGCCTGACCGTGCTTGCCGCCGTTGCCATTGACAGCGGCATGGTGGCGTTGGTGGCCCAAGCGATTGCCGGCGGGCTCGGTGGTGTCGCCGCAGCCCTATCGCCGCTGCTGGGCATGTTTGGCACGCTCATCACGGGTAGCACCACGGCGTCGAACGCGTTGCTCAGCGGCCTGCAAGTGCAGGTTGCTGCTGTGGCGGGGCTGGCCCCGGTCGCTCTGCTCGTCGGACAGACCGCAGGCGGCGGCGTCGGCAACGCGATCGCACCTGCAGTCGCCACCGTCGGCCTGAGCTCGGTTGCCTCCCCTGGCAGCACAGCTGCACCGACCGTCGGAGCGGTCCTGCGCCGAAATCTCGGCGCCGTCATCGTCCTGGTTGTGATCAACATCGCCTGCGTCATCGCGTTGAACCTGCGATAGGTCACACGAGCCAACCACTTCCCCACCGGCGACATCAGCCGATAGCGGCCAGCGTGTCCACCAGCGTTTCGAGACTGGCGAAGTCATGGCTCGGCAGGAACGTGTCAACCAGCGGCAGCGCGGTTGCCATGCCCCGCTGTACCGGCTGGAAGGCGGTATTGCCGGCGAGCGGGTTGATCCACACGATGTGGTACGCCTGTCGCTTGATGCGCAACATTGCCTGCTCTAGCCGGTGGGGATCGCCCCGTTCAAGCCCATCCGAGCAGATCACCACGACAGCCGAGCGCAATAATCCTCGCCTACCCCACGTGCGAACCAGCGCATCGAGGCTGTCACCGATCCGCGTCCCACCGTGCCAGTCGACCACACGCGCGGCAGCGGCATCGATCGCTGCATCTGGATCACGGTGGGTCAACTCGTCCGACAGACGCGTCAGGCGCGTACCAAACGCGAACACTTCGACCCGGCGGGTCACATCACGGTCAGCGACCCGCCGCATTGCCAATGCAAGGCGGAGCAACACGCGCGCATAGGCGGCCATCGAACCAGAGACATCGAGGACCACCACGATTTTGCGCGGCGCGCTGCGGCGCTGTTTCCAGCGCCAGGTGACGATTTCCCCGTCGGTCCGTATTGCGTGGTCAAGGGTTCGCGGCACATCGATCTGTCCAGATGGCCCCGCCCGACGCCGGCGACTGCGCCGCATCGGGAGCGACACCGCCAGCTGATCGATCAGCCGAGATAGCTGCTCGCGTTCAGATTCAGTCGTTTCGCTGAACTTTCGATGTTTGAGCCGCTCGCGTGCTGACGCACGACCACCCGCAGCGACATGGTCACTACCATCGGTTCCCATGCCGTTGGTGCGATCGCTGGCGGCGTCAACCGTCGTGCTCCACGGCTCGTCAGCGATGTCGGTGGCCGGCGCGACCTCAGCGAACACCCTATTGAACAGGCCGATGTCGGCCGGATCATGGATCATCGTCAGCCGGGCAGCCCAGTAGCGCGACTGACGATCGGTTCCCAGCGCACGCAGCGCTTCGCGACAGCTGATGGTCTGACCGATTCCGACGGGGATACCGGCGGCGCGCAACGCCGCGGCGAGCACGACGATCCAACGCGCGAATTCGTCGCTTGATCCCGAACTGGCTGCGGCAACCTGCATGTCGACCATCATTGGTCAGCCGGCATCTTCGATCAGCTGTGCGAGTCTGGCTGCGGCCGCCATCTGATCGTCGTGATCTTTGATGACCACACCCAGCGTTTCGATCAGGTCAGCTGGGGTCCACAGTTGCGGATCGCCGTTGCGCGCTGTCAAGACACGTGCCCAATCGATCGATTCGGCCACGCCGGGCGGCTTGTACAGATCGAGCTCTCGGAGGTTGCGGATCAGGCTCGCGACGTGTTCGGCTACGACTGCGGGGACGTCTGGTGCACGCAGACAGATGATCGCAACTTCACGCTGATGATCGGGATGTCCGATCCAGTGGTACAAGCACCGACGACGCAACGCATCTGACAGTTCGCGGGTCCGGTTGGAGGTGAGGATCACCACTGGAGGCGCGTCGGCGGTGATGGTGCCGAGCTCGGGAATCGTCACTTGAAAATCGCTGAGGATCTCGAGTAGAAACGCTTCGAACTCGTCGTCAGCACGGTCGATCTCGTCGATGAGCAGCACGGCCTTGCTGCCCTGGCGGACCGCCTCCAACAGTGGCCGAGCGAGCAGAAACTGGTCGCTGTACAGCGCGGTCGTGCCAGATGCTTGGCCGGAAATTTCGCCGGCACGCAGGTGCAGCAGCTGCCTGGGATAATCCCAGGCATACAGCGCCTCCGAACGGTCGATGCCATCGTGGCACTGCAGTCGAATAGGCCGTGCGCCACGCATTGCCGCGATCGCCTTGGCGAGCTCGGTCTTTCCCACACCGGCGTCACCTTCGAGCAGCAACGGCCGCGGCAGTTCAATCGCCAACTGCACGGCACTGGCGATACCACGATCGGCGAGATAGCGCTGATCCGCCAACCCGGCCAAAACATCGTCAATCTTTGTCACCGTCACCACGCCTTTACGGCCGGGTCATCTCCATCATGGTCGCTACCGGTTGGTGTCCAGCAACAGTCCTTCGAGTGCGACGTCGACCATGTCATCGAACGTCTGTTGCCGCTCCTCGGAGCTGGTCTGCTCGCCAGTCACCACATGGTCGCTCACGGTCAGCACCGCCAGAGCGCGGGCGCCGTATTCGGCCGCAACGCCATAAATGCCGGCGGCTTCCATCTCGATGGCCAACACCCGCATCGCGCGCATCGTGTCGATCAGTCCACGCGGGTCGTAAAACAAGTCGGCGCTGTGCACGTTGCCGACTCGTACAGCGATTCCTGCTGCGGTGGCCGCAGCTGCTGCGGTCTGCAGCAGATCGAAGTCGGCGATTGCCGCGAAATCCAGTCCTGCATATCGCGCCCGGTTGACCCCGGAGTCGGTGCACGCCCCGGCCGCCAGGATGACATCGCGAATCGCGACGTCGTCCTGCAGCGCCCCGCACGATCCGACCCGCACCAGCCTGGTTGCGCCGTACTCGGTGATGAGTTCTTTGGTGTAGATCGACGCAGACGGAATGCCCATGCCGGTTCCGAGGACAGATACCGGCATGCCTTTGTAGGTGCCGGTGTAAGCCAAGGCGTTGCGGACCTCGTTGACTTGTTTCACATCGTCGAAACTGCGCTCGGCGATGTATTTGGCGCGCAGGGGGTCACCCGGCAGCAACACGGTGTCCGCGAATTCTCCCGGTTGCGCACTGATGTGTGGCGTCGGCATGGTTACTCCTCAGCTGTCGAGTCCGGCGAATATTTCGTTGGTGTGTTCGCCAAGCATTGGCGGCGGTTCTGGCGGCCGCCGACCGGAACGCGACCATTTGACGGGCGCACCCGGCAATGCGATCGGACCCGCTGTCGGGTGGTCGATCCGATCGATGAGTCCGAGATGTTCGACCTGGTCCCAGGCGTACACCTGGTCCATAGTTCGGATCCGGCCAGCTGGCACGCCGGCGGTGTTGAGTTTGTCCATCCACACGTCAACATCGTCGTGGATCAGCACGTCGTTGATATCGCGTTCGAGCTGATCCCAGTTGCCGACACGATCGGCATTGGTTGCATAGTGGACCGCGTCCGGATCCAAGCCGACAAGGGGCGCGAAGCGCCGCCACAGCCCTTCAGATCCCACCGCGATGTTGATCCAGCCGTCCGCGCAGGTGAACGCACCGTACGGCGCGATACTGGGATGACGATTACCGCCGCGCAGTGGCACTTCGCCACCGACCGTGTAGCGCGCCCCCTGGTAGGTGTGCACGGCAACCGCAGATTCCAACAACGACGTCGTCACCCGCTGACCTTTGCCGGTGCGGTGTCGTTCGTGCAGCGCACTGGCGACGCCGTATGCGCCAAACATGCCGGACAGGACATCGGTAATCGGTATCCCGAAGCGGTTCGGTGGCCCATCGGGTTCACCGGTGATCGACATCAACCCGGCTTCGCCTTGCAGGATCTGGTCGAACCCCGAACGTTGACCGTCGGGTCCGCCTTCGCCGAACCCGCTGATCGACAACACCACCAGCCGGTCATTGAGCGCGTCAAGTTCACCCTGGCCCAGTCCCAGCCGATCCATGACCCCTGGCCGGAAGTTTTCCACGAGGACGTCGGCTGTGCGGATCAGGTTCCGCAACCGGTCAAGGTCAGCCGGGTCTTTGAGGTCCAGACAGACGGACTTCTTCGACCGGTTGATCGAAAGGAAGTAACCGGACTGCTGATCGGCGCCTTCACCAACAAACGGCGGACCCCAGCCTCGCGAGTCGTCACCCCCGTCAGGCCGTTCCACCTTTATCACCGTCGCACCGGCGTCAGCCATCATTAACGTCGCGTATGGACCTGCCAGGGCGCGCGACAGATCGACGACAACAATTCCATCCAGCGGCCCCAGCGTCAAACCTTGCCCTTTCGTCCCGTCACGACACTGACGATAAGCAACACCACCGCAACGATCAGCAACCAGCGCAGTGCTTCGACAAACAGGCCCACACCGCCAACCAACAGTGCCAGGATCAGTAACAGCACGGCCAACGTCATGGCAGCTCCTCTATAGGCTGTCACGCCGGCACGCTACCGCAGTCCCAGACCGGCCAGTACGGAATCTCCACCTCCCTGCGCTGACGAAAGCGTCCTGCCGTGGCTCTCTACGCGTCACCACCTCCAAGCCGGAAGGTCCAACTGGCGGCGATCGGCGTTGCCAGCGTCAGCCTGGTGCTGGGTGCCCTGCCGGTGTTCCTGGTGAGCGGGCTAGGAGTGCAGATCCGGGCCGAGTTTGGCGTGTCAACGTCGATCTTCGGCCTGACGATCGCGCTGTCATTTGTCGCGGGAGCGTTGGCTGGACCGGTTGGAGGTCGCCTGGCAGATCGCTTCGGGGCGCAGCGGTCAATCGCCATGGGTGCGATCGTCAGCATTACCGCGCTGGCGGGAATCGGCATCGCGTCGAGCGAAGTGTGGCACCTTGCAGTGTTCCTCGTGATCGGTGGTGTGGGCCTGTCGATGATCGATCCGGGTCTGGCGGTACTGGTCACCCGGGTCGTGTCACCTCGCCGCCAGGGCTTGGCGTTTGGTATCAAGGAAGCGTCCATCCCGATTGCCTCGCTCGTCGCTGGCGTGTCGGTCCCGGTGGTCGCTTTGACGCTGGGCTGGCGCTGGGCGGGTGTGGTTGCCGTCATCCCGATTGCCGTGCTGGTGTACCTGCTCCCCAAGCTGCCGAAGCTGGCCGTGTCACCGCGGCCGGTGCGGTCGGCCAACCCAGCAGCAAAGAACACGAGCAGTACCCGCAACGGTGGGCCACGTGGGGCCGTCATAGCGATCGTGGCCATCGCCACCACGTTGGGGATGACCAGCGCGTCAGGCGCCGGGGTGTTTCTGCCGCAGAGCGCGGTCGCAATCGGACTGAGCGAATCGGCTGCCGGCTTGTTGCTGGCAGCCGCCAGTGGTGCTGGGGTGATCGCACGAGTCCTGCTCAGCAGCGCCGCTGATCGTCGTCACGACGTGCAGTTCCGATTCATCGCCGTGCTGCTGGGCGTGGGGGCACTGGCGATGATGGCCGGATCTTCCGGGGTGACAGCGTTGCTGGTGATCGCTTCAGTCGGGGTATTCGCCGCCGCCTGGGCCTGGTCCGGTCTGTTGTTTGTGTCACTCGTTCGCCTGATGCCCGATGCACCGGGCCGGGCCGCCGGCATCGGTTTGGTAGGCCTTGCTGCCGGAAACGCGTTGGGCCCGCCGCTATTCGGATTTGTTGCCGAACAGGCCTCGTTCGCCCAAGCATGGCACGCCGCCGCGGCGTTGGGCACGACAGCAGCGGCGCTGATGTGGTGTGTCCCTGCAGCCTCACATCAGCTCGGTCGCAACAGCACTTTGAACCACCCCGATGTAGGCTCACAGGCCGCACGTACGGTGGCGAACCGCGTGCGCGGCACACCGTCCCGCCGCACGAGTGGGACCGCCTGATGGCACGTCTGTGATGGTGAGAACAGCGGTATGCAACAACCGGACAACGTGATCGCCGGGCATGTGACGCTCAGCCGGTTTGAGGTGCGCGAAGGTTTCGAGGACGCGGTCGCTGCCTCCTTTCGATCGCGACCTCACCTGGTGGAAGAAACCGACGGCTTCCTGCGCTTGGACGTGTTGCGTCCAAGCCGAGCGTCCGCAGGAGTTCTGGTTGCTTACCTATTGGACCGACGAGGCGTCGTTTCGACAGTGGCATCGCAGCCACTTACGGAAGGCGTCGCACGCGTATATACCTGAAGGACTGCGTTTGGTACCTGGATCGGCCCGTATCGACGATCTCGAACACGTCGCATCATGACCGGACCGTCCGCGGCAGCTGAACAGCTCGCAAGCGAAGTGTTATCGCGTGCGCCTGCGCTTGCACAGCAGGCGAGCGCGCGGCACCTCGCGAAGCACCCTCAGTGGGTCGAACGCTACGGCCCGATCGCCGAGACGCGCTGCACCGAAGACGGACTGTTCCGTCTACGGCACATCGCGGCAGCATTGTCGACTGGCCGTGACGACCTGTTCACCGCATACATCAGCTGGGCGGCGGGGATGTTCGCACATCTGCAGATCGGCGTCGACGACTTGCATGACCACCTGCAGTCGTTAAAAGCGGTGCTCACCGACACCTTCGGCGATGCTTCTCTCCCAGCAATCGCGTTGCCTGACAGCGCACAAGACCACCTGGAACAGGCACCGGTTGAACCGCAATCGTTCCTGATTGGCGATGAGGTGGGTGCACACCTGGCGCGCGACTACCTGGCTGTTCTGCTGGCTGGCAATCGATTTGAAGCCGTGCGCATGGTGCTGGCCGCAGTCGACAATGGTCTGTCGATCGAGTCTGTTTATCTGGATGTCTTCCAGCCTGCGCTGCGTGAAGTCGGGCGGCTGTGGGAGCTCGGCAGGATCACGGTCGCCCAGGAGCACCTGGTTACCGCAGCGACGCAGGTAGCCATGGCGCAGCTGTATCCACAAATCTTTGGCGCAGACAAGATCGGACGGACCATCGTCGTGGCCAGCGTCGGTGGCGAACTGCATGAAATCGGTGGCCGCATGCTGGCCGACATTTTTGAACTGCGTGGTTGGGACACCCTGTTCGTTGGCGCGAACACCCCGATATCAGCAATCGTGCAGCTAGCGACAGAACACCGCGCCGACGTGGTCGCGGTATCCGCGACTTTCGGAGCACACGTGCCGCTCGTACGCGATGTCGTCCAACAGATCCGCGAGCAGTCGACTGCACGAGTGCTCGTCGGCGGCCGACCGTTCCTCCTCCTGCCGGACTTGTGGCAGGACACTGGCGCAGATGGCACCGCTGCGGATGCGGTCGCAGCCGTCAAACTGGCAAGCCAGTTGGCCGCAGCAGCATGAGTGCTCCACTAGCCAGCGGCTTCGCGGTGCGCGTCATTCGTGACGGCACACTCATCGACTGGCTGCACGATGCGGTCGGGTTCGCCAAAGCATCACTGTTCACTCAGCTGTTGACCGCCGGCAGCGTGGTCGACGGTCTGGCGATATTGCGTGAGGCCCAACAGGGGTTGCTGACTGCACCGTGGCGGCTTGGCGTTGTCGACCGCGCAGGAGCTGAACACGATTTCGTTACCGTTGCGAGTCGCGACGGCGATGACATTGTCGTGGTCGGCGCTCCCTCCGCAGATGACACGCGCGCGCTGCTGCAGCAGATCAAACCGCAGTTCGAGGTCGACGTGTTCGCGCAACTCCTGCGGCAACTGGACGCCGCGACGCACGACGACACGGATGTCGAAACTCGTGCGTTGATCGAGCTCAGCCTGACCAACAATGAACTGATGGGGCTGCATCGCCAGTCGATCTCGGCCAAAACGCGATTGCGTCGACTGGACGAACGCAAAGACCAGCTGCTGGGCATGGTGGCACATGACCTGCGCAACCCGCTGGGCTCGATCGCCGGTTTTGCTGGCACGATTCGCCGCCAGTTGAACGACGACACCGCACCAAGCGTGTTGGTAATGCTCGACCGGATCGAGCGACTCAGCCGACAGATGCTCGAAATCGTTGACGACCTCGTCGACGTGTCGGCGATCCAATCGAACCGATTGACGCTCGACCTCGACAACATCATCAATAATGCGGTCAAGTATTCTCCGGCCAACGCGGGTGCGGTGATCCGGATAGAGGTGCGTGACACGGATGTCAATGTGATAATCGCCGTCTCCGATCAGGGGGCAGGAATTCCCGAAGGTGAGCACGAGGCCATCTTTGCGCCGTTTCACACTGCAGGAATCGCGCCGACCGGCGATGAACGCAGTATCGGCCTGGGTCTGCCTATCGCCAAGAACATTATTGATGCGCACGGCGGCACCATCGAGCTTGAGTCCGATGTTGGCACGGGGTCGACATTCACCGTCACCGTGCCCAAGGCTCCACCCACGGCTTCTGATGGCGGACCAATGGCGACGGGTTGACAGTCGAGGGCACGATGCAGGTTGCGTTTCAGCAGGTCGATGTGTTCGGAGTTCGTCCGTATTCCGGGAATCCGTTGGCAGTAATCACCGACGCCACCGCACTGAGCAGTGAACAGATGCAACACATCGCCCGTTGGACCAACCTGTCAGAAACCACGTTTCTGCTCCCACCAACCACCCCTGAAGCCCACTATCGGGTGCGCATATTCACGCTTGCACGGGAACTGCCGTTTGCCGGCCATCCGACACTCGGCAGCGCGCATGTGTGGCGCGCCATCCATGGTCAGCAGGATTCCTCCGAGATCATCCAGGAGTGCGAAGCCGGCTTGATTCCGCTGCGCGCAGCGGACCAAGGGCTGGCGTTTCGCGCACCCCCACTGCTACGCGACGGTCCCGTCGACCACGACGACTTCGAGCGGCTTTGCGCCGTCCTCCGCCTCGAACCTGACGACATCGTTGCTGCCGCGTGGATCGACAATGGGCCCGGCTGGGTTGGTGTCATGCTGGCAGACGCCGACGCCGTGCTTGCAGTCGAACCGGCGGCCACCGGCGTGCCGTTATCGAACGGCAGCATCGACATCGGTGTGGTCGGCCCGCATGCACCCGGCCACGAAGCACAGTTCGAGGTGCGTGCGTTCTTCACTGACGACCAGCATGCGGTGCGGGAGGACCCGGTGACCGGCAGCCTCAACGCTTCGATTGCCCAATGGCTCACCTCGGCGGGTCTGGCCTCCGCGCCCTGGACGGCACGTCAAGGCACCTGCCTCCATCGCGATGGGCGTATCCGCATCGAACAAGATGGCAATGGCGCCATCTGGGTTGGCGGCGCCGTACACACCGTGATTGACGGGACGATCACGCTGGCCTGATCACGTCACACCGACCATGTCAACATCAGGGAACTGGCGACCTTCGGGGTCAAGGCGGGCATAACCCGGGCCTCGGTCAAACAACCGCGGCGCGTCGCGTTGTCCGGCGAGTTCGCGGCGGCGTTCAGTACTTGCGTCGACATCGACGCGGACATCGTCGTCGGATCCAGTCACGACCACCCCGTAGTCGTCGTATGCCGATCCCCGTGACACTTTTCCCCAGGCGACATCGCGTCTGACCAGGTCAAGGTCGCGGTCGAGTGGATCGCCCCAACCACCGCCGCCGGTCGTGCGGATACGGATCACTTCGCCAGCACGCACGAACTCGTCGTCGACGAGCCCATCCATTTCCCGTTCGTTGGGGCCGCCCGGATCGATGGTGACCTGGAACGGCGCACCGGCTTTGCCGCCCTTGACCCCCCAGCACGCCAGGATCGAACGGTCGGCGATCGACATGAAATAGGCATCTTCGAGCATGCGGATGTGTTTTTCGTAGCCCAGCCCGCCGCGGAACTTGCCCGGTCCCCCGGAGTCTTGCGCCAACCCCAGCTGTTCGACCAAGAACGGGAACCGCGACTCGGTGAACTCGGTGGGAAGATTGCGTGAATCGGGCACCACATGGATCGTGTCTTCACCATCAGCGTAATAGCGGCCCCCCGAACCACCACCGAGCACCTCGCGCATCAGATAGCTCGTGCCATCGGCCCGCGTGCCGTAGACGCCGGTGTAGCGGATCGTCTCCTGGTCGGCTGGCATGTAGCCGTCGACCGCTTTGGCGAGCACACCGGCGAACACGCCGAGCAGACGTAGAATCACGAATGTCCGGGCGTTGGTCGGCGCCGGGAAGATCGGTGTGAGCTGCGTGCCTTTCTCCGGGAACTTCATCTCGATCAGTTCAACAATGCCTTCGTTGACGTCGAGTTCAGCCATCCGCTCGGGGTTGTCTGCAAGGTTGCGCAGAATCGGTGCCAGCCACTTCTTCAAGAAATTGCCGTCGGCGGCGTCGCCGACATGATTGATCGGGCCTTTGGCTTGCGGCGATGTTCCGGTGAAATCCAGGATCAGTTTGTCGGGCGTGCGCGTCATGGTGATTCGCTGACGGTGCAACTTGGGTTCATCGACCCCATCATGCTCAGCGTAATCCTCCCAGACATAGGTGCCTTCCGGGATCTTGGCGAGGATTTCGCGCCGGTAGACGTCCGTATTGTTGGCGATGATCGCGTCAAAGCAGGCCTCGACAACGTCGCGGCCATACCGTTCGAATAGTTCCGCGACCCGGCGGGATCCCATCAAACATGCCGAGCATTCCGCGTCGAGATCGCCGGCGAGCGAGTCGGGCATGCGCGAATTGCGTGTCATGATGGTCAATGCGGCCTGGTTTGGAACCCCTTGGTCCCACAGCTTGATCGGCGGAACCATCAGACCTTCTTCGAAGACGCTGGTAGCCGACGACGGCATCGATCCGGGAACGCAACCACCGATGTCGTCGTGGTGACCTAACGCCTGAACCAACGCGACCACTTCACCGTGGTCGTCGCCGGCAGCGTCAC
>JBBDVU010000063.1:0-25587 GCA_040903225.1 Nitriliruptoraceae bacterium | reverse complement strand
GCTCGAGGCACCAGTCGAGAAACGGATCGATCCGGCGCGCGCCGGCGGCGTGCCCGTCAGAAGCCGTACCGAGTCCTCGTTCGACTGCGAAACGCCGATTGCCATCGATGATGACGCCGACATGCTGCGGCATGGGACCATCGGCGAGGTCGGCACCAAGTCGCCGCTCGTAGATTCGATACGCAAGATCGAGAATGGTCATTGGCGGTGAGGCTACTCCATGCTTGCCGTCAGACGTGGTCGAGGTGCGTACTATCCGGCCCGCCAGGTTCCGGTTCGACAGGTCGTCATCCTCATACTCCGGCAGCTGGCGGAACTGGCGAATCGCGTGGTATCCTGTCGCTTCAATGCACGCCCGGGACGATCACAAGCCCGGGCGTTTCCAGTTCCGGCTCGCTGCACTGCACATCGATGCCGAACTCTTCCAAGCACATGACAACTGCCGTATTGCACCGGCAAGGAGGAACGGCAATGGCCGAGACTTGGCTGAGCCAGGAAGCGTACAACCGTCTCAAGGGTGAACTCGAAACGCTTGTGACCGACGGGCGGCCAGCGATCTCCGCCGAGATCGAAACGGCTCGCGCACATGGCGACCTGCGCGAGAATGCCGAGTACCACGCGGCTAAGGACGAACAAGGCAAGATGGAGGCGCGGATTCGCCAAATCGAAGCGCTCCTGCGTGATGCCAAGATCGGCCAGCCTGACGACACTGACCACGTCCGGCCCGGATTGAAAGTCGTCCTCGAGGTAGACGGGGACGAGGAGACCTACCTCATTGGCAGCCGCGAAGACCGGCACGACGAGCTGGAAATCTTGTCGTCGGAATCGCCAATGGGCCAAGCGATCCTCGGTCAACCGGTCGGCGCCAGCGTTTCCTACGACACCCCTTCGGGTGCCTCGATCGGCGTCACCGTCAAGGCGATCGAAACGGCATGAGCAAGCCGGACTGACCGAGACGATCTGTCAGAGTGCGGCACGGACGGTGGCACGCCACCTCCCTCGATCCAGCTGGACACTCACCGGGGCATCGAATGTTTCGGACACGACGTCGTCGGTCAACACCGTGTCAGCCGCGCCGGAAGCCATCACAGTCCCGTTGCGCAGCAAAACCACGTCGGCTACACCAACCGGCAATTCTTCGACGTGGTGGGTGACCATGACCACCGTTGGCGCCGCGGCGTCAGCCAGCAGTCGATCGAGGTCGGCGATCAACGTCTCACGCCCGCCAAGATCCAAACCAGCGAACGGCTCGTCGAGAAGCAGCAAATCCGGCTGCGGCGCCAACGCGCGCGCAATGCGAACTCGCTGGCGCTCGCCTTGCGACAGTGTGTCGACCCGACGATCTGCAAGGTGTGACGCACCGACACGCACCAGCGCGTCTTCGGCGGCTGCACACACTGCTGCATCCTCGAGGATGCCGGCAGGCGGCCAGGTGGCACCGACCAGGGCAGCGGCCACTAGCGGCAAGGCGTTCGCACGTTCATGTAACAATGGATCAAGCGCGACCGACACGAACCCAAGTCGCGCGCGTAGCGGTCGCAGGTCGCCTTTGCCGAATTGGGTGCCCAGTACCTGTACTGCGCCGGAAGTCGGGTGGCGGTACGTCGACATCAGCCGCAGCAGCGAGGTCTTGCCGGCCCCGTTGGGACCGAGAACGGCCAAGTGCTGTTGCCGGCGCACGTCCAGCGTGACATCGTGCAGGATCTGATTGCCGCCGATGCGCAGCGAGACCGCCCGCATGCTCACCACGGCGTCGATATCGAGCGAACCGTGAGCGACACGAACTGTTGACGGTGCCGGCGAAACCATGATCTGCCCGTTCGTCGTCATTGCGGGACACGCTGCGCATGGCAACGCTCGGCCGATTCAGCTCGCCGGTCCGCGGCTGACGACAAGGTAGACGCCAGCGACGATGAGTAGCGCGCCGACCAGCCGTGCTGGCGTGGCCGCCGTCAGTGGCGCGGGTGAACGTGCCACTTCGATACCAAACCCGATCAACAACTGCACCCCGGTGACCGTCGCCAACGCCGACGCGAGCCCCAATCCGGCGACAGCAACAGCAATTCCCGTCACCAGAAGCATCCCGGCGACGCCAGCCAACAGTCCCCACGGCGCCTGCCGGACAACATGGACATGCAAACCCATACGCCCTATCAGCACGACGACCGCACCGAACACCAGTCCGCCGGCGTGGATCCACAACGCTGCGACGAATGGATGCAGTCGTTGGCCAAACGCGCCGACGATCACCGACTGCAGCGCAATTAGGGTCCCCGCAAACACGGCAGCGCCCAGCGCTACGCGCACTGTGGTTCCTTTCATGCCGTCAAGGCGACCGTCAATCGAAGCAGGCCGCAGCCAACCACGAATACGGATTGACTGCTGCTCCCCCGCCAGGGTGGCGTTCGAAGTGGATATGCGGCGCACCCCCGCGCGCATTGCCGGTATTGCCGTTGTATGCGATGTGTTCGCCGGCAGCTACACGAGTGCCTTCGGCTCCACGCGGTGCGTACCCCTGCAAATGGGTGTAGAAGTACACGTTGCCGTCGTCGCCGTCCAGATACAGCGAGATACCGCCACGGTGGCTGTGAGCATGCCGCCTGACGACTCCAGAGGTGAACGCGTACACCGGCGCACCCATCGGTCCCATGATGTCGGTTCCACGGTGGCCACGCCCACCGGATCGCGGGTGTCCCCACGAATCGATGAAATGGGTGATCGCCGGCTCCATGGGGCAAGCATAGATCCCTTGCTGGTTGCCCGAGCTCACGGCGATCTGCCGGGATGACAGGTTTTCCAACGAGTGCACGATCAGCTCGGCATACTCCAGTTCGTCAACGAGCGCTTCACGGGCCGCCTCCAGTTCGGTCTCGAGGACAGCTAGGCGATCAACCCGGTCACGGGTCAGCACACGCGTCTGTTCCAGTGCGTCGCGCACCGCTTGTGCGTCCTGCAGCCCGGCCGCGTCGCGCTGTTGCACGAGCGCGAACAACGCAGCCCGTTGGACAGCGTCGGTCGGCTGTTGTGTCGTCAGCAGCGTGTCGAACACGCCGGTTGCGCCGTGTTTGTAGACCTGACGTGCTCGGTTTGACAGCTTCAACTCGTAGTCGGCCAGGATGCCAGCCAACCGCTGTTCGGCGTCGCGCAACGCATCGAGTTCGTCGTGAGCGGTTTCAACCGCAACCAACGTGTCTTCATACCGGCGGGTCAGTTCGTCGTAGCTGTCTCGCAGCTCGGCTGCCTGTCGACGCACCTCAGTCAATTCGAGCGCAAATGCCGCCGTTGGCAGCATGACGATCACCGCGAGCAGGGCCGCGATATAGCGCGCCAAGTAGCACACTCCTGGACGGGAACATAGTCAGCACGGCACGCACCAAAGCGGCGCCTGTACCGGCGCGTCAAACGCTGAAGGTGACGGTGCGCTGCCGCACGAAATCCTTCAACGTGTTCGTTCGAACACGTTGAACGAGCCCTCATATTTTAGCCGGTGCGGATCGATTAGCCCGCCCATGCGCCCTGTCCGAAGGACACAAGCATCTTGCGGCAATGGTCAGAAACAAGTTGCGGCGAGCCACGGGTACGGGTTGATCGCCGCTCCTCCGCCAGGATGCAATTCGAAGTGCACGTGCGGAGCGCTGGCCGACGCATTGCCAGTCGAGCCGTTGCGGGCGATCAGCTCACCCGCCGACACCCGCCGACCCGGAGTCATCCCGGGTTCCACGCTGTTGAGGTGTGCGTACAGATACACATTGCCGTCGTCACCGCGCTGGTACAGCACCAGCCCACCAAGCGCGCTCCAGGTGGTGCGGACCACCGTCCCTGAGGTGAACGCGTAGACCGGGTGGTTATGGGGCGCCATCACATCGGTTCCGCGGTGGCGGCGTCCGCCGCTTCGCGGATCACCCCACGTATCACGGAAGTGGAATCCGTCGTCGAAAATGCACGCATAGATGCCTTGCTGAACCCCCCGGTCGATCCGCACCTGCCGCGCCACCATCGTGCGAATGCTGTGGGCCCGCGATTCTGCCGTCGACAGACGTGACATCAACTCAATCGCATAACGATCGAGGTCGGCCTCGAGTTCTTGCAGACGTGCATGCCGGTCGGCCACAAGCGCACGAATCTGTTGCAGAGCGATGCGGGACGCGACGGCATCTTCCAGCCGGGCGCCTTCACGAACCTGCAGCGCCGAGATCATGGATGCGCGCGCAACAGCACTGGCTGGATCCCCGGAGGCCAGCAACGCCTCAAGTGGCGTCGACGAACTCTGCTTGAATGCGCTGCGTGCACGTTCGCTCAACAAACGTTCGGCAGTGCGAGCTTGCTGCTCGAGGTCACTGGCACGATGTTCGAGGCCGATCAGTTCTTCGCGCGCCGTTTCCACATCTACGAGCGTCTGTTCGTACGCTGTCAGTGCAGCGTCGAGTTCATCGCGGAGGTCACCGACATGGCGTTCGGCTTGCTCCAAGTCATCGAGTGTGACCGCAGCAGTCGGCGTAGACAGTGACATGAGCGCGAGTGCGGCGGCTGCAGTGACCATGCCGACACGCCTGCCACAGCATCGGTTCACCGGAAACACGCTGCGGCGAGCCACTGGTACGGGTTGATGGCCGACCCGCCACCAGGATGAATCTCGAAATGGACGTGCGGCGCGCTCGCGGACGCATTGCCAGTCGAACCGTTGCGGGCGATCAGCTGACCCGGCCCGACACGGGTACCAACTTGTCCGTCCTGCTCGACGCTGTTGAGATGCGCGTAGTAATAGACATTGCCGTCGTCGCCACGCAGATAGAGGCCAAGGCCACCAAGGCCACTCCATGAGGTCCGCCGGACGACGCCTGAGGTAAACGCATACACCGGTTGGTTATATGGCGCGAACACGTCGGTACCGCGGTGGCGGCGCCCGCCGCTTCGCGGCGCACCCCACGTGTCTCGGAATCGGAATGCGTTGTCGAAAATGCACGCATAAATGCCTTGCTGAACCCCCCGGTCGATCCGCACTTGACGTTCAAGCATTGTGCGCAAGCTCGATGCACGCGCTTCGGCTTGCGACAGCGCGGCGCTTAGTTCGCGAGCTTGGACGTCCAAGTCGGCTTGCAGTTCGTCGAGACGCTGTTCCCGGTCGGCGAGCAGTTCCAACGTCTGGTCAAGTGCGACCCGTGCGGCGACCGCGTCTTCGAGTCGGGTGCCTTCACGCAACTGCAGCGTCGAAATCATCGCCGCCCGCTCGACCGCCTGCTGTGGCCCACCGGATGTCAGCAGGGTTTCGAACGCGGTCGCGGAGCCTTGCTTGAACACGGAACGGGCACGCTCCGACAACAACCGCTCGGCCGACCGTGCATCTCGCTCAAGCCGTGTCGCCCGCGCACTGAGTTCATCAAGTTCGACCTTCGTCTCCTCGATGCGCGCCCAGGTTGACTCGTAGTTTTCCGTCGCTTCGTCGAGTCGCAGTTCGAGGTCGTCGATGTGTCGCTCGGCGTCTTCGATCTCGCCGCGAAGCTGATCCTGCGTCACCGCCGAGGCTGTCACCGGCTGCAACGCGGCCGCCAGACCGACGATGATGGCAAGGCTCCGCAAGCGTGACACGTGCTGATGCTCCTCATCGCCATCGATCGCAGCCAAAAGCCGTGCGCCGACCGACAGTCCAGCCCATTTGACGCACGATCCGTGATGATGCCACGCTAGCCGCCAGAGAGCCACTCGAAAGCACGGCCGATAGGCCAAGATGGCAGGCAATTCGGGTGCATTGCGGCGAGGACGGTGCGCGTGACACTGGGGATCGACGTCGGTGGAACGTTCACTGACGCTGTGCGCTGGGATGGCCACCAACTCGTCGTAGCCAAAACATCGAGCACCGAAGAGCAAAGTCAAGGGGTAACGGCCGCCGCGCAATTGGCTCAGCAGCAGTCTGATGACGGCCACGATGATCTGCTCCTGCATGGCACTACCGTGGCAACCAATGCCCTGTTGGAGCGTCGCGGAGCCACCACCGCGCTGGTGACGGACCGCGGATTCGTGGACCTCATCGAGATTGGCCGGCAGGACCGGCCGTCCCTGTACGACACGTTTGCCGATCGGCCAACGCCGTTGGTGCCGCGGCATCGTCGCTTCGGGCTCGACGTTGACGCGATCGATGCACTGATTCGCCAGCTGGCAGCCAGCGGTGCCGAAACCGTCGCGGTCAGTCTCCTCTATTCGTATGAACGCCCGGAGGTCGAGCAGCGGCTGGCCGACGTGATCGCCCACGAACTCGAGGTGCCGGTGTCGGTGTCGCACCAGGTGGCGCCGGAATTCCGGGAGTTCGAACGGCTATCGACAACCGTGGTCAACGCCTATCTCAAGCCGCAGATTCATCGCTACCTGTCGCAGCTATCGGCGGCCGTCCACGACCGCAGGATCGCAGACGACGTCGAGGTGATGCGTTCTTCTGGCGGTCTCATGACGATCGATGACGCCAGTGACCTGCCGGCCGCGATGTTGCTGTCCGGCCCGGCGGGCGGCGTTGTCGCTGCTGCGGCACTAGGTGAGATGACCGGGCATCGGCAGCTGATCTCCTTTGACATGGGTGGAACATCCACAGATGTTTGCCGTATTGATGACGGTCGCCCCGCGGTTTTGTACGAACGAGCGGTTGACGGCTACGCCTGCCGCATGCCCTCGGTCGCGGTCCACACTGTCGGGGCTGGTGGCGGCAGCGTCGCCTGGCGCGACGAAGGTGGTGCGCTACGGGTCGGGCCGGTCAGCGCCGGTGCGATCCCAGGTCCGGCTTGTTATGACCGCGGTGGCACGCAACCAACCGTCACCGATGCCAACGTCGTCCTCGGGCGCATCGACCCGTCTGGCGTGTTAGCCGACGGTGTGCGCCTGGACCGCCCGCGTGCCGTCGCTGCGCTTACCGCACTCGACGTTCGCGCTGATGCAGGTGCTGATCCGGATGCACTCGCGGCGGCACTAGGCATCGTCGCGGTCGCCGAGGAGCACATGGCTCAAGCCATCCGCGTGGTCTCGCTTGCCGAAGGCGCCGACCCACGCGACGCCATGCTCGTCTCGTTTGGCGGCGCCGGCGGGTTGCACGCGACGGCGCTTGCTCGACAACTTGGTATGGCAGGCGTGTTGGTGCCGCCGCATGCTGGAGTGTTTTCCGCCTTCGGGTTGCTGCTGAGCCCGCGTCGGTTTGATTTGGCACAAGGTGTCAGGATTGATGCGACGAACGATGACGACTTCGGTCGCCTCATCGATACCTTCGCTGGCGACCCACGCATCGTGGCGCGAACTGGTGGCGGAATCGTGCGCCTGCGTTTCGATATGCGCTACGTCGGCCAGGCGCACGAGACCACCATCGACCATGTACCCGGCGGACTCTGGCCCGACGCAGTCAAACGTTTCCATGCCGCACACCACCAGCGGAATGGATTTGAGCGGCCTGATGACCCGGTCGAAATTGTCGCGATCCGGGCGGAGTGCGAGCGGCCTCCGGCATTGCGGTGGCGTGATCTCGACACCGCAGCGCCGGTGGGCGAGCCCCGTCGGGGCCAGCGCGAACTCGTCGCCCGTGACGGTGTGTGCCGAGCAGACGTGTGGTGGCGACCTGCGCTGACAGCTGGGACACAGATTGTAGGTCCGGCGATCATCGAGGCGCCCGACGCAACCGTCTTCATCAACTCTGGCGAAGTCGCCGATGTCCATCACACCGGGACTCTGGAGGTGACCTGGTGAGCCGGCCACAAATCAGTACTACTGACCCGATCGAACTCGAGTTGGCGCGCAGCCGGTTCTCGGCGGTGGCCAACGAGATGGGAACGGTGCTTCGTCGGACAGCGTATTCACCCAACATCAAGGAACGTGCCGACTGTTCGGCAGCAATCTTCGTCGTCGACGGCGAAATGCTTGCCCAGGCCGAGCATATTCCCGTGCACCTGGGATCGATGCCCGCTTCGGTGCAGGCGGTCCTCGATCATTTTGGCAACCGTGTCGAGCCCGATACGCAGTACGCCGTCAACGATCCGTTTTCTGGCGGCACGCACCTCAACGACCTCACGCTCGTGCGGCCCGTGCATCTGGGCGGCGACCTGATCGGATTTGTCGCAAACCGTGCCCACCACGCTGACGTTGGTGGAGAAGCTCCCGGATCGATGCCGGCGCATGCGACAACGATCACCCAGGAAGGTTGTCGCATCGCACCCACAACTGCGGTGTTGGCCGGCGCATGGCTGCCCAACTTCCTCGACCGCTTCCTGGCAGCAACCCGCACACCGGCTGAACGTCTCGGAGATCTGTCTGCTCAACTCGGCGCGAACGAAGTTGGGGCGCAACGGCTGGTCGAACTGGCGTCTTCGTACGGCCCAGGCAAGTTCAGCCGAATGTGCAGCGCCGTACTCGATTATGGCGAGCAGCGTATGCGCGCCGCACTGACCGACCTGACCGACGGCAGCTACACGTTCGTCGATTTCATGGAAACCACCGACGCACTGCTGCCAATCCAGGTGACGGTCACCATCGATCACGATGAGCTGCACGCTGACTTCGCCGGCACCGCCGACCAGCAACCGGTGAATTTCAACGCCGTGCGAGCAGTGACCCAATCGTGCCTGTACTACGCCGTTCGGGTCGCCACCGATCCGACCATCCCAGCCAATGGCGGCTGCCAGCGCCCACTGTCGTTGACCACGGCGGCCGGCTCGCTTGTCGACGCACAAGAACCGGCAGCTGTGGCAGCCGGCAATGTCGAAACCAGCCAGCGGATCGCTGATGTGCTGCTCGGCGCGCTGGCGACACCTAGCCCGCTGCGGGTGCCTGCTGCCTCGCAAGGCACGATGAACAATCTGCTGATCGGATCGGACACGTTCGCCTACTACGAGACGACTGCCGGCGGCCAAGGCGGCCGCAACGGTCGCAACGGCCAGTCGGGCATTCACACCGGGATGACCAACACGCGCAACACCCCGATCGAATCGCTCGAGCAGCACTATCCGTTCAAAGTGCGCGCAACGACGTTGTGGGACAGCGGCGGTGCTGGCCGGTTCCGTGGCGGCGACGGCATCGAACGCGAGTTGGAGTTTCTCGAACCGGCGGTGGTCTCGATCATCGGCGAGCGTCGTCGCACTCGTCCGTGGGGACTCGCTGGTGGATCCTCAGGTGCCAGCGGTCAGGATTGGCTGCTGCGGCGCCGCAATGGACGCCTTGTCCGTGAACGGCTCGATGCCAAGTGCACGTTCGACGTCAACCCGCATGACCGTCTGTTGGTCCGCACGCCGGGTGGTGGCGGCTGGGGCAAACCATAGGTCCAACTGGGACAACCAGTCGATCAGATACACAGCCCCGCTTTCGGCCGGGCAGGCGTGCCAAGCGCAGGTGGCCGAGCCGACATCCTCGAGCGCAGGCATGCCAAGCGGTCGAGCCGACACCTTCACCGCGAACCGTGGACAGGATGACGAATGCGTCAACCTTGGGTAATCAGCACGTCGGTGGGCGTATACGCCTTGTCAACGACGAATTCCTGCGACCGCTGCGCCCAAACGGCAAAGTGGGGCGTGTTGCGATGATCGTCAAACGCCGCTGCGTCAACATAGGTCTCGATGAGCACGAACTTGTTGGCCGCTGTCGTATCTTCGCACACATCAAAACTGATGCACCCGGGTTCGTCGCGAACTGCCGCAGCGGCATTTTCGCTGATGCCCTCAAGGAACTGCTCGCGCTTGTCAGCCTGGACCGTCAGATTGACGATGATTCGAAACATACGGCTCCACTCATAACTCACCAGGAGGTTCGGCGCTCGCCGTGCCAGACTCTAGCGTCCGGGATCACACTTGCGAGTCGCTCGGACCGGAAAAACCGCGATCAACGATCGCGTCGACATATCGTTGTACGTCGGCCTGCATCCCTTCATCGATCATGCGCGCGACTTCCCTGACGAACGCATCGCCGGTCACATTGATCATGATTGTGTACGGCGTCGTGTCCCCCATGATCAGGTCAGGATTGTCAGAGATGACCACGAGGTAATCGACCCACGAATCCAGGTGGACAATATAGCTGTCACGCACATCGGCAGCCGAGGGCGACAGTTCGCCGGGATAGACCGCAGATGACAGCATCCGTTCGCGCAGCACATCGAGCCGTCGCAGCCCACGGTCGGCAGCGTCGCCAACCAGGTCACGCACAAGCTCCAGGTCACGGGACTGTGCGAATGCGTCCTGCACTTCGGATTGAAACGCCATCATCGCCCGTTCGGACGCATCAATCTCAACGAACAGTGCCACCTGCACCGCATCGTCGCCAGCAAGATCGGCAGTCTCGGGAGCATCGATCCGGTGTTCGTTCGGAATCGGCGCATCGGGTCGGTCGGCCAACTCCCCTGGCTCGTTGCTGTCCGCATCTCCCGGCGCTGTGTCGTCAGGTGATGACGACGAATCATCGTCGTTGGTCGCGTCATCCGGACCATCAGCCTCGCCGGTACCTCCGTCGCCGGAGGTGGATTCTTCACCTGCTGTGTCATCACGTGGGTCCGATTCCGTTCCCAGCGACAACATCGCATACACGCCACCTGCAGCAAGCAACATGAGTGCCACGACGGCAGCTCCGACCGACACCTGCCGACGGCGTCGCCGGCGCGCTCGCTCGATTGGTGTCGGTGGTGGCCCACTATCCGGACCTTCAAATGCCGTGTTGCCGTCAAACTGCACCGTGCTGCCTCGCTGCTGGCGTGATCGGAAGGCCGTCGCACCCACACTACCTTCACGACGCAATAGCCTGGGGGCCACGCGTACCACGCCAGCCACCAGCACCTGCGTGTTGTGACACCGGCACCGGCTCGAGGAGTTCCGACCCATGGCTGAACAGTTTCGCACCGCACACGACACGATGGGTGAAATGCAGATCCCGATCGACGCGCTGTGGGGCGCATCAACCCAGCGTGCCGTAGAAAACTTTCCGATCTCCGGGCAACCTGTTCCCCATGAGATCATCCATGCGCATGCGATGCTCAAGTGGGCTGCCGCCACCGCCAACGAAGAGACTGGCGTCGTCGCAGCAGACATCGCCGACGCAATCCGCCGCGCAGCCGACGAGGTGATCGTCGGCGACCTGGACGAGCACTTTCCGGTCGACGTGTTCCAGACCGGTTCAGGTACCTCAACCAACATGAACGTCAACGAGGTCATCGCCAACCGAGCCAAGCAGCTGTTGGGCGAGGACCTGTCGTCGGACAACGTCCATCCCAATGATCATGTGAACGCGTCCCAGTCATCCAACGACACGTTCCCGACATCGGTCCACGTCGCCGTCGCACGTGTGGCAAATGACCAGCTGCTACCGGCCCTGCGGCACTTGGCTCGTTCGTTGCGCGGCAAAGCCGACGAGTTTCGTGACGTGGTCAAGTCCGGCCGTACCCATCTGATGGACGCCACACCGGTGACACTCGGCCAGGAGTTCGGCGGCTATGCCCGTCAGATCGAGCTTGGCATTGTTCGGATTGAACGCTCACTCGAGTCGATATACGAACTTGCGCTCGGCGGTACGGCCGTGGGTACCGGTCTCAACTGCCCTCCCGGATTCGTCGATCGAGTGATCGAGTTGATCGCCCAACGCACCGAGCTGCCGTTCGTGGAGGCGGTCGATCACTTCGAAGCACAAGGGGCCCGCGACGCGCTCGTCGAAATTTCTGGTGCACTCAAGACGGTCGCGGTGAGCCTCATCAAGATCGCCAACGACGTCCGCTGGATGGCTTCCGGGCCACGCACCGGCCTGTACGAGATTCAGCTTCCTGAGATCCAGCCGGGTAGCTCGATCATGCCCGGCAAGGTCAACCCGGTCATCCCCGAGTCGGTCCGTCAGGTCGCCGCGCAGGTGATCGGCAACGATGGCGCGGTCGCCGTCGGTGGTCTGTCCGGTGAGCTTGAGCTCAACGTCATGATCCCGCTGATGGCGCGAAACGTGATCGAGTCCGAGCGGCTACTCGCGTCGGTGTCGCGCGTGTTCGTCGACAAGTGCCTGGACGGGACAGAAGCGACCGAGCAGGGCCCGCTGTTGGTCGAACGCTCACTGATGCAAGTGACTGCGCTCGTGCCGGAGATTGGTTATGAACGCTCGGCCGCGCTGGCCAAGCAGGCGCACAAAGCGAACAAGACGCTGCGCGAGGTCGCCGTCGAAGACGGTATCGACGAAGCCCTGCTCGACCGGGTTCTGGACTACAAACGCATGACCGAAGGCGGCGTCTTGTAGATGACGCCTAGCTTCGACACCTGCCGGCGCTGCGACGATTGCCGCGATTACCGCGACTACCGCGACTACCGCGACTACCGCGCAGTCTTGTGGATGACGCCCTGATACTTGCCGTGGTGGTCATACACCAGCGGTGGTACCTGCAGCCGCTGACACAGCTGCTTGAAGCCAAGGTGGTCCCCGACATCATCAACCACGAGCACCCCGCCAGGACGAAGCGCGTCGAAGAGCGCTGTGCACGTGGCGATCATGCCGCTTGGGGTCTTGTCAGAGTCATAGTGGGCGAGATCAAGTGTGCCAGCACCTGACGTTGCCTCGGCGATTGCGCCAGAAACATGATCACGGTCGCTGCCAACGATAAGCGTCCATTGTTCGCGCAGCTCATCGGGAACGGCGACACCGACCGGTTGCCTGTCGCCACCGTACGGGTACGGCAAGTCGATCGACCACAGGTGCCCGGACCGCGGCGCAATCGACAACAGGATCGCAAGCGTCGACCAGCCGTAGGCAACACCGGTCTCAATGACCCGCCGGGCTTCAACACGTTCCGCCACGTCGTACAGCAGGCCGAGGTTGGCGGCTCCGCCGAGCCGCACGGTCGACTGTCCGACGCGGTTACGAGCGTCGTCGAGCGCATTGGCGTGATCGATGAACAGCCGGTCACTAGCGGGGCTTGGTTGGGCTACTGACCTGCACCACGCGTTACCCCGCCGCGCACGCACAACGCGTCGGAAGGCTTCTGGCACACGCCTCGGATGCGCCCAGTACAGCGCATGCTGTGCCGAAAGAACTCGCATGGTCAATCCGTTCCCCGCAGCCACCGCGCGACAGGACTCCCTCATGACTAATCCAGTGGCTCAGCGCCGTCGAGTCAGCAACAGCGCTGTCAACCAGCCGTGTCAGTCATCCGGCAAATAGTCGTCCGCATAGTATTCAACACCCAGGTGAGTGATCTGATCCTCACCCATGATCCACCGAAGCGTGTTCTTGAGCTTGGTCTGCTGGATGAACAGGTCATGCTCGGGATACAAACCCGGCGCAACCTGCGGTGCTTTGAAGTAGAAGCTCAACCACTCCTGGATGCCGCTCATGCCGGCACGCTGCGCCAGGTCGAGAAACAGGCACAAATCCAACGCCAACGGTGCCGCCAGAATCGAGTCACGGCACAAAAAGTTGACTTTGAGCTGCATCGGATAGCCAAGCCACCCGAAGAAGTCGATGTTGTCCCAACCTTCCTTGTTGTCGCCACGCGGCGGGTAATAGTTGATCCGGACGACGTGATGCAGGTCGCCGTACAGCTGCGGATAGACAGAAGGCTGCAGGATGGTGTCGAGCACACCGAGTTTGCTGCTCTCCTTGGTGCGGAACGAATCGGGGTCGTCGAGCACTTCACCGTCACGGTTGCCGAGAATGTTGGTGGAATACCAGCCTGCCATGCCGAGCATGCGCGATTTGAACATCGGAGCCAGCACCGTCTTGACCAGGGTCTGGCCCGTCTTGAAATCTTTCCCGCAGATCGGCACCCCGCTGGCCGATGCAAAATCGCGCAACGCTGGCGTGTCGACCGTCAAATTTGGTGCCCCATTTGCGAACGGCACGCCTTCCAGAAGTGCCGCATAGGCATACAACATCGACGGGGTGATCGCCGGGTCGTTGGCGTCGATCGCTCGGTTGAACGCATCGATGTCGGCGTGCGCCGGACCGGAATCGACGTAGATTTCCGTCGATGCGCACCAGATCATCACCAGCCGGTCGCAGCTGTGCTGCTCGCGAAATGCGCGAATGTCATCGCGGATCGCCTCAAGCATCGCCCGTTTGCCCGAACCAGCCTTGACATTTGCGCCGTCAAGGTTGCGCACGTAGGCAGGGTCGAAGACGGCCGTCATGGGACGGATCTGGCGCAGCTGATCGGCGATCGGTTCGAGATGCTTGGCGACGTCAAGCACGCCTGCGTTCACCGCAGAGACATAGGCGTCGTCTTCGAACGGGTCCCAGGCGCCAAACACCAGCTGATCGATTGGGGCGAGACCAACAAAATCGCGGATCAATGGCGACCGATCTTCGGTTCGTTTGCCGAGCCTGATGGTGCCCATCTGGGTCAGTGAGCCGATCGGTTCAGCCAAACCGCGCCGGATCAGTTCAACCCCGGCGATGAAGGTCGTTGATACGGCTCCGAGACCGACACACAGGACACCGAGCGTTCCGTCCGCCGCAGCGACCGTCGGCGGGTTCAGCGATGACACATCCAGCACTTTCGATCATTGGCTGCCGGACCTCGGCAGTGCAAGTGATCGTACGAGCTTGTCGCTCAGGCTGCCGTTACAGCGCGTCGATTGCCGCCCGGATCGCAAGTTCCACCTCGGCAATGTGATCTTCGTCGAGAGGTCCGCCTTCAGCGCTCCGACACGTGAAGACGTCCCGAGCCTCATGACCGATCGTGTCGATCCGTGCGACGACAATGTCAATTTCAAGTTCCGCGAGCGCGGACGTGATCGCATACAGCACCCCCGACCGGTTGAACGCCGTCACCTCGATCACCGTCCCGTTACCGCCGGCGTCCAGCGAATACGTCACGTCCGTTGGGACATCTGGTGCCCGTTGGACCCGCCGGTCGTCCCTGCGCGCGTTCTGTGACACCCGCGCTCGCACCGCTAAGCGGCCGGCCGCCGCTTCGGCCAGATCGCCCTCCACACGCGCCCACCACGAACTCGCAGCCCCTTCAGGCTTGAGTACACGGAACGTGTCGATGGCCAATTCGTCACTACGCGTGAACGCGTCTGCGGCGATGATTTCACCAGCATGCAGCGCGATCACACCGGCAACCTTGGCGAACCATCCCGGATGGTCGACCGCAACCACGTCCAATTCATCGATTTCGTCCGGCTCGAGCGTGTCATCAGCACCCGTTTGCGACGCCGGCCTCATGCGCACACCGGCAACTTCGCTGGTCGCAACGAGCTCACCGGGCGTCACCCTGGTCACGACCTCGGCGGCGCCAGGTTGCGACTGTGCCATCAACGTGTGACGTACCACCGCGCGCGGTGACACCGCTGCGGAATAGCGCTGCGGCAGCATCGCCAGGTGATTGCGAACGGCATCGGCAGTCGCGCCAAGCTCGGCGGCGAGTTGCAGCGCGTCATGCGCAGTTGCCGCGGCGCTGCCGGCCAGGTCATCGGGATGCTGTTCGTCGAGCACGGCTTGGACCTTTGTCACCAGCGATCTCATGAGCGTTTCCGTCCAGCTATTGAACACACCCGGTGCAGTCGCGAGCGCATCGGCTGCGGCGAGCAGGTGCAGGCAGGCGAGTAGCGACCGGTTCTTGACCTGTCCGGCAACATCTGCAATGACGGCTGGATCGGCAAGGTCACGGGTACGGGCAACGGTGGGGAGCAGCAGATGCAACTCGACGAGTTTCGCAACCGTGTGCTGCGTGTCCTGCGCCAGTCCGAGGTGCTGCGCGATCGCCACGGCCGGCTGCACGCCGGTCAGTTGATGCGGTTCTCCGTGCGCTTTGCCGAGGTCGTGCAATAGGACACCCACCACCAGCGCGTCGCGATCATCGACGTCTTCGAGTGTTGTCGCCGCCCAGTCGTGCTTGCGCACCAGTTCGCCGAGCGCGGCGACTGCGTGCCACGCATGCCGGTCGAGTGGATACCGGTGAAACGGGTTGCGCTGCGCTCGGCATCGCACCGCCGACCAGCCGGGCCACCATGCTTCAAGCACGCGGGCGTCATCGAACTCTGCCAGCGCATCCAGGACAACGTTGCCTCGCAGAAGGCGGGTGAGCACAAGTTCGCGTGTCGCCGGCTGCCATGACCAGTGGGCTTTCGCTGACGCTGACCGCAGGCGTGCCGCCGCCCCTCGCTCAAGAATCGCGCCGGTGTCGACCAGCGCGGCGAATACCCGCGCCGGAACATGCGCATCGGCGATGTCGATGTGGCCGGGCAGTCGCAGGACCCCGTCGACGAGTTCGAATCCATCGACCGTTTCCTCAGCCGGACGATTGCGACGACGCTGACCTCGCCGGACATCGGCGCCAATCAGCGACCACGCTCGGCGATAGACATGATCGACCGTGCGCAGCGCGTCAAACACGTCGTGTAACAGCTGATGCGGCGCCAGGTTGGTTGCCGATCGATCGCGATAACCCAGGCGTACAGCCACAGCTTCCTGAACATCCATCGTCACAACGTCACCGGCACGGCGTGATGTTGACGCCGCTTGCTGGATCTGGTGCAGCGCCACTCGGCAGGCAGTGAGACGTTCATGCGCCGCAGCGAGCCGCCCGATGTCTGGAGCCCCGACGTAGCCGGCACCAACCAACGGTTCAATCCCGACGGTTCCGACAATCGCTGCCGATGCCCAGGCCAGCGACTGCAGGTCACGCAGGCCTCCCGCCCCGTTCTTGAGATCGGGCTGGAGCAATTCAGCCGTGTCTCCCGCGTTCCGCTTACGCACCGTGTCTGCATCACGAAGCAATTCGAGGAAACGATCCCCGCGTCGACGCAACCTGCGAATAAACGGTGCCCGAATTTCCTGGAGCAGTCCGATGTCGCCGTACACCAGCCGCATGTCCAGCATTGAGGTGACTGTTGCCAGATCGTCGACGGATGCCGACGGCGTTGCGGCGTCGAGCACGTCACGGCGGTCTCGGACCGCATGACCGACGGTCAGCTGCTCGTCCCACAATGGGTACACCACAGTACGTACGACATATTCGAGTTCGGCCGTATCAGCGCCACTGTGCAGGACCAGCAGGTCGATATCGGAGGCAGGACACAGCTCGCGTCGGCCATACCCGCCGACCGCGACGATGCTGATACCCGACGCAGATAATCCGGATGCTTGATCTCGGATGAACAGGTCGACCGCGTCGGACCATGCTCGGCACCAGTGAATGTCGCATGCCGAACCGGCCAACATCTCACGTCGGTGCCGAAGCGTTGCCGACGCAACCGAAGCCGGGGCCGCCACGGCTGTCGTGCCGACCCGAGTGTCGGCATCAACGTTGTTGCCCGAACCGGACACGGTTTCGGCGACACCCGCGGCCTTCACAGCATCGAGCTTGTCCGGCGGCGCGGCATGTGAATCCATGCGCGTCCCGTTATGCGACCAACGACACGCGCGGTCTACAGCGCCTGCGCATCTTCATCGCCGGTGCGGATGCGGACCACACGGTCGACACCAGTGACGAACACTTTGCCGTCGCCAACCTGACCTGTGCGCGCGTTGTCAGCGATCGCATCGACAATCGCGTCGACTTGGGCATCCTCGGTCAGAATCTCGAGGCGCACCTTGGGAACGAACTCGATGCGGTATTCCGCGCCGCGGTACAGCTCGGTGTGACCGCGTTGACGCCCGAATCCACGGACGTCGGTGACGGTGAGCCCTTGCACGCCTACCACCTGCAATGCTTCTTTGACTTCATCCAGTTTGTGTGGCTTGATGAGCGCCGTGACCAGCTTCATGTTGAACTCCTCGCTGAGACTGATAGACCCGGTAAACGAAACGTGCGCCAATCTTTGCCTACCGGTGTCTCTTGCCGGTGTCGATCGCATTTCAATTCGGTTACGTCAACGGCCCCGCAGAGGTGTTGCGCCGAATCGACCACATGATGTCACCTTCGCGACCATTCGGTCGAGTCAGCGCACTCGCGCGGCGCAACGATCCAGTCGCCTCGTGGCACGGTCCACTAAGCAAATCGATATGGCGAAAAACGTGCGGATAATCCGTTTTGTCAAGCCGTTCGCGCGATATGCGCACGCGGTGGAACACGAATTACCGATGTGCCGTTCAATTGGACTGACGGCCAACCCCAGGCCGTCTAGTGCGTCACCAACGTCCGACGCCCCATCGGACGACGCACTGTTGTAGGTCACCTTCCCCCAGGTGGCCTGCATGCCGGTCGACGCCGTGCCCCGCGCGTCCCGGCTTGGGGGGGGTCCGCTCATTGGCGTACAAATCCACGCACCAGGGCCACAATCAACCGGGCGAATGACGTGGGGCCCGGCCACCAGGTAGCCGAGCCCCAGAGCATCGCCGCCGGCAACCGATCTGGCGGCGGTCCGCAGACCGTCGTTATTTGAGCCGTTCGATCATCAACGCCGCCGCTTCCGACGGGTTCATCGCAACGGAGATCCCGAACCCCTCAAGGATTTCTTTCTTTTCGGCGGCCGACTCGCCACCGGGCCCGCCTTCTTTGACGATCGCACCTGCGTGGCCCATCTGCTTGCCTTCAGGCGCTTCGAATCCGGCGATGTAGCCGACGGCCGGCGTATCCGGGATGTTGTCGCGGATCCACTCGCCAGCCAGCTGTTCCTCAGAACCGCCGATCTCGCCAACGAACGCAATCGCGTTGGTGTCGGGGTCTGCGGCAAATGCCTGGATGACGTCAAGGAACTGGGTACCGATGATCGGATCACCACCGATGCCGACACAGGTCGAGATCCCGATGCCGGCCCGCGCCAGTTCGTGCATGATCTGGTAGGTCAGCGTGCCCGAACGCGAAACCAGCCCGACGTTGCCCGGGAACGTCGTTTCGGCGGGGATAATGCCAACATTGGATTTGCCCGGAGAAATCAGACCGGGACAGTTCGGACCGATGAGTCGCACGCCACCACGACGCACGACAGTGTCGTATACCTCGGTCATGTCGTGCACCGGAACACCTTCGGTGATCGTGACGATCGTCTCGATGCCCGCTTCGTACGCTTCGAGAATCGCATCTTTGGTGAACGGAGCCGGAACCATCACCAGGGAGGTGTTCGCACCCGCCTGCTCCACCGATTCGCGCACGCTGGAGAAGACGGGAACACCGACTTCGTCCCAGGTGGTGCCGCCCTTCTTGGGGTGGACACCACCGACGACGTTGGTGCCATAGTCCTTGTTCCGCTTGGCGTGGAAGGTGCCCTGGGAACCGATGCCCTGGACGACGACGTTGGTTGATTCGTCGATGAAAATACTCATCGTGGATATCTCCTGTTGGTGCGACGCACCAGTTGTTCACGTGCGCCGAGCGTCAGCTACGGGCAAGTTTCACGGCCAATTCCGCGGCTTCGTCCATGGTCGCCGCGGCCACGACGCTGTCGAGGCCAGCGTCGTTGAGAATGTCGCGGCCCTCCTCCGCATTGGTGCCGTCAAGACGGACAACCAGCTTTTGCGGGAACGAACCGAGCCGGCTGGTGGCCTCAACAATCCCGTTGGCAACTTCTTCGCCACGGGTGATGCCGCCAAAGATGTTGATGAACACGCTCTTGACCGCCGGGTCTTCAAGTACGAGGCCGAGCGATTCGGCCATCGCATCGGCTGAGGCTCCCCCACCAACATCCAGGAAGTTGGCGGCACGACCGCCGTGCTGGGCGACCACGTCGAGCGTGGCCATCACCAGGCCGGCTCCGTTGCCAAGCACACCAACGTTGCCATCGAGCTTGACGTACTGGATGCCCTTATCGCGGGCTTTGGCTTCCAGCGGGTCGTCAGCTTCGATCCCGTCGATGTTCCATTCGCTGTAGTCGTCGTGACGGAACGTCGCGTTGCCGTCGAGCGACACCTTGGCATCGAGCGCGATCACCCGGTCGTCTGGTGTACGGATCAGCGGGTTGATTTCAGCAAGTGTGGTGTCCTCAGCACGGTAAGCATCGAACAATTTGATGAGCAGCTGAGCCGCTGACGATTGCACTTGTTCGGGCAGGTTCGCCTCGGCCACGATCTCCTTGGCCGTCGCCAGCAACAGGCCATCCTCGGTTTCGTGCGGAGTCAGCGTTCGCTTGACCACTGCGTCGGGATTGGTCCGGTTGACTTCCTCAATGTCAACGCCACCTTCCTTCGAACAGATGATGAGGTGGCCCTTGTTGACCCGGTCGTGCATTACCGACAGGTAGTACTCCTCGACGATGTCGGATGCCGGCTCGACATAGACGACGTTGACGACGTGGCCCTTGATGTCGAGACCGAGAATCGACTCGGCGTGCTCACGTGCTTCGTCGACGCTGCTCGCCAACTTGACGCCGCCGGCTTTGCCGCGGCCACCGGTCTTGACCTGCGCCTTGACGACCACCGCAGATGCGCCACCGTCCAAGTGCGACTTGGCGGCGTCGACAATCTCGTCCACCGTGCGGCAGACGCTGCCCGCCGGCGGCACTGGCACGCCATTGCGGGCGAATAGTTGCTTGCCTTGGAACTCCACGAGGTCCATGCTCATCCTGTTCATCGGCGCCGAGCGGCGTTTCACCAACCGGCATACAGCTTGTCGTGTACGAACTGTGTTGCTAGCGCGCGTCGGCGACCGTGCAAGACGACCGCGCTAGGCAACGCGCTAGACGACCGTGCTAGTGCTAGGCGTGCTGCGCGGATCGTCGTTGCTCGTCGCTTTAGCCTTGCACCGGGGCAGAGGTTGCAGTCTGTGCCAGGTCTCACTGCGTAAAGGCTCGCCGACCCCGATGCAGATTTTCTGCTGCGGCGCCACCGAAAACCACGAGCTGCCCCGAGGTCATGCATTCACCGTCCGGTCCGGCACGTTGTCAGCTACCCATTCGGTGATCGTTTTCATGGGGGTCCCGGGCGTAAAAATCTGCGCAACTCCTTGCGTCTTCAAAGTTTCGATGTCTGTGTTCGGGATAATTCCACCACCGAACACAACCACGTCGTCGGCGCCCTGTGCTCGCAACAGGGCCACCACCTTCGGGAACAGGGTCATGTGCGCACCCGAATGGACTGACAGACCGACCGCTTGCGCGTCCTCTTGGATCACCGCCGCCACGATCTGTTCAGGTGTTTGATGCAAGCCGGTGTAGATGACTTCCATGCCAGCATCGCGCAGGGCACGGGCAACGACCTTGGCGCCGCGGTCGTGACCGTCGAGCCCGGGTTTGGCTACCACTACACGGATCGCCATCGCCTTCGCTTCCTATCGTGCCTGACCGAGACACCGACGCGACCACATCGTCGTCCGGTTCGGTCGACCCGGTCACAGACAGAAACCGGTCCGAGTCATGGACCAGGGTAGTCAATAGATCCCATCTGCCTCCAAGCCAGCGACGTCAGCGATCAAACGACAGGCTTGTGATCCTCACATGGAGGACCGCCAAGTCGCTGTTCTCGAATCGGTACCGTACGAGCGATGCAGCAAAGGCCCGGTATGCCGCGCGACGCCAACCGAAACCATGGCGACGAACTTGAATACGGCCCGTCCGGCTACCTGCCGGAGCGGGCATCGAAGCGTGCCCGCAAGATCGTGCTTCGCGCGCCACTCGGGCTGCAATGGGTCGTAGCGTCGGTGATCGCCGGTGTGATTCTGGTCATTGCTGGCGTGTTGTTTCTCCGCTCGGGTTCCGCTGCACCCGGCGAACCGTGGGCAGTGTTGATGCCGCTGGAGGAGGTCAGTGCTGCCGGTTACGTATCCGAGTTCGACGTGCTCGTCGTGGGCGCGGGTGGCAGGGTCCGGGCGTTCGTCGGTGCCGGTGACGTCGTGTACTGCCCGGCAAGCAACCGTCTCGAGTCTCGCGATGGGGTCTGGTCACTTACCGGTCGCGGGTTCAATGGCGCCGATTCGCTGACCGAACGGCCAACCATGGTGTCTGCAGGTGTCGTCTATATCAACCCAGAGACAATCCTGGAGTCCGCCACACCGTCAGACACGGTCGCCCGACCGCAGTGCTTCGACTGAGCTCCGCACAGGCGCCCGGGCGCGATCAGAAATTCCACGCAGCTACGCCTTGACCAGCGGCGCGTACGCCAACACCAGATGTTTGGTGCCTTCGTCTTCGAACTCGACGGTCGCCTCGGCATTTTCGCCGGAACCAGAAAGTTCAAGCAAGCGGCCCGTACCAAACTTCGGATGGATGACACGATCGCCGATCCGGAACTCGGCACCGTCGATCTCGATGGTCTGAGCCGCTCGGCTTCTGCGACGCTGGTACCCCGGCGGTGCCGATGCCTGGCGGGTGGTCACCCCGGCATAGCCAGCCTGCGAACGCCGCAAGTCGACCAGCGACTCCGGAAGGTCATCGAGAAAACGCGACGGCGGGTTGTAGGACGCGCCACCCCATAGGGTCCGATGCTGCGCATGACTGATAAATAGCCGTTCCTGCGCGCGGGTGAAGCCGACGTAGCACAGCCGGCGTTCTTCTTCGAGTTGGGCTGGCTCACCGAGACTGCGCACATGCGGGAACACGCCATCTTCCATGCCGACCAGAAACACTGCGGGATATTCGAGCCCTTTGGCGGTGTGCAGCGTCATCAATGTGACCGCTCCATCAGCCACTTGCGCCTCGCCTGGCTGAGCCTCGCCTGGCTGAGGGTCGCCAGTATTGTCGAGTGCATCCTGATCACTGACCAGTGTCACAGATTCAAGCAGCGTTTCCAGTGCCTCGGGGCCAGCAACTCCTTCAAGCTGCTCGTGCAGTTCGGTAGCGACCGACTTCAGCTCTCTCAGGTTTTCTTCGCGACCCATCGCTTCAACGGTGCGTTCAGCCTGCAATTCCTGCATGTAGCCGGTCTGCGTCCAGATCAGTTCGATCACGTCAGGCAGCGGTAGGTCATGCTCAAGTGCGGTACGCAAACTGTCGATCAGCCCGACAAACGAAGTGACTGCGGCGACAGCGCGGGAGCCCAGACCAAGCTGTTCAATCGCCCGGCATGCTTCCATGAAACTTATGCCTTCGCGGCGGGCATGAAAGTCGACCTGTTCTGTGGTGCGATCCCCGATTCCACGGCGCGGCATGTTGATGATGCGCCGCGCCGAGACATCGTCATCCGGGTTGACCAGTACCCGCGCGTACGCGATGACGTCTTTGATTTCCTTGCGTTCGTAGAAGCGCAAGCCACCGATCACCCGGTATGGCAATCCGACGCGCATGAACTGTTCTTCGAGTACGCGCGACTGCGCGTTGGTGCGGTAGAAGATCGCAATGTCGTCGAAGCTGAATCCGTCCTGTCGCAGCTGTTCACACTGTTCGGCAACAAACGCGGCTTCGTCGTGTTCGTCTTCGGCGGCGTAGCGCACGATGAGTTCGCCGGGACCACGATCGGTCCACAGTTCGGCACGCCGCTCCACATCGCTTGGCTTGATGATGTGATTGGCTGCATCCAGGATGGTCTGGGTTGACCGGTAGTTGCGGTCGAGCACGACAACTTTGGTATCCGGGTAGTCCGCTTCGAAGTCGAGGATGTTGCGGATCGTGGCGCCGCGGAACGAATACACCCCCTGCTGCGGGTCGCCGACCACCATCAGATTGCGGTGTGCCGCAGCCAATAGGTTCACCAGGTGGTACTGGGCGCGGTTGGTGTCCTGATACTCGTCGATCAGCACGTGCTGGAACCGTTGCTGATAGTGCTCCAGCACAGCCGGATACAGCTGAAACAGCTCGACGGTCTTGACTATCAAGTCATCAAAGTCGAGAGCGTTGGCTTTGAGCATCCGCGCTTGGTAGCCGGCGTATACCTCGGCAATGTCTGATTCTGGCCAGCCGCTGGCGTGGCTGCGGTAGATCTCGAAATCGATCAGGTCGTCTTTGGCGTTACTGATCGCCGTGTGAATCGCACGTGCCGGCAAACGCTTGTCGTCGACACCCAGCTCTTTGGCGATGATGCCGACCAGTCGTTGTGCATCCTGCTGGTCGTAGATGGTGAACCCAGACCGGTAGCCGAGGTAGGTCAGTTCTCGCCGCAAAATGCGCACGCATGCCTTGTGGAAGGTGGTGACCCACATGCGGCCGGAGAGTCGCTGACCGACGAGTCCGCCAACCCGTTCGGCCATCTCGTTGGCGGCTTTGTTAGTGAAGGTGATCGCCAGCAGCTCGAACGGATTGACGTCGTGCTCGCGGATCAGGTGCGCGATCCGGTGGGTGAGCACCCGTGTCTTGCCGGAACCTGCGCCCGCAATGACCAGAAGCGGTCCGCCCACATGGGCCACCGCTTCTTGTTGTGTTGGGTTGAGACCGTCGACGACCACGAACGCTCCAGTGCGACCGTCAACGATCGTACTTGACGCCTATCACGCTCCCGACGCGATCACAGCGAGGCTTGTGCGCTACTGCACGAAACGGATCGTGAACGGGTAGCGGTAGCTCTCGCTGTTACCGGCCTTGACGGTTGCGACGATCGGCAGCACAAACCAGAGCACGGCTGCGACGAGCGCCACGATGGCCAACAGAATCAGCCCGATACCAAGCGTGAGCACCCCGATGATGATGGCCGGTATCGCCAGGATCGCGGACAACACGATCACCAGGAGCACGGTGAGCTGAAAGTTGAGCGCCTCTTTGGCGTGGTATTCGGCATACGGGTCGTCTTCCCTACGTAACAGCCAGACCACCAGCGGGCCAACAAAGCCGAGGATGGCAGCGCTGACAAGTCCGATCCCCAGCGCCGACAGGTGCGCGCCCATTGCCCACCCTCGGCTTTCTGCATTGACCACTTGCCGTGGTGGCTGGGGGTCGGAGAACGGTGTGCCGGTCATGGTCATTCCTTTTGATGATTGTCGGGCCGCTGACGCGAGTATGCGTAACCACGGCATGTCTGAGCCGATTCAGCGGCCGCCAGCGGCAGGTGGGCCTTCCGCTGCGCGCCGACGCGTGGCCATGCTTCTAACGTTTGTTGAAAATCTGGTGCTTGGCGGTAGCGCCCGTGAGCTCTGCAAGATTGAATTCTTCGTGGGGTTCGGCTCGGGCTAGCTCGACTTGGCTGCGTTGATCATCGCCGATCCGGAGTCGATCGCACATCGGGGAATCCCCCAGCGCATCCCTGATCTTGGCCGAGCGGTTCGGGGTAGATCGCAGGCCTGCCCCGGCCGCTGACCAGCTGGAGGCGGCCCGAGGGCCGCCTCCAGCTGGTGTCTCGCGGATCTAGATGACCGTCTCACGCCGATCGTGCCGGTCTCGTGTCTCCCTCAAGGTTGGCACAGATCTCTGCGCATGTCGTCGCAGCAGACTAGAACGCGCACGGTGAGCTGTAGTCGTGCGCATCTGCTGTCGGTCCGGTCACATCCTTTGCAATCACGCGGACACCAAGCGGTGCATTCGGGTCTGGGACGTTGATCGTCGCCACCCGAACAGCTGTCTCGTTGGAATCGCCTCCGAACGTGCGAGGCGGCAGTGCTCCTTCGTAGTCGACTTCGAGTCCATCAACGACGGCCCGCAAGCCGGCGCGCGTCACGTCACCCGATTCGACAGCCGCTTCGAGCGCGGCCTTGATCGGGTACGACCAGATCCATCCGAACGTGTAACCGTCGTTTACCGGCAATGCGCCATTGAGCGATGCCCGGATCGCTTCGTGCGCAGGGGTATCACCGTCGAACGGTTCCCACGGTGCAACCTGTACGTACAACGCCTGCAGCGCCGGGGACGCCGGGCTGCCGAGCAGTGCCGGGTT
>JBBDVU010000062.1:0-4384 GCA_040903225.1 Nitriliruptoraceae bacterium | reverse complement strand
CGTAGCTGGCGTAGGCCGGGCTGCGGGAGCGGCCCGGAATCGTTCTTCCAGCGTCGCATCTTGTAACCCGGTCAGCAGCAACGGCACCGCCATGCCGCCGACTGAAGGAACCGATGTGAGTTCGACCGTTGGAGACGCCCCTCTGCCAAGTCCGCAGCCCGGGCTTGATCTGTACGACACCACGTTGCGCGACGGGACACAGCGTGAGGGCGTGACGCTATCTGTTGAGGACAAGTTGCGGGTAGCGCGACGCATGGACGAGCTCGGCGTGGCCTACATCGAGGGTGGCTGGCCCGGAGCAAACCCGAAAGACACCGAATTCTTTGCGCGAGCAGCGGACGGCGAACTCAAGCTGGCCAACGCGACCTTGGTCGCCTTCGGGATGACGCGCGGGCCAAACCGCGCCGCAGCAGACGACCCGCTGTTGAACGCGCTCGTTGACGCCGGAACGGACGTGATCTGCCTCGTCGGCAAATCTTGGGGCTATCACGTCGACGACGCGCTTGGTGTACCGCGAGAGGAAAACATCGCCATGGTGGGTGATTCCATCGCCTACCTGCGGTCCTTGGGCAAGCGGGTGTTCTTCGATGCGGAACACTTTTTTGACGGATATGCGCGGGACCGTGCGTATTCCGTCGATGTAGTTCGTCAGGCAGCCGATGCAGGCGCCGAATGTGTCGTCTTGTGCGACACCAATGGTGGCGCCATGCCTTGGGATGTCGCCGACATTGTCAGCGAGTTTGTCACGAGTCTGCCATGCGACGTGGGACTGCACTTTCACGACGATGGTGGTTGCGCGGTCGCCAACTCGTTGCTGGGAATCGAAGTCGGTGCTCGCCAAGTTCAGGGAACAGCCAACGGGCTGGGAGAACGTTGCGGTAACGCCAACCTGTTTACGATCCTCGCCGACCTTCAGCTCAAGCGCGGGTTGACGCTGGTGCCCTCCGACCGTCTGGAGCGATTGACCGAGATCAGCCACACCATCGCCGAGCTGTGCAATCAGACGACCCCGTCCGTGTCGCCATACGTCGGGCACACGGCGTTCAGCCACAAAGCAGGCCTCCACGCTTCCGCGCTTGCCAAGGCGCCGGACATGTACCAGCACATCGACCCGGAGCAGGTCGGCAACCGGCAGCGGCTGGTGGTCAGCGAGCTTGCCGGTCGATCGAATATCGTCCTCAAAGCTAGAGAATTTGGCCTCGATATCAGCGATCAGCAAGCACGCGACGTGCTTGCCGAAGTCAAACGCCGTGAGGCGGCAGGCTGGAGCTATGAGGCAGCCGACGCATCGTTCGAACTGTTGCTGCGTCGGCTCACCGGATATTTGGATGCCAACGATGAGCCGTTCACGTCCCAGCATTATCGCGTCAACGTGGCTGGAGGGAACGCATCCGCGATTGCCGGGGATGGGCCCGCCGAGGCGATCCTCGCGGTCGACGTCGGCGGTGAACGACGGCTGGGTGCCGGCGAAGGCAACGGTCCGGTTGACGCACTCGACCACGCTTTTCGCAATGCCGTGAACGGAACATGGCCGCAACTCGACCAAATCCATCTCGCCGACTACAAGGTCCGGATTCTCGAGACCGCGGGTGGCACGGCAGCGACGACGCGAGTCCTGGTGTCGTCGACAGACGGAACGTCGGTGTGGGACACGGTCGGGGTTCACCAGAATGTCGTCGAAGCTTCGTGGATGGCGCTGTCCGATGCGTACACGCACGCCATTCTCCGCGTGGACTGGGGCCGGTAACCACCGCTGCGGCACGAGCGCCTACAGTTGGCGTTGCCGGCGAGCGAAAAGGACCGGTCGACGTGCGGATTGTGCGATTTAGTCACGCTGGTGGGCCACGTTACGGCGTCATTGACGGAACTGATGTCGCCGTCATTGATCCACATCCGTTCACCACGTATCGTCCGACTGGTGAACGCCTGCCGATCGACAGTGTCCAGTTGCTCGCGCCGGTGATTCCGTCAAAGATCGTGTGCGTCGGTCGGAATTATGCCGACCATGCGCGCGAGCTTGGCAACGATCTGCCTGACGACACACTGTTTTTTCTCAAACCGTCGTCGGCTGTCATCGGCCCCGGCGAATCGATCCGGCTGCCAACCGATCTCGCGAGCGACTTTAGTTATGAAGCCGAGCTAGCTGTGGTGATTGGTGCATTGGTCCAGCGCGCTACGCCGCAGCAGGCGATGGCCGCGGTTTTCGGTTACACCGCCGCAAACGACATCACGGCCCGCGACTGGCAGCAGCGTGAACATCAGTGGTTTCGTGCCAAGGCATTCGACTCGTTTTGCCCTCTGGGCCCGGCGATTGCCACGGACCTCGATCCTGGCGCCGTGTCGATCCGAAGTTGGGTCGATGGCGAGCTTCGCCAGGATGGTTCGTCGGCTGACATGATCCGTGACGTTGCGACGCTCGTGAGCGAGGTTTCGCACATCACGACGTTGCTGCCAAGTGATGTCATTCTGACGGGAACACCCGCGGGGGTGGGCCGGCTCGAACCGGGCCAGCAGGTGCGGGTCGAAGTCTCGGGCGTGGGTGTGCTGGAAAATCCGACGATCGACCGCGCTGCGAGATCAACATGATTGACGGCCTGCCGATCCCGAACGTGCTGGCGGACCGTTATGCCAGCGATGCGATGGCGCAGATCTGGTCTCCGCGTGGGAAAATTGTGCTGGAGCGCCAGCTGTGGATTGCTGTGCTTCGTGCTCAGCTGGAGCTCGGCGTGGACATCCCGGCCGAAGCTGTCGCCGCGTACGAGCGCGTCGTGGATGATGTCGACCTGACGGCAATCGCCGAGCGTGAACGCGTGACCCGGCATGACGTCAAAGCTCGCATCGATGAGTTCTGTGCGCTCGCTGGGTATCAGCACATCCATCGCGGAATGACATCGCGCGACCTGACGGAGAACGTTGAACAACTGCAGGTGCGACGGGCACTGGAGCTCGTTCGTGATCGTTGCGTCGCGGTGTTGTCCGCGCTGGCGCAGCGAGCGGCTGAGAACTCCACAGTCGTGCTGACCGGACGAAGCCACAACGTGCCAGCGCAGGCAACCACTCTGGGCAAGCGGTTCGCAAACGCTGGCGAAGAACTGTTGCACGCGTTCGCGGCGCTCGAGGATTTGCTAGCCCGTCTGCCGTTGCGCGGAATAAAGGGTCCGGTTGGCACCCAGCAAGACATGTTGGAGTTGCTTGGTCATCACGATGCGGTCGAGCAACTCGAAGCAGCGGTCGCTGCCCATTTGGGTTTCAACCTTCGCTGCAACGCCGTCGGCCAGGTGTACCCAAGGTCACTCGATTTCGAAGTGATCGCGTCGTTGGTCCACGTTGCGTCAGGCCCGAGCTCGCTTGCGACGACACTGCGGTTGATGGCTGGTCACGAACTGGTGACTGAAGGTTTCCAGGTTGGTCAGGTCGGTTCGTCCGCAATGCCTCACAAGATGAACGCCCGCTCGTGTGAACGCATTGTCGGTTTCAAGCGCATACTCGGCGGATACCTCGCGATGATTTCAGCGGTCGCCGGAGATCAGTGGAACGAAGGCGACGTCTCATGCTCGGTGGTGCGCCGTGTAGCGCTGCCCGACGCATTCTTTGCCGTCGATGGACTCGTCGAGACGTTGCTGACCGTTCTTGACGAAGTCGGTGTCTTCCCCGCAGTCGTTGAACGTGAATTGCAGCGGTACCTGCCATTTTTGGCGACGACGAGGTTGCTCGCGGCAGCAGTTGAAGCCGGCATCGGCCGTGAGCATGCGCACGAAATCATCAAGGAACACGCGGTGGCGGTTGCCGAGGCGTTGCGGCAGGGCAGTACTGAAAATGATCTGATCGAGCGGCTTGCCGCCGATGACCGGCTGCCACTTGCCGCGACGCGCCTACGCGAAGCAATAGGTGATCCGTCGTCGTTTATTGGACGTGCGCCGCAGCAGGTCACCACATTCGTCGCTGCTGTCGACGAGATCAACCGCCGCTATCCCGACGCTGCGGCATACCGTCCCGGAGCGATCTTGTGACGACCATGGACCAGGTTCCGTTGCGTGTGCGCTTCTGTCCGGCGCCGTCAGGCTGGCTGCATGTCGGCAGTGCCCGTGCCGCGCTGTACAACTGGTTGCACGCGCGTCGTTTCGGCGGAGCCTTCATTTTTCGGATCGAAGACACCGACGCATCGCGTGCGACTGAAGCTTCCATGCGTTCGATGATGGAGGCGATGCGTTGGGTCGGTCTCGACTGGGACGAAGGGCCGACCGACGACGGTGGCTCCATGGGCGACTACGGCCCCTATCGCCAGTCTGCGCGCGCCAAACTGTACGCAGAAGTCACGCGGCGTCTCGAAGATGCGGGTGCGACGTACCGTGACTACCGCTCGGCAGACGAACTGGAGATCTGG
>JBBDVU010000061.1:0-4501 GCA_040903225.1 Nitriliruptoraceae bacterium | reverse complement strand
GCTTGCGGGCGACGCCGCGATGCCGCCAGGTGTTCCCCATGCAGTTTCGGCGAGAATCTGGGCTTCGGCGACCAACTTGTTCGCGCGTTCTTCGAGCAACACCGGATCGACCAGGACGACACCAGATGTGGGAGGCAGGAAATCGACGAGCAATGCCGGTTGTTCCGCCAGCATCAATGCGAGTGACTCGACACCTTCGAACGTTTCGCCCTCGGCGAGCCGATCGAGGTCGCCGGCGAACTGTGGCAACGTGTCAATGGCGTGACGCGCACGCGCACGCAACTGGTTGTCGATGACCAGTTCTCGGGCTGGATCGATCTGGATCTGGTCGGCGGCCGAGATCGACCGCTGGTCGGCAATGCCGAACAAACGGATCGAATCAATGTCGTCCCCGAAGAACTCGAACCGCACCGGATGGTCGCCGGCCGTCGGGAACACGTCGATGATGCCGCCACGGACCGCGTATTCGCCGCGCGTCGTGACCTGCGGCGTCCGGCTATAGCCAAGCTCGGCTAGGCGTACGGCAATCTCGTCAAAATTGGCGGGTCCGAGACCCAGTCGCAGCGGCCGACGCTCGGCGAGGCGCACATCCATCGGCTGCAGCACCGCACGGACCGGCGCGACGATGACGACCAGCCGATCCTCGCCGTCAGTCCCGTGCAACAGCCGGTCAAGGATCGACAGGCGCCGTCCCACCGTCTGCGGCTCGGGAGACAGGCGCTCGTACGGGAGTGTTTCCCATGGAGGCATGACCGCCACCCGGTCCTTGCCGAGATAAGCGGCCAGGTCATCAGCCATCGCGTCTGCGTCGGCCAGTCGCGGTGTAACGACCAGCAGCGGGTTGGACCGTTCCGCAATGAGGCTGAGGACGTACGGGCGCGCGCTGGCTGGGCACGCCAGTTCGTGATCGTCAGCGATGTCGTCCCAGTTGCGGCGCCCCGGCCGCAATGCCGCTGCCAGCGATCCACGAGCGACCCCTGGATCGACTACGTCATCGACCGACTGCGGACGTGGAGTGCGCCTCGATGGTGGCTCTGCCGTCACCGCGGTTTCGGCCGCTTGCGCCCAGCAACAGCCATTGGATCGATGCCCTTAGGAATTGGTGGTGCGGCATCCAATGGCTTGAGCTTGCGTTCAAGCTTCGGCACGTCAGATTTCTTGAGCTTTCGGGGCAGCTTCGACAACGTCATCTGCAGCTTTTTCAGTGGCACCTGGCCATCGCGGTCACCGACGACGATCGTGTGCACCGGAATATCACCAATGACACGGTCCAGTCGCTTGCGCTGCTTGACCAGCAGTCCCTTCACACGGGTATCGGCACCTTCGCCAACCAGCACAACGCCACACCTGCCAACGACCCGGTGCACCATGTCTTGTTTCGCATTTACCGCTACAGCGGGTGACACAAACCACTGGCCGCGCATGATGTTCAAGACTGCAGCAGCCGCTCCGGTGTGCCCTTCGATCGCGGCAAACTGTGCTTTCTGCAGGCGGCGATTGAAGACCGTCATCGCGGCAAGCAGCGGGAACATTATCCCGAACAACGGCATCGCCCAGATGCCGATGAGGAAACCAAGGCCAACGCCGACGAGGACCCCGACGGCAGCCGCAAGCAGCACATACGGCAGCGCTCGGGTGTCGACTTCCCGCAGTTGCTGCCATGCGAGGCGGATCTGACGGAAGCGTTCTTTCACCGGTTCACCTTCATGTCAGCGTGCGTGAAAGCGGTTCTGGGTCGATTCGAGGCCGGCATCGATCAGCGACGAGACAACGTCAGCGACGCTACCGATCGCTGGGTCGACAGCATCGCGCTGGTCGGCCGTAAACCGTTGCAGGACGTAGTCGCGTCCGTTGACGTGCTCGGGCGGGCGTCCGATACCGATGCGAACTCGAAGATAGTCAGCCGTGCCGAGTGCCCGGTCGATGTCGCGCAAACCGTTGTGTCCGGCGTGACCTCCACCCCGCTTGATCCTCAAGGAACCTAGCGCAACATCCAGGTCGTCGTGGCACACGATGACCCGTTCGGCCGGGACGTTGTACCACGCCGAAGCCGACTGGACGGGCTCGCCCGATCGGTTCATGTACGTCGCAGGCAACAGCAGAATGAGTCGCGCGGCGTCACCGCGGACTTCAACAACGTCAGCGCGCACGCGCTTGTTGCGTGACCACGCGCCGCCGGCACCTGTCGCGATTGCGCGCACCGCGTCGGCACCGACGTTGTGCCGGGTCCCCCCGTACTCGGCTTCAGGGTTGCCAAGTCCGACAACGAGCCAACGTGGTACGCGCCGCACGACTAGTCGTCGTCAGACGCTTCGGGTTCGTCAGCGCCATCCTCGGCAGTTTCAGCTTCGGCGTCAGGCTCCTCGGTCTCGACACCTGCGGACTCCTCGAGAGCTTCGAGTTCGGCTTCGCTGACCGGAGCATTGACCGTGACGACGGTCCGTTCGAGTTCGATATCGAACTCCGCGCCGTCAGGCAATGTCCCGACAAGGTCTTCGACTCGACGCACATCGCCGATAGCCATTCCGACAACGGACAACTCCAGCGCGTTCGGTACGTCGAGCGGACGCACCAGGATCGGAACGGTGTAGAGAATCTGGTTGAGCACGCCTCCGTCGCTAGCCGTATCGTCTTCGTCGACGAGGTGCACCGGGATTTCGATAGAGATCGGCTGGTCCTTGTCAACCGCCAGCAAATCGACGTGGAAATAGTCGCCCCGAACCGGGTGCGTCTGCAGATCGCGGGCGACTGCGAGATGGGTGTCGCCGTCAAGTTCGATTTTTAGCAAGGCGTTCCGGCCGGCCTCAGTATGGAGCGCGTGGTACAGGTCCAGCGTGTTGACGCTCACCGGCGTTGGCTCAATGTTGTAGCCGTACATGATCGCGGGCATGCGACCAAGCTTGCGCAGGCGACCTGAGGCGCCTTTGCCTTTGTCGCCCCGTTTTTCGATCGCGAGTTTGATCTGGTTGGACACAGTCGTGCTCCTCGAACAGCAGGTCCCCGGCGTGGGTCGGTCACAATTGGCGAGATGTCACGCGGGGTCGTGTCACGGCCGGCGGACGCGCTAGTCCGGCAACAGCCACGCTCCACAGGGTCGGATCATGGGACGTGGCCTAATTGCCTCGAACTGGTGACGATGTCACCGGCACGTTGGGTCGTGACACATGCCCGTCCGGTGGGAGAACCACCGGGCGAGTACGTCGACAGCGTACCGGAATCCGGCACCAACGAACCAGCCAAGCGCTTCCCGGTCACAACTGGTGTTAGACGTTTTCGCCCTGGAAGATTTCTGAAACGGATTCGTCTTCGAATACAGCACGCAGCGCCGACGCGATAATCGGAGCGATCGACAGCACGACTAGCTTGTCGGTGCGGCGGGTTTCAGGAATGGGCAGCGTGTTGGTAACAACAACTTTTTCGATGACGGACGCTTCAAGCCGGTCGCGCGCCGGTCCCGAGAACAGCGGATGGGTCGCCAGTGCATACACCCGTGCGGCACCGCGTTCCATCAACAGCTCTGCAGCGCCGCAGATCGTGCCTGCGGTGTCAATCATGTCGTCGACAAGAATTGCCGTACGCCCTTCGACATCACCGATGACGTCGAGCGACACCGCAACGTTGTGCTGAGTCGGGTCCCGACGCTTATGCAAGATCGCGATCGGCGCACCGACATGGCCTGCGAATTTCTCGGTCAACCGTACGCGCCCGGCGTCCGGTGAAACGATGACCCGGTTGCCTTCCTCGGTATTGTCGAGCACCCAGCGGACCAGCAACGGCAACGCAGTCAACGCATCGAAGGGGTCGTGGTAGAAGCCCTGGATTTGTCCGGTGTGCAGGTCAACCGACATGATCCGGTCGACGCCAACCGATTCGTACATATCAGCGATCATCCGAGCGGCGATCGCCTCGCGCGACAACGCCTTCTTGTCCGAACGGCTATAGCCGTAGTACGGGATGACGGCGACCGTCCGTTTCGCCGACGCGCGCTTGAGCGCATCGAGCATGACCAACTGTTCGACGATGTAGTCATTGATGCTCATCCCGCCCGGCACTGAAACATGCGATTGCAGGACAAACACGTCGGCGCCGCGAACTGATTCAGCAAATCGCGCGTAGAGCTCGCCGTTGGAAAACTGTGACAGTTTCACTTCGCCGAGCCGCATTCCGAGGTGGTCGGCAACCTCGCGAGCAAGCTCCGGATACGCCGATCCGGTGAAAATCATCATCCGCTTCTTGGTGACGACTTCCATCAACTAACCCGACGACGTATCCGACAGATGCCGCGGGACCCTAGCGTCAACTCGCCAGGCGTGCGACTCGCAACCCGCCGAGCGTTCATTCGCGGCTGCGCGCCCAATCCGGCTTGTTGGTCTGACGCGCCCGGGCGATGGCCAACGCTCCTGCAGGAACATCATCGGTGATGACCGATCCAGCCGCCGTGTATCCCCTTTCACCAACCGTGACCGGTGCGATAAGCATCGTGTCACAGCCAACGAATGCG
>JBBDVU010000060.1:0-4601 GCA_040903225.1 Nitriliruptoraceae bacterium | reverse complement strand
TCAGCGGCAGCCGTGTCAGGCGCAGCAGTCTCAGGCGCAGCCGTGTCAGGCGCAGCCGCATCGGGTGCAGCCGTCTCAGCTGCCCCAGCGTCGGCGGCGACCTTGGTTGCGGTGGCCTTCTTGGCGGCCGGACGGCTACCGACTCCGGTGACCTTCTTGGCCACGCTGGCGGCCTTGCGGGCCGACTTGCGGCGCGGACGGTCATCAACCGAACGGCCCTCAGCCAGTGCCTTGGCACGATCGATGGCGCGCTGGGCCTCGGCTTCTTCACCGCTGCCGATCTGATCGCCGGTGTAGACCCACACCTTGACACCGATACGGCCATAGGTGGTACGGGCTTCATCGAATCCGTAGTCGACCTTGGCGCGCAGCGTGTGCAGCGGCACCCGGCCTTCGCGATACCACTCGGTCCGGCTCATCTCGGCGCCGCCGAGGCGTCCGCCGACCTGGATCCGGATGCCTTTGGCCCCGGCCTTCATTGCCGACTGGACCGCACGGCGCATCGCACGACGGAACGACACCCGGCCACGCAGCTGCTCGGCGACGTTGTAGGCGACGACCTGCGCGTCGAGTTCAGGGTTCTTGATCTCGATGATGTTGAGCTTGACCTTCTTCGAGGTCAGCTTTTCGAGATCACTCCGGATCGCGTCAGCTTCACTACCGCGGCGGCCGATCACGATGCCTGGTCGCGACGCTTGCACGCTGACTTCAACGTTGTCGCGTGTACGGGTGATGTCGATCCGGCTCACACCGGCGTGGCGCACCCGCTCGCGGATATACCGGCGGACACGATCGTCCTCGTGGAGGTAGGCGGCATACGACTTCTTGTCCGCGATCCACTTCGACTTCCAGTCCGTGGTGATACCGAGACGGAATCCGTAGGGGTTGACCTTCTGACCCATGTCAGTTCTCCTCCGCGGGTGCAACCACAACGGTGATGTGGCTCGTCCGCTTGCGGATTCGGTAGGCGCGTCCAAGGGCGCGCGGCTGGTAACGCTTCAATGTCGGGCCTTCGTCAGCGAAAGCGTTGACGACCATCAGCTCATCGGGGTCGAGTCCGTCGTTGTTCTCGGCGTTAGCTACCGCCGAGTCGAGGACCTTGAGCACCGGCGCCGCAGCACGCTTGTCAGCGAACTGCAGGATGCGACGGGCATCATCGACGCGCTGTCCGACGATCAGGCGCAGAATTTGACGCACCTTGGTCGGACTGATGCGAACATATTTCGCGGTCGCCTTGACCCTGGTCTGCATAGTGTTCACTCCTCGGCGGGTCATCGGCGCTTCACGCCCTGCTTTTCGCCCGCACCGGACCACTTGATCGAACGGGTGGGCGCAAACTCTCCGAGCTTGTGACCAACCATCGATTCGGTGACGTACACCGGTACGTGCTTGCGTCCATCATGGACCGCGATCGTGTGCCCAACCATCTCCGGAAAGATGGTCGAACGACGTGACCACGTCTTGATGACGCGCTTGTCGCCCGATTCGTTCAGTGCGTCCACCTTTTTCATCAGGTGGTCGTCAACGAACGGGCCTTTTTTCAGTGAACGGGGCATATCAGCGCCTCCGGTTCTTGCCGCGACGGCGGATGATGTATTTGTTGGACGGATGGTTGCGCTTGCGGGTGCGGCGCTCCGGGTTGCCCCACGGGTCGACCGGGTGACGGCCGCCGGAAGCTTTGCCTTCACCACCACCAAGCGGGTGGTCGACCGGGTTCATGGCCACACCGCGGGTCTGCGGACGCACACCCTTCCAGCGGGACCGGCCGGCCTTGCCGAGATCGATCAGCTCATGTTCCTCGTTGCCGACCGAACCGATCGTGGCACGGCACAGCGCGTCAACCAACCGGATCTCACCGGATGGCAGTCGCAGCGCCGCCTTGGAACCTTCTTTGGCGAGCAGCTGGATCGACGCTCCGGCCGAACGGCCGAACTTGGCGCCACCACCGGGCCGGATCTCGACCGCGTGGATCGTTGTACCGACCGGGATGTTGCGCAGCGGCAACGCGTTGCCGGTTTTGATGTCAGCGTCGGTGCCGGACTCGACGAGCTGGCCGACCTGCAAGTTCTTGGGCGCGAGGATGTAGCGCTTCTCGCCGTCGTGATAGTGCAGCAGCGCGATCCGTGCCGAACGGTTCGGGTCGTACTCGACCGCGGCAACACTGGCGGGAACACCGTCCTTGTTGCGACGGAAGTCGATGACACGATACTTGCGCTTGTGCCCACCGCCGCGGTGCCGGCTGGTGATCCGGCCGTGGACGTTGCGGCCCGACTTGCGGGGCAACGGCGACAGCAGCGTCTTCTGCGGCTCGGAGCGCGTGATCGACGCAAAATCGCTCACCGACGCGCCGCGCCGCGCGGGCGTGGTCGGCTTGTATTTGCGGATGGCCATGGTCAATACCTCGTGGGGTCGCTCGGCTACAGGCCGGCGTCGAACAGTTCGATGGAGTCGCCTTCAGCCACCGTCACGATCGCACGCTTGACGTCGGGGCGCTTGCCGACGACGAATCCACGGCGCTTGCGCTTGCCCTGACGGTTGAGCGTGTTGACGTTGAGCACCTTCACTTCGAAGATCTGCTCGATGGCCTGGCGAATCTGGGTCTTGTTGGCCCGGCGGTCGACAACGAACGTGTACTTGTTCTCGTCGATCAGCCCGTAGGTCTTCTCGGAGATCACCGGACGCAGGATGATGTCGCGTGGGTCGCTTGTCATGCTCCTACCTCCTGCGCAGCAGTTGAGGCGCGCCGGCCGGTGCCGATCAGCTCGATCGCCGCCTCGTCGAACACCACCACGTCGCTGTTGAGCACGTCGTGCGTGTTCAGCTGGTCGACAACGAGCACGTGTACCCGCGGCAGGTTGCGCAGTGACCGCACCGTCGCGTCGTGCCAGTCGGAGAGCACCACCAGCGCTTTGGCGTCAGCGTCGACGGCGCGCAGCAGGCTGACGGCGTCTTTGGTCTTGGGTGTGTCGAACGAGAATCCCCGCACCACCCGGATCGCGTGTGAACGGACCCGGTCGGTCAGCGCGGAACGCAACGCGGCCCGCTTGACCTTCTTGTTGACGCGCACCGACCAGTCCTTAGGCACGCGGCCGTGAGCGACCCCGCCGCCGATCCACTGCGGTGAGCGGATCGAGCCCTGACGAGCCCGGCCGGTGCCCTTCTGGCGCCACGGCTTGCGGCCACCACCGGCGACTTGGGCGCGGGTCTTGGTCTTGTGAGTGCCTTGGCGTGCCGCGGCGAGCTGGGCGGTGACGACCTGGTGCATGACGGCGATGTTGACGTCGCCGTCGAACCATTCGGCCGGAAGATCGACGCTGCCGACCTTGCTGCCGCCGTGGTCGACGACGTCAAGGGTCAGTGACACCGGCTCGGCCGGCGCCTTCGCCTTGGCAGCCGGCGTGCTGACCGACGACGCCGCAGCCGTGGCGGTCGCCTTCTTGGTTGCGGACTTCGTGGCGGTCGACGTCTTGGCCGTCGACGTTTTGGCCGTCGACTTGTTAGCCGTCGACTTCTTGGCCGCAGCCGTGGTCGCCTTCTTGGTCGCAGCCTTTTTCGCGGTCGACTTGTTGGCCGTCGCCTTTTTGGCGACCGGCGTGTCGTTGTCAGCCGCGTCCGGCGTATTCGGATCTTGTGCCATCAGGCATCACCATCCTTGGTGGCTGCAGCTTTGACCGCAGAGCGGATCAGTACGACCTGGCCGTCGGCACCGGGAATCGCGCCCTTGATCAGGATCAGATTGCGTTCAGTGTCGACATCGACCACTTCGAGGTTCTGCACGGTGACCCGCACACCACCCATCCGTCCGGCCATCCGGTGGCCGCGGAAGGTGCGGCCCGGTGTGGCGCAGGCGCCGACCGCGCCGGGGTGGCGGTTCTTCTTCTTGACCCCGTGCCCGTCGCCCATGCCGGCAAAGTTGTGACGCTTCATCACACCGGCGTAGCCCTTGCCCTTGCTGGTGCCGGTCACGTCGATGACGTCACCCTTGGTGAACGTGTCAACGGCGATCTTGGTGCCGACCTCAGGAAGCTCGTCGACGCCGTCGAGGCGCAGTTCGACAAGCGAGCTGGCACGCTCAAGCCCCGCCTTGGCCAGATGCCCGGCAAGTGGCTTGGTCACGCGCTTGGGCGTGCCATAGGCGATCTGAACGGCGGTGTACCCATCGGTCTCGGCAGTCTTGACTTGTGTGACCGTGTTGGGCTCGGCCTGGACCACAGTCACAGGAATGACATGGTGATTCTCATCGAACACCTGTGTCATCCCGAGTTTGGTCCCGAGGATGCCCTTGGAAGCCATCGGACGGTCTCCTGCATGCGTTTGCCGCAAACTCGTCTACGAGTTTCCCGAATAGATCGGGATCGGACCTGTGCATGCCTGCTGTTGCAAAGCAAGCACAGACCCGTCGGCGTGGTCGGTCGTTTCGGCGCGGTCCTGGTCGTCGGTCTGACCAGGTGCGCTAGAGCTTGATCTCGATATCGACACCAGCCGGCAGCGAGAGCCCCATCAATTTGTCGATGGTTTTCTGTGTCGGTTGGTGGATGTCAATGAGACGCTTGTGGGTGCGCATCTCGAAATGTTCCCGCGAGTCCTTGTACTTGTGCGGG
>JBBDVU010000059.1:0-4810 GCA_040903225.1 Nitriliruptoraceae bacterium | reverse complement strand
AGCGTCAGCCATCAGGCCCAGCAATTCTCCTGTTCCCACACCGAAGTGCAGCCGAGGCGCACCGGACTGGCGCAGGCTCGTCAGAATCTTGCGGCTGTGTGGCAGCACAAACGTCGCGTAGTCCTGCGGATGAAGCGCACCCGCCCAGGAGTCAAACAATTGAACGGCCGCCGCTCCCTGTTCGACCTGAGCTTGCAAGCAAGCGGCAACGATGCCGGCGAGGCGATCCAGCAGCTGGTGCCACAAGTCTGGTTGAGCGAACATCATGGCTTTTGTCCGCGAGTATGACTTTGACGGACCACCTTCGATGAGGTAGCTCGCGAGCGTAAACGGTGCGCCAGCGAACCCGATCAGCGGGACCTGCAGCTCGTTTACGAGCAGGCTGACGGTGTCCAAGACGTAGGGAATATCATCTGTCGGTTCAAGCCCACGTAGGCGTTCGAGGTCGGCACGGGTGCGAATCGGATTGGCGACAATCGGGCCAACGCCCGGCTTGATCTTGATGTCAAGGCCAATGCCCTGCAACGGTGTCACAATGTCTGAAAACAGGATTGCAGCGTCGACGCCATAGCGCCTGACCGGCTGCATCGTTACTGCAGCGGCAAGCTCCGGTGTGCGCACGACTTGTTCGAAGCTGTGCTCATGTCGCACCTGTCGATATTCCTCGAGCGCACGCCCCGCTTGGCGCATGAACCACACCGGGACCCGATCGTGAGGCAACCCGCGACATGCACGTAGAAACGCACTGTCGGCAACGCTGTTGGTCATGCGCATGTGCTCGCCATCGGGGTCGCCAACGGTACCGCCGGACTGCGCGAGGACCGAACTCGACGTATGTTTAGTGCACTTTCATGTATTTCTAGTTGACACGACACAAACTCGAACATATGTTCGAGTCATGAACAAACGTAGATCGGCACGGCACACGGCGCTGGCTTCTCGCCACGCGCCGCGATGTTCAGTCGCTGCTGAACGCAGCGGCGAGTATGACCGCGAGGCTGCTACCAGCGGTGCTACTCGACAGGATTCGGCTCGGATCACCAGCCGTCAAGGTGCCCCCAATTTGACTTATGCACCATGCGCAATCGCTCCGGCCGTCGCCGGCGACAGTGGCCGCGAGGATGCGGACGCTTCCGGTGTCGGGCTCGTCGACCTCGCCCGCCAACTCGAGCACACCGTGAAACAACTCGGCGACGTCGTCGACGGACCAATTGGCGGCCAGGGAGACTTCGCAGCGCTATGCGTGCTGTTGCGCTCGATTGACATCGCACAGGCAGCAGCCGTCCGACTAACTGACAGGATTGACCGGTCACCTCACGAACTGCTCGGGTTGCCACTGAATGACGCGCTCGCAGCGTTGACAAGCCAGCCTCGGTATGCCAATCGCCACCTACGTACGACTGCGCGTCGCTTAAGCAAGTTGCCGCATCTGGCGGCCGCTTTTGGCTCGGGTGACGTCTCACATGCGACGGTGCGCGCCGTACTACAGGACCTGGCCCAGCTTTCTAGCGCCCAGCAGGAACAGCTCGACGCGTCGTTCGCCTGGACTGCTTCGGGCCGCAGCGCAGACGACGTCCTCGCTGATGTACGAACTCGAGTAGTCGAAGCGTCGCCCGCAAGAGCCAATCGCGAGCATCTCAACCAGATCGAGCAACGATTCTTGGCGCTCACACCCCAGATAGACGGGACGCTCACGTTATACGGCCAATTGGATCCAGAATCAGCCGCAGCCTTCACCAGCGCGCTTGACTCGGCCGCGAACACCGTCTCACTACACAAGCACGACCATTCGCAACACGCCGAGCGCAACACTGCGACACCGGATGGGCATCGCAGTCGAGCTCGCCGCAATCTCGATGCGCTCGTGACAATCGCCAGCGCCTTTTTGTCTGGCGACGCGACGCAGACTGGCAGCAATCGGCCTAAACCATTCTGCTTCTTGACCGTCGACCTTGACACCATCCTGAACGATTCAAGTCCGCGTGCAGCCCTGTTGAGGAACCACCTCGATCAGTATCCGGTCGCACTGACCGCCCAAGCGGCGCGACGGCTCGCCAGTGATGGAATCTGGCAGACGCTCATTACCCGCAACGGCCAGATCCTTGGCACGAGCGATCCCACTCGCCGGATTCCAACGGCACTACGAAACGTCGTGCATACGCGCGATCAACATTGCCGCTTCCCGGGCTGCGCAATGCCCGCGCATCACTGCGACCTGCACCATGTCACGCCCATCGAGCAAGGTGGTCCCACACACCCAGACAACCTGATTGCGTTGTGCCGTCGCCATCACACGGCGATTACGCAACACAAGTGGCGACTCACGATGGAGCCGGATGGCACAGCGATTGTGATTCGCGGTAACCATAAAGTCATCTCCCGACCGCCGTTGCATCCCGCCCGACGTCCACATCCGCCGCCGAGCCCGTCGGTGCTACCCGGCACAGGCCGTGCGTCGCGAGCCGAGCTATACAGCGACGCTCATCAGGCTTCCGCTCAACCGCTAGCAATCTCGACCGGCGCAAATGACAGCCCAGATCCACAACTGCGGCGCTCACGTTCTGCGCCGTCTGAGGACCTGCCGTTCTGACAACACCGGTATGGTGTCTCCTATGCCTGCAGTTGCCGACCGTCGTGCCCTCTGGTCCCGTCGCGTGCACCGGGGGTTGTGGCCATTCGTCGCACTTGCGGCGTCGTTGGCCATCTCCACAGCGTGCAGTTCGCCAAGCGGAACGGGGCCAGAAGCAGGGACGTCGGCTGACATCGATCGTGGTGCATCGTTGTTCGCGAATCACTGCGCTGCGTGTCATGGCAGCGTCGGCCAAGGCACCTCATCTGGACCGCCACTGGTCCACATCGTCTACGAACCGGGTCACCACTCAGACGCGTCGTTCCACCTTGCGGTCACGCAAGGTGTTCGCGCACACCATTGGGAGTTCGGTGATATGCCTCCAGTCGTTGGGCTCGACCGGGCTGACGTCGACGACATCATCGCGTACGTGCGTGACCTGCAACGCGAAGCCGGGATCATCGACTGACTCCGTCAGGCCGAGGGCCATCACCAGGGCCAGACCGACCGTTGTCGATTCCAGCTTGACGCTGTATTTCCGACTTCTTGCGGACTAGGTGCGGACTAAATCGACCCTCGAAAACGCAAAACCGCCTGTCAGAGCGGGTTTTTGGGAGGAGTCGGCCGATAAGCCGGATTCTGTTCCCGCTCACGCGGGCGGCGACCATCTATCTGGGATGCCGATTACTCGACAGCTCATGCGGCCTACCTGGGATACGACGACGGGCAGCCGATGATCCCTGCTTGGCCTTGCTCCGGGTGGGGCATGCCTAGCCACGACAGTCACTTGCCGTGCTGGTGAGCTCTTACCTCACCGTTTCACCCTTACCGAATTGCTTCGGCGGTTTGCTTTCTGTTGCGCTTGCCACGTGTCGCCACGCCTGGGCGTTACCCAGCACCCTGCCCTGTGGAGTCCGGACTTTCCTCGTTCGATACCCAGATTGGGAACCGAGCGCGGCCGCCTAGCCAACTCCTCCGTAGTATTGATCGTACGTTGGCCATCAAAGTCTGGCACGCTGCGCTCATGGAACCCCCACAACGCACATCACATCCCGTCGGCTCGGCTCGCGCCAGTCAGTCGGCCGGACGACCCATCGCATGGATGGACGGCCGCGTCGTGCCGGCTTCTGAGGCAACCGTGCCGTTGACCGACGATGGGTTTCTGCGGGGTGATGCGGTCTTCGAAGCGGTGCTGGTCCGTCAGGGTCGGACGCACATCCTGGAAGCCCATCTCGCGCGACTGCGGCGGTCAGCCAACAAGCTCGGCATTCGAGTTCCGGTCCTTCGCCATGTCGTAGCTGACTTGCTAGCGGCATGGGGCGAACGCGATGGCGTAATGCGCTTGATCGTCACCCGGGCAGGGACCGTTCGCGGACTCATGGAAACGGTGCGCCATCCCGAGACCATCTCGTTGCACGTGCTCGACATCCCCTGGCGGTCGGCGCTGACCGGCGTGAAGACCTTGTCGTATGCCGTAAATCAGTGGGCCATCCGTGAAGCTCGGGCGCATGACGCTGACGATGCTCTGATTATGAGCGACGACACCGTCTTAGAGTTGCCCACGGGATCCATCTGCGCAATCAACGGCGACCGGGTGTCGGCACCGGATCCGGGTCAGCTCCCAATCTTGGATTCTGCCACCCTGCTTGAGCTGTCCACGGTAATCGACATTGATTTTCGGATACTCAGGCTGGACGACATCCGCGATGCCGACGAGGTTTTTGTTGTCTCGGCCACCCGACCAGTCCTCGCCGTCCATGCAATCGTCACTGGCGACGATCAATACGTGTACGAGGCACCGGGCCCAGCAACGCAACAAATACGGGAGCGGTTCGATGAGCACATCAATAACACCGTCGACGTCCCGTAGGATCACGTTCCGCATCGCACAGCCCGCAGCGCACCGCCCGCAGCGCACAGTCGGTATTACAAGTCGCTATTGGCGAAGGCAATCGGGCAGGCTCATCGCAACCCGTTAAAGGGAATCCTGTGAGCCGACTACCATCGCGCTCGCATGCACTGTTTGCCGAATCAAGTTCGAGGAGGCTGTCGTGCAGGATCGCTCACCTCTGATCGTGGTCGCAAACCGGCTGCCTGTCTCCCGTACACCCGATGGCTGGCAGACATCGTCTGGTGGTCTGGTCACTGCCATGCGGCCGGTCATAGAGGAGGCTGGCGGCGCGTGGGTCGGGTGGGACGACGATGCCGAAGGCGTGCCAAGTCGGGTCGAGGGCCTGCCGT
>JBBDVU010000058.1:0-4894 GCA_040903225.1 Nitriliruptoraceae bacterium | reverse complement strand
ACACGATCGCCGGCGTCTCGCTCGAGAAGTGTTCCGCCGATGCTCTCCGTCTGCGCCATTGCCGGTGCGGCAGAACTGACCAACGCCATGAGCACGAGCGCGACCAGCAATGAGGGAGCGACGAAGCGGCGCCACAGCACGGCTGAACGGATGATCAATTCTCACCCTCCGTGGGGGCTGCCCCTGGTGGCTCGATGTCGCGCGAAGTCTAGTTGCCCGATCAGTCTCCGTCCCGACAATCGCCTTGCTGCGCGCCGTTCGCTCAGCGCATGATGCTGGGCAGCTGGCGCGAACGGCGTACGTTAGTCCCCTGACCGGCGAAAGGGGAACACGTTGGCTGATGCAGCGCATTCCGTTCAGGCGACAGAGGCACCCACAGAACGTTTGTTGTTCCCGTGCTCCTACGGGCCCGATGACCCGGAACGTGCGACGGTGCCGTTCATCGCCGCGTCGACAGCTGCGGTGAGCGGCTATCAGGCGGTTGTGGTCTGCACGGTTGAAGCCGTACGGCTTGGGCTGCCGGGTGTTGCCGAACAGATCGAAGAAGAGGGCATGCCCGCATTGGGCGATCTGGTGCGGCAGTTGGTGGCATCCGACGGTGAGATCTGGCTGTGTAGCGCCTGCGCAGTCAAGCGCGGGATCACCGGCGATCAGCCGCTCAGGGATGGTGCATCCATCGTCGGTGCTGCACGGATCGTTGAAGCTCTTGCAACGGGGCGGTCGATCACACTGACGTGACCGCGCCGGACGAGCGGCTGGGTAGGAGCTGTCACTGCGCCGGGGTATCGTCCGTGATGACATACCACTGGAGGTGCAGACGATGGACCCGCTTGATCCATCATTGTTGACGATGCTGGTCTACGGGTTGTCTGTGGTCGCTGTCGTCCTGGTCGTCGTGTGCGGCATCTTGATCTGGCAGGTGCTGCGACTGCGCCACCAACTGCGCGTTTCGTTTCCCGAAGGTCCTGGCGACGTGGTCGACGTGTTGGTGGCTCATGCCAACGAGCTGTCAGGCTTGCGCACCGACATCGAAACGGTGCACAGCAACACCGAGACGCTGCGTGGCTTCATGGCGAACATGCTGTCGCAGGTGGGTGTCGTTCGGTATGACGCATTCGACGACGTTGGGGGCGCGCAGTCGTTCTCGGCCGCGCTGCTGGACAAGCGCGGCAACGGCATCGTGATTTCCGCGATCAACGGTCGTCATGAAACCCGCTGTTACGGCAAGCAGGTCGTTGGCGGGGAAAGTGAACACACGCTGTCCAAAGAAGAGTCCGAAGCGATCGCGGCTGCCATGGAAGGACGGCTTGTCCGTACGTTGCCACGTTCCCGCAGCCGCCGGATGAAGGTCCTATGAGCAACACAGCACAAGCAGTCGGCTATCTGGGCCCGGCAGGCACGTTCACCGAAACGGCGGCGCGCCTGGTCACCGGCGCTGAAGACGAAGCCGCGCTCGTCCCTTTCGGCGATGTCACCGAGGTACTCCGTGCCGTTGGTGACCAGAAGGTGGCGCGCGCGGTCGTGCCAATCGAGAACACACTGGAAGGCTCGGTGACCGCCACGCTGGATGCATTGGCGTTCGACTGGGACCTTCTGATCGAAGCCGAGATCGAACTGCCGATCACGCTGGTCGTGGCCGGAAAACCAGGTACGTCGCTCGATACGGTCACCACTGTGCTGTCACACCCGGTAGCGCTGGCAGGCGCCCGCCGCTGGCTGAGCGCCAACGTCAGCGGAGCAGAACGACTACCGGCACCGTCTACGGCGAAAGCTGCGGCCGACGTGGCCGACAGTGACGGCGGCATCATCGCGATCGTCAACCCGCTGGCTGCGGAGCGCTACGGGTTGGAGGTGATCGCCAGGGACGTTGCCGACCGAACGGGCAACACGACGCGGTTCGTCGTCGTCGGCAGAACCGTCGCGCCAAAAACCGGGTGGGATAAGACGTCGGTGGTGGTCTTCATCGAAGCGAACAAGCCGGGCGCGCTGTTGGGACTGCTCGAGATCTTCGCCGAACGTGATCTCAACCTGACCAAGATCGAGTCGCGGCCGACCAAGGCCGAGCTCGGCGAGTACTGCTTCTTTCTTGACGTCGAAGGGCATCTGGCTGACGAACGGGTCGGGGATGCGTTAGCGGCGGTCAAACGCACCCATCGTGACGTCAAGCTGCTTGGTTCGTATCGGCGTTCCGGGGCCCGGCGCGCGGATGCAGCGGATCAGATTCGTGCCGACGACGAGGCATACCACCGCGCCGCAGCGTGGTTAGCTGACCTGCGCTCCCAGATTGGCGTGGAGCGGACATGATCGACGTTCGGCTGCTGCGCGAGCAACCAGACGAGACCGTGTCCGCGCTGGCCCGTCGCGGCGTGACACTCGACCGGATCGATTCGCTGCGCGAACTTGACGATCAACGGCGCTCGCTGGTGGCTCAAGTCGATACGGCACGCGCTGAACGGAATACGGCCTCCAAAGCGATCGGTAACGCATCGGCTGAACAACGTCCCGCCCTGATCGAAGCCGCGGCGGCATCCAAACAGCGAGTCACCGATCTTGAGGAACAACTCGACAACCTTGTCGCCAAGTATGAGCACACGTTGGCGTTCATCCCGAACCTGCCGCATCCCGACGCGCCGGACGGCAACGAAGGTGACGGGGTTGTGCAACGCACGTTCGGTATCCGGCCGTCGTTCGATTTTGCCCCGCGCGACCATGTCGAACTGCTGGAAGCTGCTGACGCGCTCGATCTGGCCCGTGGCGCCCGTACGTCCGGTGCCCGGTTCGCCTATCTCAAAGGACAAGGTGCCCTGCTGGAATTTTCGCTGGTGCGCTACGCGATCGACGTCGCGATGCAGCATGGTCACGTCCCGGTGATCCCGCCGGTGCTGGTACGCGAAGCGGCGATGTTCGGCACGGGCTTTCTGCCAACTGACGAACAGCAACTGTTCATGACGCGTGACGACGACTATTACCTCGTTGGCACGTCCGAAGTTCCGCTCGCGGCCTTGCACATGGACGAATTGCTGCAGGCCGATCAGCTCCCGTTGCGGTACGTCGGCTATTCACCATGCTTCCGGCGTGAAGCGGGCGCTCACGGTAAAGACACCCGCGGGATCCTGCGGGTCCACCAGTTCGAAAAGGTTGAGCTGTTCTCGTTTGTTGCACCGGATGCGTCAGATGCCGAACACGAACGGATCCTGTCGATCGAAGAGGAAATCTTCACCGGGTTGCAGATCCACGCCCAGATTGTTGATATTCCGGTTGGTGACCTCGGTGCTTCGGCTGCCCGCAAGTTCGACATTGAAGCGTGGATGCCGGGCCAGGATGCCTACCGCGAAGTGACGTCATGCTCGAATACCACTGACTATCAGGCACGCCGGTTGCGGGCCCGTATGCGAGTCGAAGGCGGCGATAACGTTTTTGTTCATACGCTCAACGGCACCGCGCTCGCCGTGCAGCGGGCAATAATCGCGCTGGTCGAACAACATCAGCGCGAAGACGGAACGGTCGCTGTCCCCGAACGCCTCCAGCCGTATCTGGGCACCGACGTGCTGTTCGCCTCTTGAACTCGACGTCCTGACGTCGGCTGGCCGGCGACGATGCTGTTTTGGCGTTAGTGGGCTGCTGTCGATCCGGTCGGTCAAGCCCGGTCGGTACGCTGTCGCACCGCCGCGTTCGTCCGATCTCGGTCCGAACGTGGCAGCCGTCGGAGGGTTGGCAGAGCGGACGAATGCACTGGTCTTGAAAACCAGCGTGCCCCTTGCGGGTACCGTGGGTTCGAATCCCACACCCTCCGCTGATCCGGGTGCTCTCGACGGCTATTTCTCGCGCCTCGTCTGGGCTAGCGGCGAGCGAGGAAGATGGGCCAGGTCACTGAATGTCGGCGTTATCGCTCGCTTCGCTGGTTGCCGAGATTGCCGCATTGAGTTCTGCGCCCAACAGGACAGCGAATCCCGACAGCCACAACCACAGCAGGGCGACGAGCGGGCCCGCCAGCGAACCGTAGATGCTGTCGGTACTCATGAACCATGTTCCGTACAGGCGCAGACCCGCACTGCCCAGCAGCCATGATGCGGTGGCGAATGCGGCACCTGGCAGTTGGGTGCGCCAACGGCTGACGCCAGGAATGCCGACGTGATAGATCAACGCGATGGTCAGCGTCGCCCCAACCAGCACCACCGGCCACCAGGCCCAACTCCACGCTGTTTCCACCGGTGATGCCGGTACGGCTAACAAGCGGGAAATCTGCGTGCCGAAATTTGGCCCGGCGAGCAAGATCGGCGCGAATACGATGCCTGAGAGCATCGCTGCAAAGGTGATACCGAACCCGATCAACCGATCCTTCCAGCCATCACGAAGCTGAGCGCGCGCCGAGACTATCGTCACGGTCTGCAGCACAACCTTGACGGCACGTGATGCGGTCCACACAGCGGCGATGAATGCGATCGACACGAGCCCGACGCCGCCGCCCTCGAGCAGTTGGTCGAGCACTGGCAGGATGGTGTTGTCGACGACGCTGTCGGCCAGCACGAGTCCTGCTGTTTCGCTCACCCGCTCGGAGAGCTGATCCTGCCAGTCGGGGCCAAGCCAGTCACCGATCAAGCCAAAGGAAGCCACAACCGCCAAAAGAAGCGCTGGCAACGACAGCAGCACCCAGAAGGCGATCTCGGCGGCCAGTCCGGGCAACCGGTCCGCTACGGCCGATGAGGCCGTCTTGACAACGACCCGTACGGGTCGTTGCATGGCCGCAGGCGCGGCGGTCACGATGCGTTCGCTCAAGTCCATAACGTAAATCTAACGCCCATATCGGTGCTACCCTGCGCGCTCCGCCGCGCTGCGATAGCAGAGGCGGTGCGCCTGGAGGCTTCGCCTAGTCTGGTCTATGGCGCGGGATTGC
>JBBDVU010000057.1:0-28808 GCA_040903225.1 Nitriliruptoraceae bacterium | reverse complement strand
GTGCTGCGCGATGAGGCCGATGCGGTCGCGCCTCCGCCGTCGGCACGAACCGGCCGCGTTACGCGGATTCCCGCCGCTGTGCCGGGGACACGCGAAGCAGATGCGGCGACTTCGGCCGACGATGCAAATGGCGATACCGAGATCGCCGACGGCGAGACCGACGACGCAGACGCGTCGGGTCCGTAAGGATTACCGCAGCCTGAAGTTCAGCCCGAACTTCGGGTGTCAAGGCTACTTGGCGTGACTAGGGCATGGCACGAGTTCGCGGGGGACACGGCCGCCTGCCGCGTCGGTGGTGACGGTCTGGCCTGTGAACCGGCCGCGACTACGCCCATCCCAGGTCGTCGAGGCGGTCGTCATCGATCCCGAAATGATGCGCGATATCGTGCACGCCGGTGTCACGTACGTTGTCCGCCAGCTCGGCACGCGACCGCGACCGGATCTCGAGTGGCCGGCGAAAAATCGTGATCTGATCGGGCAGCAGCGGCGCATCGAAGTCACGATCGGTGCGCGGGACCCCTTCGTAGAGTCCGAGCAGAACGCCATTGTCGGAATCGCTGACATCTTCGGGTGGCACCTCGGCAACAGCGATGTGCAGATTGTCGAGTTCGGTGATGACCTCATCCGGCAACGACGCCATCGCCGCTGCGACAACACGTTCAAAGCTAGTGCCGCTGCGTGCACGATAGCCATCGAACGGTCGGCGGCTGCCGTCGACGGGTGTACGCCGTCGCCGGCCGTGGCGGTCACAACGGGCCATGGTTGCCTTGCGTAGGGTCGGCGCTCGGATCGGCCGCCGACCATACCGCAGGCGAGACACGTCGTTCGTGCGTGTCCCGAAGACCTCGAACAACGGCAGACATGTTGGCGAATAACACGGATGTTGTTTAGCGTATGTGCCATGTCCGCTGCCCTGCGTTCCGCACAGCCGGCGTACGACGCTGTCGTTCGCCCACTGTCGCGTGTGGCGCAACGTCCGTGTGCACGCCCTGGATGTCCGTCGCCGGCGCGTGCGACGCTGAATTTCGCGTATGAGCGACGAGAAGCGTGGCTGGACGCGCTCAGTGACCGGCAGGACCCGCAGGCATATGACCTGTGTTCGGCCCATGCAGGCCGGACGCGACCTCCTCACGGCTGGCGGATGCGCGATCGGCGGCCCGATGAGGAACGCATTCCGACGTCCCCACCTGTGACCCCGACTGACCTTGGGAGCGAGCACACCGTTGCCGTGCTCGCGGCAGCGTTGCGTGCCATCCCTCCGTCCGCGCCCGAGAACGGACCGAGGCGTGTCACCGAGGTTATGTCGCGTCATGCTGGGGAAGCTGCGCCCGGTGGAAGGCCGGATATCCGGCCTTCCACCGCCGCAGCACCGCTAGGTATCCGTCCTGCGGCGCGAACCGAAGCGGCAAGTTTCGGCGTCGACGCGCGGAACGTGGACGATGATGGTTCTCCAAGGTCCGTCGCTTACAAGCCAGACGCGGACGTCATGGGCAGTGACGCGTTCGACGTCGACACCTTGCGACAGCACGACGTCGATGCCACACCGCTGATGCCGCGTCGGTTGGCGTCACGGCCGACGCTCACGTTCCGCCACCACGCGACCACCATTGATGCCGTGGCGCGACAACCCGCGGGCAAGCGCGCACATACCCTCAACGGATGCGCTTTCGCCACCTCCTGGTGACCGGGGCCAGCACTGCCGTCGACACGATGCCAGGGGATCGATGACACAGATTTCGTCGCAGCTCGACCGGATCATCAAGGCCTACGATATTCGCGGTCTCGTCGACGCTGACGTGACTGAGCCGGTCGCGTTCTATCTCGGGGCGGCCACGGCCGACGTGCTCGGCACCACCCACCGGTTCGTCGTCGGTCGAGACATGCGGCCGTCTTCGCCTAGTTTGGCGCGAGCATTCATAGACGGGCTGACCAGCCGTCAGGCCGAGGTCATCGACATCGGGTTGGCATCGACCGATCAGCTGTATTTTGCGTCTGGCGTGCTCAATGCCGCTGGTGCGATGTTCACCGCCAGCCATAATCCCGCCGAGTACAACGGCATCAAGCTGTGCCGGCCTGGTGCTGCTCCGATCGCGATCGATACCGGTTTGCACGCAATCGGCGATCGTGCACGCCAGCTTGCGGCATTGCCGCTGCCAGCTACACCCGACGACAGCCTCGTTGCTCGTAGATCATTCGACGCCGAGTTTGCTGAGCACGTCCAACGATTCGTTGACCTCGATCCGTCGGATCCGATTGTGGTCGCGGTCGATGCCGGCAACGGCATGGGTGGCCACATCTGGCCGCTGGTTGCCGCCGATCTCCCGATCGACACACGTCCGCTGTACTTCGAGCTCGACGGGTCGTTTCCTCATCACCCGGCAGATCCGCTCAACCCTGACAACCTGCGCGACTTGCAGGCACACGTGGTTGAGCATCATGCCGCTATCGGGCTGGCGTTCGACGGCGATGCCGACCGGGTGTTCGCAGTCGACGAACACGGCGACATCGTCAATGCGTCGGTCGTCGGCGCGATCGTGGCTGACCGGATGCTGGCCAAACATCCCGGTGCGACCGTCCTGTACAACCTCATCTGCTCACGAATTGTCCCTGAAACGATCGTGCGTGCTGGCGGTCAGGCTGGTCGAACACGGGTGGGCCACTCATTCATCAAGGCCACCATGGCTGACACTGACGCGATCATGGCGATCGAGCACTCTGGGCACTACTACTTCCGCGACAATTATCGGGCCGACTCGGGCGTCATCGCGGCATTGCTCCTGATCGAAGCGCTCACCAGATCGGGCCGACCGCTGTCAGAACTCACGGCCGACTACAACCGGTATGTGCAGTCAGGTGAGCACAATTTTCGGGTCGTGGATCAGGCGGCTGCGTTGCAACGCGTCGTGGCGTCCTACGCTGACCATGGGAGTGTCGATCACGAAGATGGGGTCACCGTCGACCTGGGCGACCGATGGTTCAACGTCAGGCCAAGCAACACCGAGCCGTTGTTGCGAGTCAATGTAGAAGCGCCGGATCGTCGGATCCTCGATGATCTACTCCGCGACGTCACTGCGCTGCTCACGTAGCCGATTCGCACGCTCGGATACCATCCCCAGCCAGAACGCGAGTCGGCGACAGGCACACAACAACATCTCATAGGCTGTCGGCAGCCACGGCAAAGGATGTTGCATGCTCGACGAACGCCTGCTCGACATTCTTGTGTGCCCATCGTGCCGGGAGGAACTGGTCCACAAGGAACGTCGCCATGTCCTGGTGTGTACCGGGTGCGCGTTGCAGTATCCGATCAATGACGGAATTCCGATCATGCTGGTCGACCAGGCAAAGAAGGGGCGGGCTGTCAAGAAGTCGCCGTGACCACCGGTGGCCGAGACGCTCTGGGCTTGCTTGTCGCCGGTCTGACCGAATTCATCGCTCCGTCACGCTGCCTGGGTTGTCTCAGCCGCGAAGACGCGATCTGGTGCCAGGACTGCTACGCGCAGGTGCAGTTCAATGAGCCTTCCTGTTCCCGATGCGCCACGGTCGGTGCGCGATTGCACGCGTGCATTCCCGTCGACATACCGATCGCCGCGACCGTCGCCGCCTACCAATATGACGGTCCGGTTGCTGCAGCGATACGGACTGCGAAACTGGCCGGGGCGCATGCGGCATGGCCGCACCTGGCGAAGCGACTCGCCGACCGCGTCGCCATCGACGTGCCCGATGTTGACCTTGTGACCTGGGTGACCACACCGGCCAAGCGTGCCCGTCGCCGTGGTGGCGACCATGCCGAGGCCATCGCCAACGTGGTCTCGGGTCGCACGGGTGTGCCGAGCATTCGCCTGCTCGACGCCAGGGCCACACGAAACGGTGATAGCTACCGCTATGGACAGCCGTGGTCTCTGCACGGTGCAACGGTCGCGCTCGCCGATGATGTGGTCACAACCGCGGCAACGGTCATCCGAGCCGCACGAGTGCTCGCGGACGCCGGGGCCGGTCGCATTGTCGTCTGCGCGATCGCCCGGGCAGATGGTCGACGCTGAGCGGATGCCACCCCAAGTTTGTCGGCCCAGGTCATTGCGCAACACGAGTAGCGGATATACGGTCGAAACCTGGCCGGGGATGTTGTCCCCGGAGGGACCGATAGCCCCGGTCGGAGTCCGGTTGTGTGACAACCGGATGGTGTGCACCGCGTACGGGAACGTTCGCGAAAGCGCCGCTCCTGCGCGGTGGAGCAGCCACGTCAGGTTGTGGCGTGGCCACCGTGACCCGCGTCTGCGGACGCGGCCGTCGATGAGGAGGGGCCGTGCGGATCGTTGTCAAGGGCAAGAATTTCGATGTCCCAGACCACGTGCGTGAGGAGGCGATCGCCAAATTGTCGCGCGTGCGCCGTCTATTCGATCACTTCATCGATATGGAAGTGATCTTCTCGAAAGAGAAGAATCCGCGTATCGCGGATTCGGTGCAATGCGAAGTCGTGCTTCACGCAAAGAAGAAGTATCTAACGGCTTCAGCGGCAGGACCCGATCCGATAACGGCGATCGACCGCGTCGAGAAGAAGATCACCCGCCAGGTCCGCAAGCTCAAGACCCGGCGGGTGCAGAAGCCCCGGCTCATGGCTGCGGCAGGCGCGGGCCCGCGGATGGCCTAGTCCGGATGCCGCCCGCGGCATCCGGACAACCTCGCGTACCATCGCTGCGGCCGTTGGACAACGCCGCGGCGATGGTCACGAGGGAAGACAACAGCGATGGGTGTGCTCGACAAAGTCTTGCGTGCCGGTGAAGGCCGGAAAACCAAAGAACTGCAGGGCATTGTTGACCAGGTCAACGAGCTGGCAGAGCCATACTGGCAGCTGACTGATGAGCAGCTACAGGCCAAGACCGCTGCATTTCGCGAGCGTCTCGAACGCGGTGAATCGCTGGCCGATCTGCAGGTTGAGGCGTTTGCGGCCGTTCGCGAAGCCGCCTGGCGTGTCCTCGGCGAACGGCCGTTCGACGTCCAAGTCTTCGGTGGTGCTGCGCTGCATGACGGCAATATCGCCGAAATGAAAACCGGTGAAGGTAAAACCCTTACTTCGACGATGCCGGTCTACCTCAATGCGTTGACTGGACGCGGCGTCCACATCGTCACCGTTAACGAGTACCTCGCCAAACGTGACGCCGACTGGATGGGCCGGATCCACCGGTTCATGGGTCTGACCGTCGACGTTGTCTACTCCGGCCAGACTAAAGACGAGAAACGTGACGCCTACCGGGCCGACATCACGTACGGGACCAACAACGAGTTTGGCTTCGATTACCTGCGCGACAACATGGCGTGGGAGAAGGCACGGCAAGTCCAGCGCGGCCACTACATGGCGCTCGTAGACGAAGTCGACTCGATCCTCGTCGATGAAGCCCGCACGCCCCTGATAATTTCGGGTCCGGCGGCGCAGTCCGCCGATCTCTACAAGATCTTTTCGCGTCGCGTCGTTCCGAATCTTGAACGGGGTGTTGAGGGCGACCGCCCGGGTGAGGCGACCGGTGACTATGTGATCGATGAGGCCAAACGCACGGTCGCGGTGACCGAACTGGGCGTTACCAAAGTCGAGAAGTTGCTCGGTGTTGACAACCTCTACGAACAGGTCAACACGCCCCTGATCCACCACCTCCAGAATGCGCTGAAGGCGCGGGACCTCTACAAACGCGACCGTGAATACATCGTTGTTGACGGTGACGTCAAGATCGTCGATGAGAACACTGGCCGAGTTCTTGAAGGCCGGCGCTACTCCGAAGGGCTCCACCAAGCGATCGAAGCCAAAGAGGGCGTGCGCATCAAGGAAGAAAACCAGACGTTGGCCACGATCACCCTGCAGAACTACTACCGCACGTACGCCAAGCTCGCCGGCATGACCGGAACCGCCAAGACCGAAGAGGTCGAGTTCCTTGAGATCTACAAGCTTGGTGTCGTCGAGGTTCCGACCAATCGCCCGGTGGTTCGTGAGGATGCCGCAGATTTGATCTACAAGACTGAGGACGCAAAGTTCGACGCGGTCGCCGAAGAAATCCGTGATCGGCACGAAGCAGGCCAGCCCGTGCTGATTGGCACGACGTCGGTCGAAAAATCTGAACGGCTCGCCAAGACACTGACAAAGATGGGTATCCAACACGAAGTGCTCAACGCCAAGAACCATGCCCGCGAAGCCGACATCATCGCGCAGGCGGGACGGCTCGGCGCAGTCACGGTGTCCACAAACATGGCCGGTCGTGGTACGGACATCGTCCTTGGTGGCAACCCAGAAGAAATGGCCAAGTACGACGTTCGCAAGCTGGGACCTGACGCGTCGCAAGACAAAATCGACGCGACGTTTGCTACGGCATTCGAGCGGTACAAGCCGCAATGTCAAGCTGAAGGTGAACAGGTCAAGTCGCTCGGAGGCCTGTTTGTCCTAGGGACTGAGCGTCACGAATCTCGGCGGGTCGACAACCAGCTACGTGGACGGTCCGGACGTCAGGGCGACCCTGGCGGCAGCAGGTTCTTCCTGTCGCTTCAGGATGACCTGATGCGACTGTTCAATGCTGGCGCTGTTGACCGGATCATGACCCGGCTCAACATTCCTGAAGATATTCCTATTGAACACAAGTGGGTGACGCGCGCAGTCGCGAATGCCCAACGGCAGGTCGAGTCCCTCAACTTCGATCGCCGCAAGAACGTCCTCAAGTATGACGACGTCATGAACGAGCAGCGCAAGGTCGTCTACGGACAGCGGCAGCGGCTGATCGAGGGTGACCCCGACGCGGTCGAAGAGCTTGCACAGAAGTATCTCAGTGACACCATCGAAGCGTTAGTCGACGAACACTGCCCGGCTGGGGTTTACCCGGAAGAATGGGACCTCGACGGCCTGGCGGTGCGGGTAGAGCAGATGTACGACCACGCGGTCGATTTCGCACAGGTCGACTTGGAGAGCGTGACTACGGAGTCGCTTGTCGACACGCTGTACAGCGATGCGCTCGAAGCCTACGAACGCCGGGAGGCCGAAGTTGGCGGGCCCGAAATTATGCGCGAGATCGAGCGACGCGTCATCTTGTCCGTCGTCGACCGCAAGTGGCGCGAGCACTTGTACGAGATGGATGCCTTGCGTGACGGCATCGGGCTACGTGCCGTCGGGCAACGTGATCCGTTGACCGAGTATCAACGCGAGGCCTACGACTCGTTTGTTGCCATGATGTCGGGGGTGAAGGAAGAATCGGTCACCTATTTCTACCGGGTACCCATCACGGTCAGCGTGCAGCCGCCGGCCAGTGAGGCACCACAACCTGTCACCCCCGCCGGCGAGGAGCAATCTTCGGCGGCGGATGGTGCCGCACCGACCCCCGACCGCGTTGCCTCAGCGATTCCGCTGGGACAACCGGTCGGCGAGCAGGAGCTGACGTATCGGGCCGCGTCCACGGGCAGTGCGACGTCAACCGACGCTGCTGGCAGGAGTGTCGAGCGACGTGGTGATGGGACGACGGTTCGTCGCGTGGCTGCCGGCAGCACCCACACCGTTGACGACAAGGTCGGACGCAACGATCCGTGCCCCTGCGGCAGCGGCCAGAAGTTCAAGCGCTGCCACGGCGCGTGACCAGACATCGCGGTCCGATGTTTGGTCACGCACTCAAGCGCGGTGTGGGTTGGTCGTCGTCGATGTCAGCCAGTGCCGTTCCCAGCGGGCGTAGTCCAGCCTCCGGCGCAGTCATCTCGACTACCCGCCAGACGCCTTGGTGGCGTTCGATACGCACCGCGATGGCTGTTACTCGTTGTGGCTGCTCGACCAGGACCGATGCTTCAAACGTCGCTGGTGTCGGAGAACAGCTGAAGACCGACCGGATCCGCGACGGCAGTACCACCCCCGAACGAACCGGCTCGAGTTGGCCGCACAGCTGGCGGTACAGCGCAGGTGCAAACAGTGCTCTGATCTGACTCAACGGCCGGCGGCCGGCGCGGACTTCCAACCATGTGGCGACAACCAGCTCTGCCAAGCGCGCCGGGTCCGGCTTGGCGGGGCGTCTCCTCGATGGTTGTCGCGGCAGCTGGCGCCTGGCGGCAGCGGACACCTCAGGATGCGCTGTCGTCACACTCATGGTAGGAACCCCCCGATCCCGAGATTCGCGTTGGCCGGCTGTCCATGCTCACTGTCGAGCACCGTGCCAGCGACCACGAACCGGTCAACATGCTGGCGAAGTAGGACCGGCGTGGTGACCTGCATGCCTGCCGGTGTCGTCGCCCGCACCGTCGCCCGCCAAGGCCAGGCATCGGTGCGTTCGAGTTGTGTCAGTTCGACGTTCTGGTAGCCGGCAGCGCTGATCGCTTCGGCGGCCGCGAGTATCAGCTGCGGATCATCAACCACTTCGCCGGAGAGCGGCGCCGAGTCCAATTCGACCTCGGGTAACCACCACGGTTGTCCGGCGGGCCTGACCGTGCTCTGTCCCGTCCAGATGGGTACGGCCAGACGGCGAATGGCCACGCGCAGTTCCCCATCGAAGACCGATGCCAGCAAGGTGACCACAGCAAGCGTCTGATCGATCTGTTCGATGGCTTCGACCGTCAGATGCTCCGCATACATCGCTGCGTGCGTGTCGGGCCTGCCAATCAGGTCAAGTTGCGGTGCGACACCGGTAATCCAGGAGCGCGCGACCATGGTGGCGACGGCGGCGGCCGCGTCAGCACCAGGTGTCGATCGCCAGTTGCCCTGGAGTTGGTGGACTGTCAGTTCGCTGCCCGCGGCCGCTGGGTGCTGGCGGTCATGCTGCTGCGGATCGGCGCTGCTAGAAAACGATGCTGACGGTTCACCGACCGCATCAACATCGCCTCCGCCACGGAGTACGAGTAACCCGAGCACAACTGCCCATGGAACGATCGCGGCCGCAATGATGAGCCAGCGGCGTCGTCGCTGCTGATACCCGTCGTTGTGATCGTCGAACCACGGCGGATCGAGTGTCGACCTGCCTGGTCCGTCGTCGAAGTCAGCCGGTAGACGGCTGTCGGGATGCGTTCGATGCATATCACGATGTTCAGACACGGTTCCCCCCGTTTCGTTGCCGGGCCGCCAACGCGGCCGACGGCACGAAGCCAAGCACAGCTTCTGAATATTTTCAAGTTGTTTCATATCGTTTCATGTATTTGAGCACCCGATGGTTTCGTATGCTCCCGTCGATGGACATGATCGACGCTCCGGTTGCCGCGTCTACGTGGAAAGGTTGCTTGTGGAACCGTCGCCAGCGTCGTTCGCACGCCGCGCGTTGACCGATCGGCAACGACGCGACGTGTTCGCCCGCGAAGCGTTGCCGTACCTGGACCGGCTGTATTCGACGGCACTGCGCTACACCCGCAATCCGACCGATGCCGAGGATCTCGTGCAGGAAGCGATGGCGAAGGCCTACCGGTCGTTCCACCAGTACGAGCCCGGCACGAACCTCAAAGCATGGCTGTATCGGGTGCTGCACACCACCTATATCTCGATGTATCGCAAGGCCCAGCGACGCCCGCAAGAGACGTTGCAGGACGAGATCGACGACTATTCGCTCTATGACGACCTGATGCGGGCGGGTTCTAACTCATCTGAGCACGAAGTGCTGGCCATGTTCACCGCTGACGAGGTCAAGCAGGCGTTGGCGGATCTGCCCGAAACGTTTCGTATGGCCGTCTACCTCGCGGATGTCGAAGGATTCTCCTATCAGGAGATCGCTGACATCATGGAATCGCCGATTGGTACCGTCATGTCGCGACTGCACCGGGGAAGAAGAACGTTGCAGAAGGCGTTATCGGACTATGCACGCTCGCGAGGACTGCTCGTCGATGGCGCGGAGGGACGAGCATGACCGATGACTTGACAGACGCCGGAGAGCCAGGCGCGGTGAACGCTGATGGACCGCAGGGGCACGGGCCAGCAGGGCGATGCCAGGGTGCGCTGATTGAACTCGAGGCGTATCTCGATGGCGAACTGCCATCTGAGCGTCTCGAAGGCATACGGGACCATCTGGCCGAGTGCTTCCCCTGTACCGGACGCGTGTCATTTGAGGAACAGTTGCGTGCGATCGTGCGACGGGATTGTGTCGACAGTGCACCGCCGAGCCTGTTGGAACGGATCGAGCAGGTTTTGGCGGAGGACAGTTGATGGATCAACGGCCAGTGCTGGTGACCGGAGCGGCGGGTTTCATCGGCTCGAATCTGGTTGCCCGCCTGCTCGAGGATGGCCATCGGGTCGTTGGTGTCGACGATCTGTCATCCGGTTCACTCGCCAACCTTGCAGCCGCGAGGGAGCGGTATCCCGGACGGTTCGAATTTGATCGGCTCGACATCCGCAAAGGTGGTTTGCAGCCACTGTGCGACAAACTCCGTCCCGAGGTGATTTTCCACCTCGCGGCACAAGTTGACGTGCGGCGCAGCGTCGAAGATCCGTTGCACGACGCGGCAATCAATGTCCTGGGAACCCTGGCCGTACTGGAAGCAGCCGTGCGTGCTGGGACGCGCAAGGTCGTCTATGCCAGTTCGATCGGCTCGTACGGCGAACCCAGCGTCGAAGAGTTGCCGATCGATGAGACCTTTTCGCTGCCGGCGTTGTCGCCATACGGTGCGTCGAAGCGTGTGGCGATGGATTATCTGGCGACATACCAGCTCTTGCACAACCTCGACTGGACCGCGCTCACGCTGGCCAATGTCTACGGGCCGCACCAGACGGTTCGAGGCGAAGGCGGTGTGGTCGCCACGTTTGCTCAGCGGATGCTCGCTGGGCAGCCGTGCACCATCTATGGTGACGGCGAACAGACCCGCGACTTCGTCTATGTCGACGATGTGGTGCACGCGTTCGTGCTGGCTGCCGACCGTGGTTCTGCTGACCGGTTTCTCGTTGGTTCCAGCCAACGGGTCAGCATCAACCAGTTGTTTCGTGCGCTCGCGGCCGCAACGGGCTACGGCCATGATCCGGTGCGCGCACCGGCTCGTGTTGGCGAGATCCGGCACAGCTGTGTCGATTTTTCGAAAGCTCGCGAAGCGCTTGGTTGGCAGCCGTGGACTCCGCTGGAAGAGGGCTTGGCGACGACACTTGCGTGGGTGGCCAAGCATCGCGGTTGATGGTCAAGCAGGCGATTGTTTGCGCACACCGGTGTCGATGCCACCGGCGATTCGAGCACCGCACGCTACGCTGCAGCGCTATGCCTCCTTCATCCACAAACGGCACATCGTCCCCACGCGGCAACCGCCGTGGGGCTGCAGGTCGTGGCGATGGTCGCAAGCCGCCTGCCGCCGGCGGGGCAGGCACACAACGCGGCCAGCGTGATGGCCGAGCGCGCAGTGATCGCGGCAACTACGGGGTCGACGAGACGGTCCAACAGCTTGCCGGACCGCTGCAGCGTGTCCTGCGACGACTGCCAGAGACGCAGCGGAAGGTGCTCGAGTTGCGCATGGGACTAGTCGATGGTCATCCGCATGATCTCGCCGACACTGCACGGGCCCTCGGATTGTCGATGGCCGAGGCGCGTGACATCGAAAAGCGGGCGTTTGCCTACATTCACGAAGCTATTCCCGTTCAGCAGCTGCAGCGCTTCTTGCAGCGTTAGGGCGACAATTGTCGTCCGTGCGGAACGTCGCTGAACTGCCCGTTGGCTTGCACGACGCGGCAGTTGACACGCTCGATGTCCTGCTGGCCGACTGGCAAATACTGGCAGACCTGTCGTTCTCGGATTTGCTGATGTTCTGTCGTGACGGCGATGAGTTGATTGTCGTTGCGCAGATGCGTCCCTATACAGCGCAGACCATCTATGGCGAGGACTTGGTGGGCCGGCGGTTTACGTTTGAAGAACGACCTGCCGTGGCCGAAGCGTTCACCACGGGCAAGATTGTTCGTGACTCCGATCCTGATTGGTCGTCGGGTCTGCCCGTACGCGAAGACGCGGTACCGGTGCGATTCGATGACGACATCATCGCGGTGGTGACCCGTGAAGCAAACCTGTCGATGGTGCGCAGCCCTTCCCAACTCGAACTGACCTACCTGCAGGTCGCCAACGACCTTTCGCAGATGATGGCCGAGGGTGCGTTCCCGATTGCCGCCGAACGGCCCGAACGTGACGTGTCGGTACGGGTGGGCGACGGCATGATGCGGCTCGACCCGGGCGGAGTGGTCGCGTACGCGTCACCGAACGCCGTCAGTGCATACCGACGGCTCGGCGTGCTCGACAACGTTGTCGGCCGGCATTTGGGTGACGATCCGGACAGCGCTCGCTTGCTGGAGGCATTGGCCGATGGCGAATTGTACGAATCGGAGATCGAAGCTCGAGGCACGGTCGTCTACCGACGGCTGATCCCGCTCACCAGACAGCACCGAGTTCTCGGCGGACTGATGCTGCTGCGCGAGGTGACCGACTTGCGGCGACATGAACGGCTGCTGCTGTTCAAGGACGCAACAATTCGGGAAATCCATCACCGTGTCAAGAACAACCTGCAGACCGTCGCATCACTGCTACGTCTGCAGTCGCGCCGCCTCGGCTCGGCCGAGGCCCAGGAAGCGTTGGCTGAATCGGTTCGTCGGATCTCATCGATCGCGTTGGTCCACGAAACCTTGTCGCAAGACTCACGCCAGCACGTGTCGTTCGACAAGGTGACTGGGCGGCTAATTGAGATGCTCGAAGCTGGCCTGACCGACCCAGAACGACCTGTGACCATGAACGTGATACCGGGGGCCGGTGAGCTGCCCGCCGATGTTGCAACGCCACTGGCGCTGGTCGTTTCGGAACTGTTGCAGAACGCGGTCGAACATGGCTTTGCTCAGCGAGGGGGAACTGCAACCGTTCGGCTTGAGCGACGCCCGACGTCGTTGCTGGTCACCGTCACAGACGATGGTGTCGGTGTCCCAGAAGGTTGGCAACTCGACGAGGGCGCCAAGCTTGGCCTGCGCATCGCGTCGACACTGGTTGAAAGTGAACTTGGTGGCACGCTCGACGTCATGCGAACATCGCCGGAAGGCGGCACTACGTGCGAAGCGCTGCTACCACTACCAGCGAGCGCCTCGGGTTGAATCGTAGATCCGACCGGTGCTTGCCATCCGACGAGGACACGCAGATACGTGTCAGCTTGCCATCCGACGGCGGCGCTGACGTGCTCGCTTGAGCGTGCGGCGCTCGTCTTCGGTCAACCCGCCCCACACGCCGGCGTCCTGGTTGGACGCAATCGCAAATTCGAGACATTCCTCACGGACATCGCACCGCGCGCAGATCCGCTTGGCGGCTTCGGCTTGTTCAACGGCAGGACCGGTTGTCCCGATGGGAAAGAAGAGTTCGGGATCTTCGTCGATGCACGCGGCGCGGCTACGCCAATCCATGATGTTGTCTCCTATTTGGCTGCGCTGTACGCAGCAGCATGCGCGGGTGTCAAAATGTCAGGACGCGCTCGGTCAGCGCATCAAATGCGGCCTGGCTGCCGCCGTCGGTCAGGGTGTGGCCTGCTCTCGATATCCAGAGCTTGTGAATTTTTTCTCTAATGCCGAGAACGGTAACGCGCATCCGTTGTCTGTCAAGGGTTCGGTCGTGATACGGCAGCCGCAAGCCCAATGCGTGCGCTCAGCGCACGCGAGATTTGGTTGTAGAAGGCGGTAGGCGCGGTGGATCGATTTCAACCGAGCGCTTGCTCGAGGTCGGCAATGAGGTCACCCGAATGTTCGATCCCGACCGACAACCGAATGAGGTCGTCGGCGACCGCGAGTTCGGTATCCGCTACGGACTGATGGGTCATGGCCGCAGGGTGCTCGATCAAGCTTTCAACGCCACCGAGTGATTCTGCGAGAAAGAACAGGCGGGTGTGTTCGGCGACGCGGATTGCAGCCTGCCGACCGCCCTCAACGCGAAACGAAACCATGCCGCCGAAATCACGCATTTGAGCGGCAGCCAGCATGTGCCCAGGATGGCGTTCGAGTCCTGGATAGGCGACCTCGATCACTGCAGGGTGCTCATCGAGAAACGCGGCAACCGCGGTTGCATTGCGACAGTGTCGGTCCATTCGTACGCCGAGCGTTTTGATACCGCGCAGGGTCAACCAGGCGTCAAACGGTCCCGGGACTGCGCCGACGGCGTTTTGGAGGAACCGCAGCTGTTGTGCGGTAACTGCGTCGGTGCACACGGCGCCGCCGACGACGTCGGAGTGCCCGCCGAGATATTTGGTCGTCGAGTGGACGACGACGTCGGCCCCAAACGCGCGAGGCTGTTGTAGGTACGGCGTGGCAAAGGTGTTGTCGACGACGAACAGGGCACCCGTTTCGTGGGTGATGTCAGCCACCGCGGCCAGATCGACGACGTCAAGGCGTGGGTTTGATGGCGATTCGACCCACACCATCCGCGTGTTGTCCGTGATTGCTGCGCGTATCGCGGCGTGATCGGTCATGGCGACCGTGGCGAACTCGATACCGAATCGCTGGTGGATGTGCGCTAGTTGGCGCCACGTTCCGCCATAGACGTCATTCGAGAGAAGCACCCGGTCCCCGGGGTTGAGCAGGCGAAAGACGGCATCTTCGGCGGCCATGCCGGAAGCAAAGCACACGGCCTCGTCAAAATCCTCCAACGAAGCAAGGCACGTCTCCAGTGCCGTTCGGGTGGGGTTGCCGGTACGGGCGTAGTCGTAGCCTCGATCGCGCCCGACGCCCAACTGCGCGTATGTCGAAGTTTGGTAGATGGGGACGGTTACCGCGCCGGTGAGTTCGTCAGGCTCTTGTCCGACATGGATGGCGCGTGTTTCGAATTCCATCGCGTCCTCCTTGCATGGTCGTGGTGCAAACCCCACTGGCGCTGCGCGTCAGCTTGCGAGAAAGCTCAGCACGTCGGCACGTGTGAGCACGCCTGCCGCACGACCGTGGTCGAGCGCGATCACGGCGGGGGCTCCAGTGGCGAGTTGGGCGAGGACGTCGTTGAGCGGGGCGTCAGAAGCGACCGTTGGCAACGGGGCCTGCAACACTTCGATGATCGGCTTGTGCATGACACCCGGATCGCGCAGCGCAGCATCCAGCAAAGCGTTCTCGCGCACGGACCCGACAATGTCGTTCGCGGTGGCATTGTCGTGAACACCGTCTACGAACACCGGCATCTGCGACACGCCGAACTCCTTGAGCAGCGCGATGGCTTGCGCGACCCGTTCGTCAGGATGCAAATGGACCAGGTGCGGCAGGCTTCCGGCCTTCGCCGTGAGCATCTGTTCGACCGTTCCGGCTGCCGCGGTGTGATCGTAGAAGCCGTGCTCGGTCATCCACGTGTCGTTGTACAGCTTCGAGAGGTAACCGCGACCAGAGTCTGGTAGCAGCACCACGATTGTGGCATCGGCGGGCTGATCAGCCGCATAGCGCAGCGCGGCTACCAACGCCGTGCCGGCCGAGCCGCCAACGAGTAAGCCCTCGTCACGGGTGCAGCGACGTGCCATGGCAAACGATTCTTGGTCGCTGACCCGCTCCCAGACGTCGACGATTTGCGGATCGAATGTCGGCGGCCAGAAGTCCTCCCCGATTCCTTCAACCAGGTAGGGATGCACGACGTCGCCGGAGTACAGCGAGCCTTCAGGATCTGCACCGACCACGACGACCTCAGGCTTGTGCTGCTTGAGATATTTCCCAACGCCTGTTGCTGTCCCGCCGGTGCCGACACCGCACACGAACGCGTCGATGGTGCCGGCGGTCTGGCGCCAGATCTCGGGTCCCGTCGACAGGGTGTGCGCGTACGGGTTGGCCTGGTTGAAATACTGGTTCGGCTTGAACGCCCCGGGCTGTGACGCCAGCTTGTCAGAAACCGAGTAGTAGGACCGCGGGTCCTCGGGTTCAACGGCGGTGGGGCAAACCACGACGTCCGCGCCGTACGCACGCATCAGCGAGATCTTGTCGTCGCTCACTTTGTCGGGCACGACAAACACACACCGATACCCCTTGTGTGCCGCCACAATTGCCAGACCAACTCCGGTGTTGCCCGAGGTCGGTTCAACGATCGTGCCGCCAGGCTTGAGCATCCCAGCCGCTTCGGCAGCTTCCACCATGGCGATGCCGATGCGGTCTTTGACGCTGCCTCCTGGATTGAGCATCTCCAGTTTGGCCAGCAGCGTTGGTTGCACATCGCGCGAGAGCCGGTTGAGTGCCAACAGGGGAGTGTCGCCCATGAGCGCGAGTAGGTCAGGTGCGACCTGGCGGCCACGAGCGTCCGTGTGGACTGTTGCCGAGGTCGCTGCGTCGTGGCTCACACCTGGCGTGCGAATAAACCATGAACGGTCGAAGCTGTCGGATGCGTCCATATCGCGCTCCGTGGCCGATGGCGGGTTCAGTCGTCGCGCCGCGATCGGACGTAGTCAGGGTCACGACGGTAGTGCGTTACCGCGAGGACTCACACGACGTCGTCGTCTAGCACGAACCAAACGAGGTAGGGGAACACCTGTAGCGCTGCGCGGCGGACGTCTCGGTAGACGGCGCGGAACAGTCGGGGTGACTCCGCGATGCGGCTCATCACGGCATGTGTCTCGTCGAGGAACCAATCGACCTGCTCGGGTGCCTGTGCTGCGTACCAGTCAGCGGCGTCGATGATGTCCTGCTCGGCTGCCGGCCGGACGACGATCCGATGTGTCACCGAGCGTGGCTGCGCAGGTCGGCTTCGACCGCCTCCCACAGGCGTCCAGCGTCCGGGTCGTTGTGCAGGTCCGCGAGTCGGTCATCCAGCAGGCGGCGCTCTGCCGTGGTGACATCCAGCTCGTCGGCGTCGATCGATTGCCAAAGCTCGCTGATCAGTTCGAGCCGGTCGGCCTGGCTCAACTGATCGATCCGGTTACGGAGCGCTTGATCCACCATGCACCCCATGCTATCGGTGCTCGTGCGCCGCGTCTGGAGCGAGGTCGCTGAGAGGTACCTGCCTGCATGACGCGCTCTCCACCACCACGGTCGTGCAGGTGGGCTACCGGCGGGAGCGACCCGCTTCGTCGCCAAGATGCTGCTACGAACGGTGCGTAGTGCGCCCAACTCCCCGAAATCGCCCCAATGCTGGCGTTCGTGGACGGTACCCCCGGTAGGAATCGAACCTACGCACCTGGCTCCGGAGGCCAGTGCTCTATCCACTGAGCTACGGGGGCAAAACGACGCGGCCGGAATGGCTGGCAACGTACCACGGGTACGGTGGCTATTCGGTCGGTGCCACATGGACCGTTACGCTTGCGCGCGAATGTCATGACATCGTCGCTGCGCGTCGGTGGCATGCACCCAAGTTGTGCCACATCGCGCAACCCGCATCCAAGGATTATCGCCACCTCATGGTTTGCCCGGAAGCTCACGATCCCGCGCTCGCCCAGCTCGACAGGCGTGTTCGCAACGCAATTGCTGCGGCCGGGTTGCCAGACTTCGATCCCGAATTCGAGCGGCCGAAGCTGGCCGACCACGGTGACTGGGCGACAACGGTCGCGCTGCGGCTGGCCAAGCCTGCCGGGAAGCCGCCACGCGCGATCGCTGAAGCCATTGTCGACAAGCTCGACGCTGGGCCAATGATCGCGGATGTCGATATTGCTGGCCCAGGCTTCATCAATTTTCGGTTCTCGTCCGCCTATTACGCCGACCTGTTGCAGCGAGTTATCGAGGCAGCTGACAATTTCGGTCGCGCCGCCACCAGCGACGACGCCGAGGTCGTCAATGTTGAGTTTGTATCGGCGAATCCGACTGGTCCGTTGCATGTTGGCGCTGGCCGGTGGGCCGCGACCGGTGATGCCATCGCTGAACTGCTGGCGGCGACAGGCCATCGCGTCGTCCGTGAATACTACGTCAATGATGCGGGTGAACAAGTCCGGCGATTCGGCGAATCGTTGCAATTGGTCGCGCTCGATGAGCCGCTAGGTGACGACCATTACCGTGGTGCCATCGTCGGCGAAATCGTTGCCGTGTTGCGGCAAAACCACGGCGATGAGGTGTTCGACGATGCCGATCCGGAACAGCTCGGTGCGCTCGGAGTTGCGGAGATGCGCCAACGGATCGAAGACGTGCTGCATCGCGTCGGAGTCGACTACGACGTCTGGTTTTCTGAGCAAGCGCGTCTGCACGACTCCGGGGCGATCGACGCGACCATCTCACAGCTGCGCGCCGGCGGTAGGACCTACGAGGATGACGGCGCTTTGTTCCTCACGACAACTGTGCATGGGGACGACAAGGACCGGGTTCTCGTGCGCTCTGACGGACGACCGACCTATTTTGCTGCCGACTGCGCCTATCTGCGCGACAAGTGGTCGCGGTCCGATCGCCTGTTCTACCTGCTCGGCGCGGATCATCATGGATATGTCGCGCGACTGCACGCGGCTGCGGCCTGTTTGGACATACCAGTTGATCGGGTCGAGATCCGCATCGGACAGTTGGTCAACCTGTTGCGCGACGGCGAACCGGTGCGGATGTCCAAGCGCGCCGGGCAGACGATCGACCTTGACGAAGTTCTCGACGAGGTGGGCGTCGATGTCACGCGGTACCACTTCTTGCGCCAGGGACTCGACACCCAGGTCGACTTCGATCTGGCACTCGTGGCGCAACAATCCATGGAAAACCCCGTCTATTACGTCCAGTACGCACATGCGCGCATCAATTCGTTGATTCGCACTGCTGATGCGCGGGGCTTCGATCATGGCACGATCAGTGATGTCGACCTGAGTTTGCTGTCCCACCCGGCAGAACGGGAACTGCTCGCGGCAATGGCACACCTGCCGATCGTTGTCGCCGACGCAGCTGAGCTACGGGCCACACAGCGGCTGGCACGCTATGCGGAAGAACTAGCGGGAACGTTCCATCGCTTCTACACCGAGTGTCGCGTCTTGGTCGAAGGTGCTGAAACTGGCGAAGATCTCGATGCGGTTGCTCTTGGCCGGTCGCGCTACTGGCTCGCCTTTGCGGCCAAGCAGGTGCTCGCCAACGCGTTGGCCCTGCTACGTGTGAGTGCACCTGAACGGATGTGACGTGATCGGACCCTGGCCTGTAACTGCTACCCGTGATGACGACGGCGTGCTGACTATCGGCGATTGCCCAGTCACCGAACTCGCCGACGAGTTTGGTACGCCACTGTGGATCGTCGACGAACGGGACGTCCGCGACCGTTGTCGCCACTATCGCGAGGGTTTCGAGGGTGTCGACGTCGCGTACGCGTCAAAAGCGTGGTGCAACGTGGGCCTGCTCCAGCTGGTGGTCAGCGAAGGGCTGTTCGTCGATGTCGCCTCCGGCGGAGAACTGCACACAGCAGTTGTGGCAGGCATCGACCCGCAACGACTGTTTTTTCACGGCAACAACAAATCGGTTGCGGAACTCGACACCGCGGTAGCTCATGGTGTTGGGCGGATCGTCATCGACTCGTTCACCGAAATTGACCGGCTTGAGACGATCGGGCGGCAGCGTGGCGTGACCATACCGGTGCACCTGCGCATAACTCCCGGTATCGACGCGCACACCCACGAGTACGTGCGCACCGGTCATGACGATGCCAAGTTTGGCTTCACTCTCTCGCTCGGACTGGCAGACCGCGCGCTGGAGCATGCGCTCGCTTGCGAACATCTTGACGTGCGCGGCGTACATGCTCACATCGGATCACAGATTTTCGGGGCAGATCCGTTTGTTGCCAACGCCGAGGTGATGCTCGACATGCTGGCCCGCTGGCGCGAGAAGTTCGGAATCGCACTTGCAGAACTCAACCTCGGTGGGGGGATGGGGATCCGTTACACCCATGAGGATCACCCGGTCGAGGTCGCAAAATACGGGGCCGCGGTTCTGGCTGCGGTTGCCGAGCGCTGTGAAGCGCTGGCGTATCCGCGTCCCCGAGTGATCGTCGAGCCCGGGCGAGCCATCATCGGGCCATCGACAGTCACGCTGTATGAAGTGGGAACCGTCAAAGACCTGCCGGGATTGACGACCTGGGTCAGTGTCGACGGCGGAATGTCGGACAACATCCGTCCCGCGTTGTATCACGCCGAGCACGAGGTCACGCTCGCTGGCCGATTGAGCGAGACCACCCCCAAGGCCGTATCGGTCGTGGGCAAGCACTGTGAATCAGGAGACGTGATCCGAGAACATGTCCCGTTGCCGAGTGACCTCGCCCAAGGCGATCTGCTCGCCGTTGCCGCAACCGGTGCGTACACCGAGTCCATGGCGTCAAATTACAACCGATTGCCGCGACCCGCGGCCGTGCTGGTTGCTGGCGGTCGTGCGCAATTGCTGCTGCGCCGTGAGACGCTCGACGACCTCGTCCGCCGGGATGTGGCACTGGAGTAGCCGGTGGCCGCACCCGGACGCGCCGGCCGGGGCAGTCATGCGGCGCCTCGGCTTGCCAGCGGGCACAACGCTAGGCTGCCAAGCGCGCCCTATCAGTGCCGCCCGTGCGCGAGCAGGATTACCGATGTGCCTGGTGGCACCCACTCTCGAGGAGTAAGGCAACAACATCGTGGATCGAGTCATCCGCATCGGCATGCTGGGTTGTGGCACCGTCGGAGGTGGTGTGCTGGCACTGTTGCACCGGCCGGCCGACGACATCACGGCCCGCACCGGCGCCAGACTCGAAGTCACCAGAATTGCGGTGCGTGATCTCACACGTCCCCGCGATGTCGACTTGGGTGATGCCGAACTGACCGACGATGCGATGGCAGTTGTCGAGGCCGATGATGTCGACGTGGTGGTCGAGGTCGCTGGTGGGATCGAACCGGCCGGCACTTGGATTCGCCGCGCACTCGAACTGGGCAAGCCGGTCGTGACAGCAAACAAGGAATTGGTTGCCCAGCAAGGCCCGGAGTTGTACGAAGCGGCACGATTGGCCGGTGTCGACTTCGCCTACGAAGCGGCTGTCGCCGGTGCGATTCCCATCATCAAGCCACTGAAAGAGTCCCTTGCTGGAGACCGCGTCACCCGGGTGATCGGAATACTCAACGGCACCACCAATTACATCTTGACTCGAATGACTGAAGCAGGCGTCGACTACCGGGAGGCGCTCACCGAAGCGCAGCAACTCGGGTATGCCGAAGCGGACCCGACAGCAGATGTCGGGGGTCATGACGCCGCTGCCAAATGTGCGATTCTGGCCTCGTTGGCGTTCGACACTGCGGTGCATGGTGACGACGTGTATCGCGAAGGCATTGAGAATGTCACGGCAACCGATATTCGCGTGGCCGATCAGCTCGGCTACGTCGTCAAACTCATCGGTATCGCGAGCGAAACCGACGGCCGGGTCGCCGTGCGTGTCCATCCGGCATTCCTCCCGAAGACGCACCCTCTGGCGAGCGTGCGAGATTCGTTCAATGCGGTGTTCATTGAGGCAGACGCCGCTGGCGAACTCATGTTTTACGGTCGTGGCGCAGGTGCGCTACCAACCGGATCAGCCGTTGTCGGTGATGTCATCGATGTGAGTCGCAACTTGTTGCAGACCGCGCGTGGCGCCGCGGAGTCGCAACACCGTCCCAAGATGTTGCGGCCGATCGATGACCTGCAGACGCAGTACTACGTGCTGCTCGATGTTGACGATCAGTCCGGTGTGCTCGCGCAGGTCGCGCAGGTATTCGGCCAACACAAAGTTTCGATCGCCCAAGTGTGGCAGGAAGGTCGCGGTGCGTCCGCGCAGCTCATGCTCATTACGCATCGGGCACGCGAAGCAGACTTGCGCGCCACCGTCGCCGGGTTGGCGGAAACCCCGGTTGTTCGCAGTGTTGCCAGCTTCATGCGTGTCGAGTCCGAGGCGTTCGGATCGTGACGGACACCCAGCCGCATGTCTGGCGAGGCATCCTCGAGGAGTATCGTGCCCGCATGCCGATCAGTGGCGACACACCGATCGTCACGTTGTGTGAAGGCGGGACGCCACTGATCTACTCGGAGCAACTGTCCGAACAGACCGGATGCGAGGTCCACCTCAAGTTTGATGGGGCGAATCCGACCGGTTCGTTCAAAGACCGGGGCATGACGGTGGCGATCACCAAAGCAGCCGAAGGTGGTGCGAAGGCGGTCATCTGCGCTTCGACTGGCAACACCTCGGCTTCCGCTGCCGCGTACGCGGCCAAGTCAGGACTCACGTGCGGGGTGATCGTGCCCAAGGGAAAGATCGCGCTGGGCAAGCTCGCGCAGGCGCTTGTCCACGGTGCAACCGTGCTGCAGGTGGACGGCAACTTTGACCAGGCGCTGACGATCTGTCGCCAACTGGCCGACCACTATCCAGTCGAACTGGTCAACTCGGTCAATCCCTACCGTATCGACGGGCAGCGCAGCGGCGCTTGGGAAATCGTCGATCAGCTCGGCCGGGCGCCTGACGTGCACGTGATGCCAGTGGGAAACGCCGGCAATATCACGGCCTACTGGCGCGGATATCGGGAATATGCCGCCGACGGTCTGGTCGAACAACTTCCGGTCATGCGTGGCTACCAGGCGGCCGGTGCCGCACCTATTGTGCAGGGCCATCCCGTCGAGAAGCCTCAGACGATCGCGACGGCCATTCGGATCGGCAATCCTGCGTCATGGCAGCAGGCAGTCGATGCGGCGAACGAGTCCGGAGGTTCTATCCGAGCCGTCACTGACCGAGACATCATGACGGCGTTTCGGCTACTGGCCCAACATGGCGTGTTCGCCGAACTCGCATCGGCCGCGTCGGTCGCGGGATTGCTCCAACTGCATGCCGCCGGCGAACTCGAACCCGGCCAGATCGTTGCATGTGTGCTGACCGGGCATGGACTGAAAGACCCTGAGTGGGCAATCGCGGGAGCGGCTCAGCCGCCGACCATCGATGCTGACGTGGATATCGCTGCCGAAGCGCTGGGCTTGGCATGACCGAACAGCGGTTTGCCGTGCGTGTGCCAGCAACATCGGCCAATCTCGGGGCAGGGTTCGATGCGTTCGGGATCGCTGTGACGCGCTATCTATTCGTAGCGGCCGTTGACCATCAGGCTGGTACGCCGCGTGTGCGCTCGACCGGCGAAGGCGCCGCCGAATTCTCGACGGGAGACGACAACCTCATCTGGCGCTCGTTTGTAGCGTTTTGTGACCACCACGGATTGCCGATTCCATCGATTGCTTTTGAGGTCGCCAACGACATCCCGGCGCAGCGCGGATTGGGTTCGTCGTCGGCTGCGATCGTTGCTGGTATTAGTTTGGCGCGTGCTGTCACCGCCGCGTCGGTCGCCCAGACTGAGCTGGTGGAGCTGGCCAACGCGATCGAAGGCCATCCGGACAATGTCGGTCCGGCGTTGCTGGGCGGCTTTGTCACGTGCACCGAAACTGATGATCGGCGTCTGGCCGTACGGCGGGTCAACCCAGCGCCGTGGTTGCAGCCGGTGATTTTCGTACCGTCGACACGCCAATCCACCGAGCAGGCTCGAGCTCAGCTGTCGAACTGGCTGCCTCAAGGTGACGTTGTGGATCAGCTTGCGCGAGCTGGCCATACCGTCGGCGCGATGATCGGGAGCTGGCAGATCGACCATGCTGCTGTCGGTGATCGACTGCACGAGCCGGCACGATCAGCGCACATGCCCGCATCTGGTGAGCTGCTCAAGCGGCTGCGCGATCAGGGCGTGCATGCGTGGCTGTCCGGTGCTGGCCCGTCGGTCATGGCGATGCTGGCCAGACGCGAGCATCAGATCGACGAACTTGCCCAGCTGGCCACTGTGGCCGGATTCGTGGCAACTGCGGTCGACGTCGATCTGTCTGGTGCGTTGGTGTGCCCGACCGGCGGCTGCGGCTATGCCGGAGGAACCAATTGCGTGCAGTGTCCCCGGATGCGAGTATGATGGTGTCGTTACCCGAGAATCCCGTACACTTGTGATGTCCCCACCGAACGGCCACCGCGCCAACGGCAGGTGATCAGCACGAGACGCGGGACTAGGGAAACATCTCGGGACATTTGCACACCTTCCGTCGTCCTGTCTTCCTGCCGCCGCGTGATGCGACGCAGCCAAGACCCCCACGATGGAACCAGCTGCAAGTAGGCATTTCGCACGTAGCAATTGCCTGCACTCATCGACGATCGCAATCCCGTTGCGCCGAGACCCGGTTCCCGGCGCACATCGGAGCACTGAATGAAGCTCTTCTTGGACACGGCGAACCTCGCGGAGATCAGTGAGATCAACGCCTGGGGCGTGCTCGACGGCGTGACCACCAACCCGTCGCTCGCAGCGGCTGAGGGTCTCGACTTTGTCGAGATGATCGCTGGCATATGTGCGGAGGTCGATGGAGATGTCAGCGCAGAGGTCGTGTCTATAGACACCGATGGGATGCTCGACGAGGCACGCAAGTTACGTGAGATCGCGGACAACGTGGTCATCAAGTTGCCACTGATTCCCGCGGGCCTCGCGGCATGCGCGACGCTCGCACGCGAAGGCACCAAGACGAACGTGACATTGTGCTTTTCGCCCACACAGGCGATCCTGGCTGCGCGCGCTGGGGCAACCTACGTGTCACCATTTCTTGGGCGACTCGACGACATTGCCAACGACGGCATTGCGCTACTTGAGCAGATCTGTGAGATCTACGACGTCCAGGGATACGCCACCCAGGTGCTTGCCGCCTCACTGCGACATCCGCAGCATGTCGTCGACGCGGCACGTGCTGGTGCGCACGTGGCCACGATGCCCGCGTCGGTATTTCGCCAGATGGTGAAGCATCCGCTGACCGACGCCGGCCTCGAACGATTTCTCGCCGACTGGCAGCGCTACCAGCAGGCCTAGAACCGCGATCTGCCCGACACGATCACCGCACTACATCATCACGTCATAACCAACATGGTCGATTCGCTTGGAACGGCGACGGAGAAACACATGGACCGCAGCTTGCTCGAGAAGAAAGCACTTGCCGAACTGCGTGAGATCGCTTCCACCCTCGAGTTGCAGGGATATCAACGGATGCGCAAGGCCGACCTGGTCGATCTCATCATCGACGAGCGCTCGGAGGCCGCCAAGCAGGTGGTCCTCGATGGCTGGACATCCAACGACGAGACTTCATCGGCGGCGGCAGGCGTCACCACTCGTTCCGATCAACGTCCTGAACGGTCGGAAACGAATGGGCACCTCCGTGAATCCAGTGACGATGTTGGATCTGTCGATACCGATGACGCCCAGCGCCTGCGTGCCCGGCGGCGAGAAACCGACGCCGGTGGTGACGACGACGCTCGTAGCCGTGTGCGCACTCGCCAGACCGGTGAGGGCGACGGCGGCGAGTCGACTGCCGGCTCGCGTCAGGCGATTGCACCGGGCAGGCCCGGTGCAGGTGATACCGGCGCCAACACGGGTTCATCCGGGCGTGACAGTGATGACGGCAGCCGCTCTCAAGGAGATTCGGACAGTGGCAGCCGCCGCGACGAGCGTGACGGTGGACGCGAGTTGAACGGTCGCGGTGACCAGGGTGGCCAGCGCAGTCAGGGCCAGGGTGACCGCAGTCAGGGCCAGGGTGACCGTAGTCAGGGCGACCGTAGTCAGGGTGACCGCGCAAACCAGGGTGGTTCGTCGGGTGCGGGTGGCCAACGTCCTAACCAGAACGATGATGGGTCCGGGAGCAACAAGCGAGACCGGCGTCGCAAAGGCCGTGGTCAGCCCGGTAACAACCAGCAGCAGGAGAACCTCGACGACGCCGAGGTTCGCGAGGGCATCTTGGACCTGCTGCCCGAGGGGTACGGATTTCTTCGGGTCACGGGCTACCTGGCTGGAAACAAAGATGTCTATGTTTCGCAGTCGTTCGTGCGTCGCTTCGACCTGCGGCGTGGTGATCGGGTGTCTGGACCGATCCGACGCAATAAGAACAATGACAAGTTCCCCGCACTCGCGCGTGTTGACACCATCGAGGGCGCGTCGGTGCCGCAAGACGGACAACTTCCCAAGCGCACCGAGTTCAAGGATCTCACTCCGCTGTTTCCCGACGAACGGCTGCGGCTGGAGACGTCGGAGAAATCGCCGATCGCCATGCGCTTGGTGGACATGATCGCGCCGATCGGCAAGGGCCAGCGAGGACTGTTGGTTTCACCGCCCAAAGCCGGTAAGACCACGGTGCTCAAGCAGCTTGCACACGCCATCGAGGCGAACAACCCCGAAGTGCACTTGATGGTGTTGTTGGTTGATGAACGCCCCGAAGAAGTCACCGACTTTGAGCGTTCGACCAAGGGTGATGTGATCTCATCGACGTTCGACCGGCCGGCCGAAGATCACACGCAGGTCGCCGAACTGACCATCGAACGAGCCAAACGGCTCGTCGAGGCCGGTCTCGATGTCGTGATTCTGCTCGACTCAATCACCCGGCTCGGACGCGCCTACAACCTGGCGGCACCAGCAAGCGGGCGCATTCTGTCGGGAGGGATCGATTCGGCGGCGCTCTATCCACCGAAACGCTTCTTTGGCGCAGCACGCAATATCGAGCATGGTGGAAGCCTGACGATTATTGCCAGTGCCCTGATCGATACTGGTTCCAAGATGGACGAGGTGATTTTCGAGGAGTTCAAGGGCACAGGCAACATGGAACTGCGGCTTGACCGCCGCATGGAACAGAAACGTATTTTCCCGGCGATCGACATTCAGGCGTCGGGCACGCGGCGCGAGGAACTGCTGCTCGAGCCCGACGAGCTGGCCACGATCTGGAAGTTACGACGGCTGTTGTCGACTATGGACTCCGAAGCTGCACTGCAGTTGCTCATCGACAAGCTCAAGGCAACCAAATCGAATGCGCAGTTCTTGCAGATGATCGCCAAGTCAAACTTGCAGTAGCGGCAAAAGGATCACACGGTGTCGCCACAGGTCGAAGCTCACGTTGCTGCCCACCAGTCGGTATTCGACGATGTGGGCGATGCCGTCGCCACGTTGACGAACGAGGATTGGTCGACACCTACCGGTTGTCCTGGCTGGGACGTGCACGACCAGATCGCGCACGTCGTCGGTGTTGAGCGGTACCTGCTGGGTGACCCACCTGCGCGAGTCGAGCTTCCCGAAGATCTGCCGCACATTCGCAGTCCGTACGCAAAACGGGTCGAATACGCCGTACATGCCCGCCGCGGCGTGCCGCACGACGAGCTTGCTGCAGAGTTGGCAGCCACGGTGCCACGCCGGTTGGCGCAACTGCGGTCCTTGACCGACGATGATCTGGCGCAAGACGCGACGCTGGTCAGCGGCGTGACGATGCGCTTGTCGCAGTGGCTGCGCCAGCGAGTGTTTGACATGACATGCCACACCTATGACATACGCCGCGCCACGGGGGCGCTGCCCGGCGTGGATGGCCCACACTTGCAGGTGGCCTGTCAACTGATCGCACGTGCCTGGGCCGCTGAGCTACCCAATCGACTGGAACCAGAGCACCACCGGGTGATAGATGTCCAGGTAGATGGTGTGGCTGACCTGCAGATCGATTTCACGACTGGGCGTGTCAACACGTCAGGTCCAGCCGACGCGTCAGGTCCAGCTGACGCGCATGTGGCATTCGATATCGCCACCTTCCTGGCGGTGGCTGCCGGGCGGTCCGATGCGCCCGAGCGTTCCACCATTGCGTCACACGGCGATCGTCGATTCGTTGACGCGGTGCTTGAGCACGCAACCATCACACCGTAGGTGGCGGCTCCAAGTTGGCGGATGTTGCTACCATCTGTGGCGATCAGCGCCGCATTCGGCGCCGCCGGCCGCAGACGCAATTCTTCGTATCCCACAATACCGGGTGCCCTCGCTGTGGCCACCACCGGCAAGTCTCATGAGCCAGTGCAATAACGCTTGACGACGGAGCATCAACGATGAAGCAAGGAATCCACCCGATCTACACGACCACGACCGTGACCTGCTCCTGCGGCAGTTCGTTCACGACCCGGGCAACGGTCGAATCAATTTCGGTCGAGCTGTGCAACCAATGCCACCCCTTCTATACCGGCAAGCAGAAGTTGGTGGACACCGGTGGCCGGGTTGACCGCTTCCGTCGGCGCCTCGAAAAGGCCGGTCCTACCCCGAAGTAGCCCGCGTCGTCGAGGCGCGCCGATCGCGGTCACACCGAATCATCTGACCGCAGCCGCCTGCTGACCGCTGCAACCAGAGAGTTCCTCGTGCCCGACGACGAATCACAGGTGCCAGCAGTTTCGCCCAGCACTGACCCGATGGAGATGGCGCCGCACTACTACGGTGGTCAGGCAGTCATCGAAGGTGTGATGATGCGTGGCGCTGACCGGTGGGCTGTTGCGGTCCGCCGGCCGACTGGAGATATCTGGCTCGAGTGCCATCCCGTGTCTGATGCACCGAAGCGTCGGCGCTGGTTGAAGTGGCCGATGATTCGCGGGTGCTATGCGCTCGTCGATTCCCTGTCGATCGGGATGAAGGCGCTCGGCATCTCGGCGACACAAGCAACACCCGAAGAAGAGCAATCGGAGACCTCGGGAGCGGCCGCCAGCGTTTCGATGTTTATAGCGCTGGTGATCTTCGTTGGGATCTTCATCTTCACCCCGTCCGCACTCACCAAGGGTGTCGACGCGCTCATTGGTGACGTCATGGGTGATGGCGTCTGGTTCCACATCGTCGAGTCTGTGGTGCGGATCGCAATCTTCCTGGCCTACCTGTGGTCGATTTCGCTTATGGCTGACATCCGTCGTGTTTTTCAGTATCACGGAGCCGAGCACAAGACGATCGCGGCCTGGGAGCACGGCGAAGTCCTCGAACCCGCCAATGTCGACAACTACTCGACCCTGCATGTCCGCTGTGGGACCAACTTCCTGATTTTGGTGATGTTGCTTGCCATTGTTGTCTACACCGCCGGCGGGCTTGCTGTACCCCCACCGGACGGGATTTCCTGGTATTGTGCGGTTGGTTACAACGTCGTCCTGCGCGTCGTGTTGTTGACGGTTGTCGCGGGAATGGCC
>JBBDVU010000056.1:0-5000 GCA_040903225.1 Nitriliruptoraceae bacterium | reverse complement strand
GCCGGTTGAGCGTGCAAACTCGGACCGGATGACCTGGCGCAGGTTCTGCGCCCCCTGACCCCGCATCGTCATCCCGACCTGATGGTCGGCAGCGACGATGGCGACGACGCGCTGGTGTGGCGTCGTCCCGACGGTCGTGCCTTGATTGCCACCGTGGACGTGTTCTCGCCGATCGTGGACGACCCGTATACCTGGGGCAGGATCGCCGCCGTCAACGCCGCCAGCGACGTCTATGCGATGGGTGGTGAACCACTGTTCGCACTGGCGATCGCCGTATGGCCGCGTGATGAGTTGCCACTCGACCTGCTGTCACGGGTTCTGGCAGGCGGTGCTGACGCCGCTGCTGACAACGGCTGGATTGTTGGCGGGGGCCATTCGATCGATGGCCCCGAGCCGGTGTATGGACAGGCAGTTATCGGTGAAGCCGCCCTCGATGCGGTGACCGCCAATCGGGGAGCCAAGTCCGGCGATGTTCTCATTCTGACCAAGCCGTTGGGCACCGGTGCGGTCACGACTGCGGTCAAACGACTGGACGCCGATGCGATCGCCGCTGGTGGTTCGCTCCACACCGTGTTCGACGCCGCGGTCGCGTCCATGACGATGACGAATTGCGCTGCCGCGCAGGTGGCACGCGCTGCGCGAGCGCACGCGGTGACCGACGTGACCGGCTTCGGGCTGCTCGGCCACCTGCACAAGATGTTGATTTCCAGCGGCGTCGCGGCCGACGTCAATGTGGCTGCCGTACCGCAGTTTGACGGCGTCGACGAGCTCATCGCTGCTGGCCACGTTCCCGGCGGTACACATCGCAACCTTGCGTTCGTACGACCGTTTCTGCGTGGTGCGGTTGGTGAGCCGGCCGAGCTGTTGCTTGCTGATCCTCAGACGTCAGGAGGGCTGCTACTCGCTGTCGCCCCGTCGGCGGCTGACGATGTACTCGCCGCGTTGGCAGCGGACCACAGCGCTGCGGTGATCGGCAATGTCACGGCCGACGAGCCGGGCACCATGAGCTTTACCGGCTGATTCGGCAGCGCTACCTACCCTGCGCTGGTGCTACAGGAGGGTGCACGGTGTCAACCGCGATCGGCAGCGAAGTGTTTCGCATCGACCAACACACGTGGACCGCGCTCATCGACCACGCGTGGTCAGACTTTCCGTACGAAGTCTGTGGCCTGCTCGGTACGCAACCGGACGGATCGATCAAACATTTTCCCATCGACAACGCTGAACGGTCGATGACCTATTACGTGATGGAACCTCGCCAGCTGCTTCGCGCGATGCGTGAGATCGAAGATCACGAGTGGGACCTGGCGATCTATCACTCGCATACACACACGCACCCTTACCCGTCACAGACCGATATCCGTCTGGCGGCGTACCCGGACGCGGTGTATCTCATTGTCACACTGCAAGATCGAGACGCTCCCGACATCCGGGGTTTCCGCATCGTCGACGGCGACGTAACTGAAGTTGAGGTGCGTCGGGTTGATGCGACCGATTCGAACGCTAGCGCGTGAGCGGTATCCTGCGGGCACGCACCGCTCGCCCTAGTGGCGACCTCGAATCTGCCTGACATCAACCCACGGGTAAGGCGCATTGCATGGCCACGATTAGAATTCCTACGGTCTTACGGAAACACACCGATGGGCACGCGACGGTCGACGTTGACGGTGCGACCGTCGGTGACGTGTTTCGTGCGCTGGTTGCTGACCGTCCCGAACTGGAGGAGCAACTGTTCGAGGCGGGAGAGCTACGCGGTTACGTCAACGTCTACGTCGACGATGAAGACATCCGCTATCTCGATGGACTCGACACGCCTGTTGCCGCCAACGACGAAATCGCGATCATGCCTGCGGTCGCTGGGGGCGCACTCGGCTGACGCCAACACCACAGCTGACGCTAGCGTGTGATCCTACGGCGTTGATGCGCGGTCACGGTTTGAGAACGGCGGCACGGCATGCGGTATGACGACATCACCCAAGCGGTCGGCAACACGCCGCTGGTCGGTTTGCCGCGCCTGTCCCCTGAGGGGTACCGCATCTACCTCAAATTGGAGGGGCACAACCCGACCGGTTCAATCAAAGACCGAGTCGCCAAGTATCTGATCGAACAGGCTGAACGTTCCGGTGCTCTCCAGCCTGGCCAGCGCGTTCTCGAACCAACGTCCGGGAACACCGGGATTGCGCTGGCGGCCATCTGCAAGGTCAAGGGCTACCCACTGACGTGTGTGATGCCGGAAAACACCTCCGAGGAACGCAAGCAGTTGCTGACGATGTTTGGTGCCGAGCTGGTGTTCTCGCCGGCGAACGAAGGATCCAACGGGTCGGTGCGCATGGCGCAGAAACTCGCCGAAGCCGACACGTCGGTGTACATGCCGTTCCAGTATGGCAATCCGGCCAACGCGCTCGCCCACTACGAAACCACCGCTGCCGAAATCATCGCCGACCTGCCGGAAATTGCGGCGTTCGTGGCGGGCCTTGGCACCGGTGGCACCATTACCGGCGTTGGCAAGCGACTCAAGTCGTGGAATCCCGATATCCGCGTATATGCCGCTGAACCGCAGTATGGGGATCTGGTGTACGGGCTACGCAACCTCGACGAGGGGTACATACCTGAAGTCCTTGACGTCAACGTCATGGACAGCCGGATCAAAGTCGATTCGTTGCGAGCGCTTGAATGGACCCGTCGACTGGCCGAAGAAGAAGGCATCTTCGCTGGCGTGTCGACTGGCGCGAGCCTCGCGGTGGCCGTGCGCGTGTGCAAACGTTTGCCCCAAGGTGCGGACGTCGTTGCCGTGTCACCTGACGGGGGCTGGAAATATCTGTCCACTGGCGCGTACGCGCCAGGTGACATCCGCCAGATCGCCACCGACATTTCCGGGACGCTGTGGGCATGACCGCCACATCGTCCGGTTTGACGGTCACCGTGCTCGGCTCGTCGGGTTCACACACTGCGGCCGGGCAGGTCTGTTCGGGCTATCTGGTTGAAACGGGCACAACACGGCTACTCGTTGATGCCGGCAACGGCTCGACCGCCAACCTGCAGCGTTTTGCCGAGTTCAGTGCTGTCGATGCCGTACTCATCAGCCACCGGCACGTGGATCACTGTGTCGACCTGATCGGGATGTTCTATGCGCTCAGGTTCGACCCGACGTTCGATCGCGCGATCCCGTTGTACGCACCCGACGAAGTTGTTGAGACGCTGACGTCACTGCTGTCGAACGATGCACGCCAGGCACTTGCGCACGTGTTCCAGCATCAACCGGTGGCCGGAGGATCCCGGCATGTGATCGGTGACGTGGACGTGTCGTTCTACGATTCGGTGCATCCGCCTCCGACGGTGTCCATGCGTTTCGAACACGAAACGGCGGTGCTCGCCTACTCTGCCGACAGTGCCGGTGGCGACCAGCTCGTCGCCTGTGCTGCTGACGCCGACGTGTTCCTGTGTGAGGCAACCTGGCAGGGTGACGCGGACGCCTACCCGTCTGGCATTCATCTCACCGCGCGCGCAGCTGGAGCAATCGCGCAGCGTGCCGGCGTTGAAAAACTCATCCTGACGCACATTGCCGGCGGACTCGACCGCCACCGGTCGCTGGTCGAAGCGCAGGAGACGTTTCACGGCCCGATTGATGTGGCCAATGACCTGGATATCTGGAGGGTGCCGTGACCAGTCACGTGCGAGCGGACGGCCGGGCAGCGGATGCGTTGCGGCCGGTGACGATCAGCGTCGACGCGCAACGCCATCCGGTGGGTTCGGCGATCGTGACGTTCGGCAACACCAAAGTGCTGTGTGCGGTGTCGTACGAAGACGGTGCGCCGAAGTTTCGCGGCGCCGGCGGTTGGCTCACCGCCGAATATTCGATGCTGCCCGGTTCGACCGACAGCCGAGCCCGACGCGATCGCAACGGACCCTCGGGTCGGTCGAAGGAAATTGAGCGTCTCATCGGGCGGTCGTTGCGTGCAGCCGTCAACCTGGATGCGCTCCAAGACTGCACGCTCACCGTCGACTGTGACGTGCTCGAGGCTGACGGCGGCACCCGTACGGCAGCGATCACCGGCGGCTGGGTAGCGCTCGCACGGGCGCTGCGAGCTATCGATGCCGAACACGCGCTCGTCGCGCAAGTTGCGGCGGTGTCGGTGGGGATCGTTGACAGTCAGCCGGTGGTTGACCTGCCATACGCCGAAGACGCGGTGGCGGGGGTGGATATGAACGTGGTCGCCACTGCCGACGGTGCGTTCATCGAGGTGCAGGGGACTGCGGAAGGTGCCGCGTTCCGGCGTGACGAACTGGATGCAATGCTCGATCTCGCCGAACGTGGCTGCACGCAGTTGTTTGACCTGCAACGGGCGGCGTTGGACTGATGAGCGATGCCGCCCGTGTCGTCGCCGGACCGCGCATTGTCGTGGCCACGGGAAACATGCACAAACTCGAAGAGATCCGTGCGATCCTGGCTGGACTCGACGTCACCCTGCTGTCCATGCAGGACTTCGCGATCCCCGAGCCGATCGAAGACGGCGACACCTTCGAAGCCAACGCGTACATCAAGGCGCGGGCGTGCGTTGCTGCCACGCGCATGCCGGCGATTGCTGACGACTCGGGCATCGAAGTTGATGCGCTCGGAGGGGCCCCGGGCGTCTACTCCGCGCGTTACGCCGGCCATCCGACTGACGACCGTGCGAACAACGCCAAGCTGATCGCGCAGTTGTCGGGACATCGGCAGCCGTGGACCGCGAGGTTTGTCTGTGCGGCCGCGCTCGTGCTGCCCGACGGAACTGAACATGTGGTCCGCGAAGCGATGGAAGGCCGGGTTGTCGCGGAACCGCGTGGCGCTCATGGGTTCGGCTACGACCCGCACTTTGTCAGCAGCGCGGCCGATGGCCGCACCAACGCCGAGCTGCTGCCGCACCAAAAGGATGCGATCAGCCATCGTGGTGCGGCGTTCCGCGCGCTCCGGCAGCTCATCGAAGCGCAGCTTCTCAGCGAGACGCCAACACCGCGACCGC
>JBBDVU010000055.1:0-28933 GCA_040903225.1 Nitriliruptoraceae bacterium | reverse complement strand
AATCGCAATCTCGGTTGGCCCAGCCAGCGAATCGATGCCTCACACTCCCGCGGCTTGCACCTGCTGTTTGGCTACCGCGACATAGATATTTCCAGGGCCAACGACCTTGTCGCACACAGGAACTGATGCGGTGCCGTATGCCATGGCGGCAATTGCCTGGGCACCACCGACGGCAAACACGCGGGTCACACCTACAAGTTCGGCAGCCGCCAGGATCACCCGATTTGGGTAGCCATCGCCACCGGTTGGCGGCGTGCACAGCACCACTTCGTCAACGCCGGCGACCAATGCGGGAACTACGGTCATTACCACGGTTGACGGGTACACAGCCTTGCCGCCGGGCACGTACACGCCGACGCGGCTCACCGGGCGGTACCACTGCCCCATTCTGATGCCATCGCGCTCGTCGACCCAGTCGCTGGGGCGCGCCTGTTCGTGAAACCACCGCACTTGGCGTACCGCACGTTCAAGCGCGGTACGCAGGCCGGGATCCAACGATGCGAGTGATTCTTGAAGAACTTCGCGTGGTACGGCCAGACTGTCGAGTTCAACATTGTCGAATTGCCGCGTGTAGTCGAGCAAGGCGTCGTCACCGTCGCGCCGGACCCGGGTGATCACCTCGGTAACCAGTTCGTTCGCGTGCGCCATTTCGTCGCGCGGACGAGGAAAGCGGTCGGACGGGTCCGACCGATCACCTCGCAGATCGAGTACGCGCAGGCGGGCCATGATGCACCTTCGGTTGCGGGGAATCGCACAGAATCAACGTCTTCCGGTGTGGCATATCCAGCCTACCGGTGGTGTGTCAAACGCTGCTGAGCTCGTAGGTTCGGGCCGCAACATCCATGATTGCGTCCGGACCGAATGCGGCTTTGATGTCGCCGAACAGGCCACCGCGCCGTTCGACTCGCAGGTCGTCACCAAGCTGGTAGAGCCTGACCGTTCCATCGTTGTTGGTGACCTGCAACTGCACCGCGACCGGTCCGCGATGGTTTGCCAGAATCGACTTGAGCCGTTCGATCGCATCGGACGTGCATTGCTGCTCGGCGAACTGGACGATCACCGGTGATCCGAGCGCCTCTGACAAATCTGGTGTCGTGACCTTGTTGGCGGTGAGCTTGACACTGCCTTCGCGCGATTCGAGCCGGCCAGCAATCACCAACACGGCATCTTCGTCGAGAGCTTCGTGCGCGACTCGATAGGTGGTCGGCCAGAACACCACTTCGACGGCCCCGGTCAGATCTTCGAGTGTCGCAACCAGATAGGTGTCGCCCTTGCGCGTGAACTTCTTTTGTAGCCCAGTGAGGACGCCGCCCACGGTGACGTTCGCGCCGTCGGAGGCGGCTAGCAGGTCAGCGCACGTCGTGTCGATATGCACATCAAGCACGCGTTCGACGCCAAACAATGGATGGTCAGACACGTACAGGCCCAGCATCTCACGCTCGAATTTGAGCAGTTGGGACTTGGAGAACTCGTCGTCTCCAATGATGGTGTCTTCAACGAACCCGTCGTCGGCATTCGTGTCGGTTGCCAGACCGTCGAACAGCGAAAATTGGCCAGCTGCTTCTGCGCGCTTTCGTGCCAGCGCGGCTTCCACGATCGGTTCGTATGCCTGTAGCAGTCCACGACGTGCATGTCCGACATTGCGGAATGCACCGGCGAGGATCAGATTTTCGAGCGTCCGCTTGTTGAGGACACTGGCGTCCACTTTGGCGCAAAAATCGGGAAAGTCCGTGAACTCGCCTTTGCGAGTCCGCGCGTCAACGATCTGTTCGACGATGCCCTGCCCGACGCCACGTACGGCGGTAAGCCCAAACAAGACCTCGTCGCCGTGCGGCGTGAAATCGGCATCCGATCGATTGATGTCCGGCGGCAGCACGGCGATGCCCATCCGACGGCATTCATTGAGATAGAGCGGCTTGGAATCCTTGTTGTTCTTCACGCTAGTCAGCAGCGCCGCCATGTATTCGACCGGGTAGTGGGTCTTCAGCCAGGCGGTCTGATAGCTGACCACGCCGTAGGCAACCGTGTGAGACTTGTTGAATCCGTATTCAGCGAACCGTTCGATGAGCTGCCACAAATTGGTGACGAATCCGCGGTCGTAGCCACGTTCGACGCCGCCGGCGACGAACTGCTCGCGCTGAGCTTCCATCAGCTCACGGTCTTTTTTCCCAACCGCCTTCCGGAGCGCATCAGCCTCAGCGAGTGTGAACCCGCACAGGTCGGTGGCGATCTTCATGACCTGTTCTTGATACACGATCACGCCGTACGTTTCACCAAGTATCGGTTCGAGATCGGCATGGTCGAACTGCAGCTCTTCGAGCCCGTTCTTGCGGTCTGCGAAGGTTAGGTGCATCGACTCGCCCAACGGACCGGGTCGATAGAGCGCCAGCAGTGCTGAGATGTCTTCGAAACGGGTCGGCTTGAGTCGCCGCACCAGCGTTTGCATCCCGCCAGAGTCGAGTTGGAAGATGCCTAACGTGTGGCCGGTCGACAACATGTTGTAGGTTGCGGGATCGGCCATATCGCCGAGCAGTTCGGCATCATCGAGGTCAATGTCGACGCTGCGGTTGGCCTGTACGTGACGTTCGGCGTCCGAAATGACCGTCAACGTCCGCAACCCCAAGAAGTCCATTTTCAGCAAGCCGAGCGCTTCGGCGGCATGCATCTCATACTGCGTGACGATCTCGCCGTTGTCGGTCTTGAGGAGCGGAATCGTCTGCGGCAGCGGGTTCGCGCCAATGATCACTGCGGCTGCGTGGATTCCGTGCTGCCGTTTGAGTCCTTCGAGACGTTCGGCTGTCTCCAAAACGCGTTTGTACGTCGGATCTTCGCGCGCTTGCCGCATTTCGGCGGATTTGTCGTACGCCTCGGTGAGGGTGGCTTCTCGACCTTGGGTTGCCGGAGGCATCATCTTGGCGAGTTCATCACCGATTTTGAACGGTTCGTCCAGCACACGTGCCGCGTCGCGGATCGCGGACTTGGCCTTGATCGTGCCGAACGTGACAATCTGTGCGACCTGCGATTCACCGTAGCGTTGCGCTGCGTATCGAATCATCTCCCCGCGACGGCGATCATCAAAATCAATGTCGATGTCGGGCATTTGGAGTCGTTCGGGATTGAGGAACCGTTCAAAGATCAGCCCGTGACGGATCGGGTCGATTCTGGTGATGTCGGTGCAGTACGCAACTACCGAGCCTCCGGCCGAGCCACGGCCTGGACCCACGCGAATCCCGGCGTCGCGCGCGTACTCGCACAGGTCGGCGACAATCAGGAAGTACGCCGGAAAATCCATCTGCTCAATAACCGACAGCTCGTATTCGATGCGGCGCGCTACGTCATCGGGCATAGCCGACCCGTAGCGCAGCGCGGCCCCTTGCCACACCTTTTGCCGCAGGTACTCGGCTTCGGTCATCCCGTCCGGGCACGGAAACCTGGGTAGCAGGTCAAGCCCAAACTCGATCGATGCTTGGCACATCTCGGCAATGTCCAACGTTGCATCAAGCGAAGCACGATGGTCCGCAAAGCGTTCACGCATCTGGCGGGCGGTCGTGACGTAGTAGTCGGGTCCACTGAATCGGAACCGATCGGTGTCGCTTATGCGGGAACCCGTCTGGATGCACAACAAGGCATCATGCGCTTCAGCGTCGTCGGGTTCGGTGTAATGCGAATCGTTGGTGATGACGGTGCGGAGTCCAAGTTCACGCGCAAGCTGTTCGAGCAGCGGCCAGGTCTTGCGCTGCTCCGGAAGGCCGTGATCCATGAGTTCGACAAAAAAGCGTTCCGCCGTATAGATGTCCTTGAATGTCCCCAACGTATCTCGCGCGGCGGCGAGATCTCCAGCGAGCAGATGCTGGTTGACCTCGGAGCCGAGGCATCCGCTCAACACCACCATTCCATCGGCGTGTTCGGCGAGCAGGTCACGATCGACCCGCGGCTTGTACCACATGCCTTCGAGATAGGCCCGCGTCGATAGATTCATCAGATTGCGATAGCCGGTGTCTGACGCCGCCAACGCAGTCAGGTGGTAGTACCGCTGCCGGCCGTCAGCGCCGCCAAGGCGCTGTTCTTTGCGCGAGCCGATGGCCTGATAGAGCTCACAGCCCAGGATGGGTCGCACATCCTGCTTAGTTGCGGCATTGTAGAAATCGACCAGCCCGAACAACACACCGTGGTCGGTGATTGCCACGGCCGGCTGTTCGTCGCGCGCGACCTTTTGAACCAGGTCGTCGATTCGGGACGCGCCGTCGAGCATCGAGTATTCGGTGTGCACATGGAGGTGGACGAAGCTGTCGCGTTCTCCTGTGCTCACAGATACTCCCCTGTTACCCGCCACGGCGGGCCGACGGACGCGGTCAACAGTTGTTGCTGTGGCACGACGGCATCAACCGGCATGCTCACCTCATGCATGTGGTCGGGGAAGAAACCACATCCATGTTGTTCGGGACATTACCAGGTCGATTCGGCTTCGTGTAGCAAACCCGGCAGGTCAATGTTCACCAACGCACAGGCCTGCGCGATGTCCCAGGAAACGGGCGCTCGAACGTGCAGCGGCAGACGGGACACTGGATGCGGGCCAGACAATGCATATGCGTGCAGGGCCTGCCGGACTAGACCGAGATCACTGGTGAGCGGACCAACCCGACCGTACACCGGATCGGCAATGACCGGATGTCCTAGCTCACGCAGGTGCACGCGAATCTGGTGGGTCCGACCAGTGTGCAACTGGCACATCAGCACCGACAGCGGTTGTCCAGAATACGTAGTGGCGGTCGCGATGACCTTGTAGCTGGTGGCAGCTGGCTTGCCCGCGGACACGACGGCGAATCGTTTGCGATCACGGGGATCTCGACCAATTGGGCCCTCAACGCGACCCTGTGCCGCAGGCAGCGTGCCAGCGACTAATGCGATGTAACGGCGCTGCAACCGTCGATTCGCGAACGCATCGACCAGTGCGTCGAATCCGGTGGTCGAAACGGCGATAACCATGACCCCTGACGTGTCACGATCGAGGCGATGCGCGATCCCGCGCCGTTCCGGGTCACCACCTGCAAGGGGCACCCCAGCAGCCTGCAACGCATCGACAAGCGTGTCTCCGACATGTCCCGCACCAGTGTGCACGACCAGCCCGGCTGGCTTGTCAATGACGATCAGATGCTCGTCGCGATACAGGATTGGCGGGCACGGTGGAGCTACCACTGAGGCGGCGGGGTCGACGTGGACAATGTCGAGGACATCTCCGGCGGCGACCACATATGACTTGGCTACCGGCTTGTTGTTGACGGTCACCTCTCCGGCAGCGATCCGACGTGCCGCCTGTGCCCGCGAGATGTCGAGGCTGGCCGAAATGACGACATCGATCCGTGAACCTGCGTGTTGCGGATCAACGCGGACCTGCATCATGACTCATCGTGGTCGAGTGTTCGTTCGCCGTGCCATACAGCGATCACCAGCAACACAAACCCGACCGTGATCGCCGAGTCCGCCACGTTGAAGCGTGGAAAGCTGCCCCACGCAACGAAATCGACCACATAGCCGCCACCAAAACTGCCGTCACCTGGTCGGAACAGCCGATCAGCGACATTACCGAGTGCGCCCGACAAGAGCATGCCGAACGCGGTGGCCTGCGCAAGGTTGAGCGATCGCGGCAATGCACGCGCCACGACCACGACCACGACCACCGTCACGATGAGGAATAACCATGACGGCGCTGGGATACCCCAGGCGCCTCCAGGGTTGTAGACCAGCTGCCAGCCGACGGAGGTCCCGAGCCACGGGACAAACACTCCCGGTTCAAGCACCCGCTCGACGTAGATCTTGACGATCTGGTCGACGATGGTGAGCACGGCCGCGGCACCGAACCCGATCGCGTACAGCTGTGCTCGCCGAGGTGGGTCAGCTGAATCCACGCCGGCTATCGACCGGATTCGTCGCGACGCTTACATTCCATGCACAACGTGGCGTACGGCAGCGCTTCCAGCCGGGCCTTTTCGATCAGTTTGCCGCATCGTTCGCATTTTCCATACGTGCCTGCATCGATGCGGCGGACGGCATCGTCGATCTGGGTGAGCAAACCACGCGCGTGATTCGACAATGACTGCGCGGTTTCGCGCTCGAAGCTGGCGGAGCCACTGTCGGCCGGGTCATCGTCGAAACCGGCGTCGCGCCAGTTCTTGATGTCGGCTTCGGCGTCAAGTTCTTCAACTTGCGACAGCAACTGCGCACGCTCTTCGAGCAGCGCTTCGCGCACAGCGTTGAGCTGTGCCTTCGTCAGTGGCTTCCGGGCTGGCATGGCGGCGCAAGATAGCAGAGTTCGCTGCTCCCGGCGCGTGGCCACACGCGTAGACTGCCCAGCTCCGAACCAACCGTACGACCTGACCAACGAGCGATCCGACGTGGCTCCTTCTGATACCCCCCGCAGCACCACCGACCTGTGGCCAAATCCGCAGCCACGACCCGAGTTCCCCGCCATCGAAACGGATGTCCTCGGTCGTTGGCAGCGCGACGACGTTTTCGCCGAAAGCATGCGCCTGCGAACGGACGGCGACGTCTGGACGTTTTACGAAGGTCCGCCCACTGCCAACGGACGACCCGGAACCCACCACGTCGAAGCACGCGTCTTCAAGGACATTTTCCCGCGATACCGCGCCATGAAGGGCTACCACGTCCGGCGCAAGGCCGGTTGGGACTGTCACGGTCTGCCGGTCGAACTTGAAGTTGAACGTGAACTCGGCCTCGATTCGAAAGCGGATATCGAGGCGTATGGAATCGAAGCGTTCAACGCAAAATGCCGCGAATCGGTCCAACGATATGTCAGCGCCTTCGAAGACCTCACTGAGCGCATTGGCTTCTGGATCGACACCGACGATCCATACCGAACAATGGATCCCGAATACATCGACAGCCTGTGGTGGGGTCTCAAACAGCTGTGGGAAGCGGACCTCATTTTTCGCGACTTCCGTGTTACGCCATATTGCGCGCGCTGCGGCACAGGATTATCCGACGCCGAGGTGGCGCAGGGCTATCGCGAAGTGGACGACCCATCAGTGTTTGTCCGCTTTCCGGTCATCTCGGGACCACTGGCCGATGCAGGCGCATCTCTGGTCGTATGGACCACCACGCCGTGGACGCTGCCGTCCAACGTCGCGTGCGCAGTTGGTCTCGACATCGACTACGTCGTGGCGCGCACCAGCGCGTTCGGGTCCGACGATGAACTGCTGGTAATCGCCACCGACCTGCTCACCAAGGTTCTGGGCGAGCACGCGGAGATCATCCGTAATGTCAGCGCAGACGAACTAGTCGGGATCCGCTATCAAGCACCCTTTGATTTCGTCGATATCCCCGCAACACCCGGCGTTCACACGGTCACGTACGCAGACTTCGTCACGGCTGCCGACGGCTCGGGCATCGTCCATATGGCACCGGCGTTCGGTGCAGACGACATGTCGATCGGACGCCGTGAACAACTACCGACCGTCAATCCGGTCGACACCGAAGGACGCTTTACGGCGGGCCCTTGGCTGGGCCAGTTCGTCAAGGACGCTGATTCCGGCATTGTCGCTGATCTTGCGGACCGCCACCTGCTGATCGCCCAGACGACGTACCGTCACACGTACCCGTTCTGTTGGCGCTGCGATCGTCCCCTGATCTATTGGGCAAAGCCATCGTGGTACATCCGTACAACTGCGCGTCGCGACGAACTGCTGGACAACAATGCCACGATCGACTGGCACCCGGGCCACATTCGTGACGGCCGGTTCGGCAATTGGCTGGAGAACAACGTCGACTGGGCGTTGTCGCGTGACCGTTACTGGGGCACGCCTCTGCCATTCTGGTGCTGTGACACGTGCGACCACGTCGAAGTGGTCGCATCTCGGGCAGAACTAGCCGGCCATCTTGGCCAGGACCTGTCCGACCTCGATCCACACCGACCCTATGTCGACGAGCTGACCTGGCCATGCCCGTGCGGTAACGGCACTCTGGTCCGCGTCGCGGATGTCGCTGACGCATGGTTTGATTCTGGGGGAATGCCGTATGCGCAATGGGGCTATCCGCACACCGGCGTCGACGAATTCAAGCAGCACTACCCCGCCGACTACATCTGCGAAGCTATCGATCAGACCCGGGGGTGGTTCTACACACTCCTTGCTGAATCAACCCTGCTGTTCGGCGACTCGTCATACAAGACGTGTCTCTGCCTGGGGCACATTGTCGACGAGGATGGGCGCAAGATGTCCAAGTCGACGGGCAACGTCATTGATCCGTGGGAATTGATCGATAAGCATGGCGCTGACGCCCTGCGTTGGCTCATGTTCGCTGAAGGCAATCCCTGGGTCAGCCGTCGCGTCGGGCACCAGCTGCTTGAAGATGTCGTACGTCGTTTTCTCCTGACGCTGTGGAATACCCACGTGTTCTTTCTCACCTACGCCAAGATTGACGGGTTCTCGCTCGAAGGTGCACCTCCACCGCTCGAGCAGCGTCCCGCGTCCGACCGGTGGATCCTGGCGGAACTCGCGGATGTAGTCACCGTCGTCGATACCGCGCTTGACCGCTACGACGTATCCACATCGACCAGACGGCTCGAACGATTTGTTGATGACCTGTCCAACTGGTATGTGCGGCGTAATCGACGGCGCTTCTGGAAATCTGTCGCGGACGCACCCGACGACAAGATGGCGGCATATCACACGTTGCACACGTGTCTGGTGACGCTCGCTCGACTACTGGCGCCGTTCACGCCGTTCATCGCCGATCGCCTGTGGCACGATCTGCAGGTGATACCCACCGGTGGGCAGGCGCCGTCATCGGTGCACCTGACCGACTTTCCGCAGGTTGACGATCGCTGGCGCAACGACGAACTGCGCCGCGCAATGGGTACCGCGCGCCGGCTCGTCGAGCTGGGACGCCAAACACGCAACGACAGCGGCGTCCGTGTGCGGCAACCACTCGGCCGGGCGCTCATCAGCGTTGGTGAGCACCAGCAGGCAGGACTCAGCGAACTGGTCGACGACATCGCAGATGAACTCAACGTCAAGCAGGTAGAAATTTCCGGTGGAACTGAGGACCTCGTGTCGTACGCGCTGAAACCGAATTTTCGGGCGCTCGGACCAGCATTTGCGTCACGCGCACCACACGTTGCTCAAGCTATTGGGGAGATCACACCGTCCGAGGCGGCGCAGATCGCCCAACAGATCGGGGCCGGACCTGTCACCATCGATGTAGATGGCTCGCCGACCGAAGTAACCGCTGACATGATCGACGTGGTCCGCACACCGAAGACAGGTTGGGAATTAGCCCGCGATGGCGCACTGGCATTCGCGCTTGACACGACACTGACCCGCGAGCTGCAAGTCGAAGGCGCCTTACGCGACATCATCCGGGCCGTCAATGACCATCGCAAAGTCCGGAATCTGGCATTGGACGCCCGGATTGAACTCACCTTGCAGATCGATGACGAACTTGCGCACGATCTGCAATCACAGCGACTGCTGGACGAAATTGCTCGTGAAGTTCTAGCAACAAAAGTCGCAATCAACGTTCCGTCCACAGATGCCGTGGCTGTTGACCTCGGCTTGTTCGGTACAGCGCGGTTCGCGATCGGACAGTTGTGATGCGCCGATGCTTGCGGGCGCTGCTGTGGCTGGTCAGCGCCGCCGGCCTTGTCGGCGCAATACGCCAGCGGCACGAAGCGCAGCAGGTCCGCCGAGGCGAGCTGCCGCCGGCGGGAGCAACCGCCGATGTCGCCTGCCGCGTGATCTACAGCAACGTCGCCGCACGTCTGGCCGATTGGGTCCCCGCGCCACCGCCGACACCGGCCCAACAGCTGATCGCCAGAATCTGGTCAGCACCGCTCACGGCGATCGGCTTCGTCGTAGCGTACGCCGCAGGAAGTCGACCACACTGGCGACAAGACGAGCAGTGTTACCTTGCTGAAAATGCTGGCGGACTCTCAGGCACCCTGCTGCGATTCGTCGGTGCGGACGCGAACACAATCGGCCGAGTGGTTATTTCAACACAGCCGACAACCTCGAAGGCATTGTTCGCACACGAAGTCGTGCATGTGCGCCAAGCAGAACGCCTCGGCCCGCTCATGGTGCCGCTGTACTTGCTGCTGGCCGCCAGGTACGGCTATCGCGACCACCCGCTGGAACGTGCCGCACGGCTGGGAGCGCGCCGGGCAATGCCTAACTCGACTCCGATTCGGGAAACACCTTGATACGGAACCCGCTGACTTCGTGAACCTCAGGCGTCGGATCATCCTCGCGTTCGCCAGGAACCAACTGCAACGATGCCCGAGGCAACACTGGCTCATCGAGTGCCTCGTCGACATCAGGCTCGACCGCGACATCGTCGACAGGAGCTGCAGTTCGACCGCCAGCGGGAGCTGCTGCAGACGCTGGGGCGGGCGGGTTGGCGGCGCTGCCCATCGCTTGCAAACGGTTGGCAGCGGCATGAGCCTCAGCGCCACTCAGTGACGTGGCAATATCGCGTAAGGTTTGCAGCTCAACGTGAACGCGTTGGCGTTCGCGCCGCAACGATGCACGCTCCACCTCGGCCTCGGCTCGCGCCTCGGTTACACGGCCGTCCGCGTCGTCGTAAATGCGCTTGATCCGTTTTTCGACTTCGGCATTGATCGCAGCAACCCGCCGGTCGATCTCTTGGTCGATTTCAGCGATCCGTCGGTCGGCTTCGGCACTGCGCGCATCGGCCTCGGCTCGCGCCGCCTGCAATCGTTGTTCGAACTCGATGCCGATGGAGGCGCGTAACTGGGATTCGTCGTTGACCAGCTGGTCGACTTCGTCGGCCTGACGTTGCGCTTGGTCTGCTGCCGTCTGCGCAAGTTCGTGCGCACGCTGAAGCTGACGTTGCAAGTCGTCGATCGCGCGCTCGGCAGCCCGCAGTTGCGTAACGGTTTCGTGTAACTGGGCCCGCAACTCGCCGAGTTCACGGTCAGTTCGGTGGGTCTGCGCGGCAAATCGATCGAGGACGTCGTCAACTTCGCGCGTGTTGTAACCGCGCAACGACACACTGAACTCGAGCGCGTCGATCTCATTAGCACTCAGCGGCATGTTCGTCCCCGGGTAACAACCTACGTCAGCTTACAGGCCACGCACGCAAACAAACTGTTGCAGCAAGATCACACCGAAAAATAGCACCAGGATCGACAGATCGAGTGCAACGCCACCCAGGCGTAGCGGTGGGATCACCTTGCGTAGCGGAGCGGCTAACGGCTCAACGAGTCGTCGCACGCCTCGCACGAAGGGTTGCAGCGGTTCCGGTGGCCGAGGAATCCATGAGAACACGACATGGAGCAACAATACGAACCAGTAAATTTGCAAGACAAAACATAGTAGGCCGCCGGTCACGCGTTTCTCCCCGCCTGGAAGTCGTACCCTAGATCTTCGAGGCGCCGTCGTTCATCAGACGGCAGATCCACACCTTCTGGTGTCAGCAGAAAAGCTCGATTGCCAACCTTGCTCAGGTTGCCGCGTGACACGTATGTCAGGCCAGCTACGAAATCCAAGACGCGCCGACCGATTGCATTGTCAGCTTTTGACGCGTCGAACAATACGGGTTGCCCGGTCCGGTAACGAGCACCGATCGCCTCAACGTCATCGAACACCAGCACTTCGATCACCGGTGTACGCATGGGTGCCTGATCGGCGGCGGGAACTGTGCCTGGTCGGGACGCTTGCACGTCACTGCTTCGCAACGACCGCACGGTGGCAATCGAGGCGTCAGGTCCGTCGTCGTAGGAGATTGGCGTAGTGTTGCGCCGAGGGCGCTCGGCCGGCTGGGATTCAGGTGCCATACCCTGAGGACCGAAATGTTCCGGCAATTCGTCATATCCCTGTTCAGGATCTTCTTTCAGTCCGAGGTATGACAGGGTTCGGTTCCATACGCCGGGGCTCATGGCGTCACCTCCGCGCTCGACGGCAGATTGTCACGTCGAGCACCAAACACATCAGTTCCAATTCTGACCATGGTCGCACCTTGCGCGATCGCCGCTTCAGCATCGGCAGACATGCCCATCGACAGCTCTCGTACCTGTGGATATCGCGCACGCAGTTCATCGCGCAGTGAACGCAGTTGCGCGAAATATGGCGCAGCGGCATCCGCAGGTGCGAAACCCGGTTCCGGCAGCGGCGGCATCGTCATCAATCCTTCGACCCGTATGTTCGATAGGCCGTCAGCGTAGGCGACCAGGTCAGCAACTCGGTGGACCTCACACCCGCCTTTCGCCGGGTCGTCACCGACATTGACTTGAACCAAGACCCGTTGATTCACCTCGGCAGCCTCGGCCCGAGACTGGAGGGCGTCGAGCAGTTCTACACGGTCGACACTGTGGACGAGGACATCGCTGCCGACAACAGCTTTCGCCTTATTGCGTTGGAGACGGCCAACAAAATGCCACGTCACGTTGGACAATCCGGCCAAGGCAGTCCGCTTTGACACAAACTCCTGAACACGGTTCTCGCCAAAGTTCCGTGCCCCGGCACGGTAAGCCGCCTCGATAGCGCTCACCGGATGCGTCTTGGAAACCGCAACCAGGGTGATGTCGGCGGCGGAACGGCCGACAGCGGCCGCCGCCGTGGCGATGCGCTGACCCACGGCGTGCATGCGTGCGGCGATCTGATCGTCTGCGGCAACATCGGTCATGGTTTGTCCATCGCGATCATTCCGACAAACCGCCCAGTCGTCGGGTCAGTCCGGTGACTGAACCAGCGCTGTTCCGGGTCGCATCGGGTACACGATGCGATCTGCGTGGTCTGCACTCCGGCTGCGATCAGTTGGGTGACAACGGCAGCAGGCAGGTCCAGTGCCGGGCTTCCCCATGTTGTGGTCGCCGCCGCCGCAGGATGCACCTGGGCGACATCATGGTGCATTGCGTCAGGGACTTCATAGCAACAACCACCGATTGCCGGTCCAACTGCGGCGTGCAGCGTGCTGGCAGATCCTGCGGCATCCTGTAGCGCAGCGGTGGCCGCCTCGACGACACCAGCCACGAGTCCCACACGACCGGCATGAACAACACCGATTGCCTGAACGGCTCCGGTTCGCGTTGCCGCGAGCAACACCGGTACGCAGTCGGCAACTTGCACGACTAGGCACCGATCCGCTTCGACAGTAACCGCAGCATCGACAGCATCGAGCTGCATACCCAATGGTGTCGTCGCGGTAACTATTGCGACGTCGGCACCATGCACCTGCCGCATGAAGTGCCACCGCGCAACCGGCACGCCAACATGATCAGCAATCTCGTTGCGGGTCTGGGCAAGTTGGCTCGGCGAATGCGGGCGCGCGTGCGACACGTTACCGGGCGTGTGAACGCCAGCAGTTGGTGTCACCGAATGCTTGTCGCGGCCCGTGAAGCACGCGATCACACCATCAACGAGATCGACCGGCTCAACATGAACCGACATGTTGATCAGCGCAGGAACGAGGGAACATCCAGTTCGTCGTCATCGGCGTTGAACACGATCCGCTCGCGCGCACCTCGCCGGCTCGGTTCTGGACGGAATACATCGTCTTGTTCGTCCTCGTCATCAGCAGCGCCAGCACTGACCGTCTCGGTCGGCGGTGGTGGCGGTGCCGGTGCTTGACGGACAAACGCGCCGGCCTGTTCGATCGGCACTTCGGCCTCGTTAAATCCTGCTGCGATGACGGTGACCTTGACTTCGTCGCCGAGCGAGTCATCGATGACCGCACCAAAGATGATGTTTGCATCTCCGTCGGCGGCATCAGTGATGACATCGGCCGCTTCGTTGACTTCGAATAGACCGAGATCGCTGCCGCCAGCCAACATCAGCAACACGCCACGCGCACCGTCGATTGATGCCTCGAGCAGCGGCGATGAGATGGCCAAGCGGGCCGCTTCGAGTGCGCGCGATTCACCACGTGCGCGACCGATACCCATCAGCGCGCTACCGGCATCCTTCATGACCGTACGGACGTCAGCAAAATCGAGATTGATCAGTCCGGGGGTTGTGATCAGGTCGGTGATCCCCTGCACACCCTGCAGAAGGACATCGTCGGCGAGCGCGAATGCCTGGACCACCGACGTCTCACCGTCAGCCACCTGCAATAGCCGGTCGTTAGGAATGATGATGAGGGTGTCCACATCTTTCTTGAGCGCGTCAATGCCGTCAGCCGCCTGCTTGGCACGTCGACGTCCCTCAAAGGTAAACGGCCGGGTGACCACCCCAATGGTCAGCGCACCGAGTTCACGCGCAGTCTTGGCCACCAGCGGTGACGCGCCGGTACCGGTGCCACCGCCTTCACCTGCCGTCACGAACACCATGTCAGCGCCCTTGAGGCAATCGACGATTTCATCGTGATGGTCTTCGGCGGCTTGCTGACCGATATCAGGGTCGGCGCCTGCTCCCAGCCCACGCGTCAACTCGCGGCCGATGTCGAGTTTGACATCGGCGTCTGACATCAGCAACGCCTGAGCATCCGTGTTGATCGCAATGAACTCGACACCACGCAGTCCCGCGTCGATCATGCGGTTGACCGCGTTCACCCCACCGCCGCCGATACCGACGACCTTGATGACGGCCAGATAGTTATTGGGGTTTGCCGCCACAGCGGTTCTCCTGACGAACACGTTCACCCTCACCTTGATGGAGGGTGACGTTCATGTCATCTCACTTGTAATCTGACGGTAGACGTCTTCGCCCGCAAGGGTCAAGCTTCCTCGACCGTTTTCGCCTCACGGCACCACGAGTGCCGGTGTCGACGGTGCACGAACGTCGAGCACTGCGACGTCGGTGTCACCGACATCAGCGAGTACCACACCGATGGCTCGCACCTTCTCATCGATGCGTTCGGCTCGCCCGAACCGGATTTCAAGCTCGCCGCGGGGTCCTCGCTCCAAAAACAACGTCAAACTGTCAGCTGACTGGGCAACGTACCGCATCACAGCTGACCGCAATGATCCCGAAAGTCCGTGCCACACGGCAAAAGCGTTTGCCAACGCAGCGCTGTCGGTCACATGGCCGCCTACCAGTGGTGGTGCATTCGACAGCATCACGGTCGGCAACGTGTCGATCACACCTTCATCGATGATGTTTCCCGCACGATCGATCAGCACCTGCTGGCGGCCTGCAACTGCCACGAGCACTGGTTGCCGTTCCGCCACCGTAATCCGCACCGTGTTCGGGTCAACACGTGCGACCTGTGCCCGATCAATCAACGGCAGCGCGTCGACGCGTCGCGCGGCACGCGAGCTCGAGAACCGAAGCATGCTAGGTCCATTCGGGATACCCGACGCGGCAACGATCGCGGCAGGGTCTTGCCGATCGACCCCGACGACAACGATGTCGTGGACGTCGATCCACCCGCTGGCATCAACTCCCCATGCGGCGGCGGCCGTCACTGCCAGCGCCGTCACACCTCGGATTATCCATCGACGGCGACGGTCAAGACGCGGCACCGACCATCACCACCTCGGTTTGCAGTTCTACACCGCACTGCGCTGCGACCCGGTCCTGAACGGTCGCAATCAATTGCGCAACATCGTGTGCCGTCGCACCCGGGGAGGTCACGATGAAGTTGGCATGCCGTTCACTCACCTGTGCTCGCCCGACCCGCAAGCCTTTGAGCCCGGCGGCTTCGATGAGCCGGCCGGCAGAATCTCCAGGAGGATTGGTGAATACCGATCCGCAATTTGGGTACCGCAACGGCTGATGCTCACGCCGCCACTGGCGAATTTCCGTCAACTGTCGCGCGACCACGTCCGGATGTTGACGATCAAACGTCAACTGGGCGCGAACGACGACGCCATCGAATGGAACACCGCTGCGGCGGTAGCCAAACGACAGCGCGTCACCAAGCCACGTCTCCCGCACTCCCGTGTCCAGGCGCACCAGGTCGACGTCGACGATGTGCTCACCGAGCTCACCCCCGTGCGCGCCGGCATTCATCCGGACGGCTCCGCCGAGGGTCCCAGGTACAGCGGACGCCCACGCGAATCCGGCGGCTCCGTATTCGGCGAGTCGCGTCACTGCAGCCGGCAACGGTTCGGCAGCTCCGATATGGGCGGTGACGGTGTCAAGCGACGCAGCAACTTCGATGCCCCGATAACCACGCCCCAGCATGATCGCGACACCTCTCCATCCTGTGTCACTGATCAGCAGATTTGAACCACGGCCTACGACGAGCCACGGCAGCCCACGCAGGCGACATACTTCGCCAATCACCGCGAGATCACGGTCGTGTTCCGCCACAGCAAGCACATCGGCAGGCCCGCCAACACGCAACGTCGTCAACGTCGCCAGCGAAACATCGCACGTCACCTGCGCGACGCCACGTTCGCGCAGATCGTGCGCCAGTTCGAGCGACGCGGCCATCATCACACACTCAAGCGGTCCAGCAGCGCGGGACCGATCTGGGTGACGTCTCCAGCTCCGGTGACCACCACCAGGTCACCGGGTTGCAGCAGCGCGACGACTTCGTCAGCCACATCTGCCAGGTGCGGAACATAGACGACGTTGGCTCCCGCGTTCTTCGCCGCATCAGCGACCAACTGACCGGAAACACCCGGGATCGGTGCTTCGCTCGAGGCATAGACATCCGTGACGACCACCACGTCGGCGGCTGCCGCGGCTCGACCAAGTTCTGCGCCGAGCGCTGCGGTCCGGGAGTAGCGATGAGGCTGCACGATCGTGACGACCCGGTGGGACGCTTGTGTACGTGCGGCGGCAAGTGTCGCGCGCAGCTCGGTGGGATGGTGGGCATAGTCGTCAACCACGGTGATATTGGCTGCCGATCCGAGCACCTGAAATCGTCGAGCTACGCCAGTGAAACGCTCTAGACCTGCCGCTGCGTCAGCCGGATCGACGTCGATTGCAAGGCAGACCGCGACTGCTGCGGTGGCGTTGAGCACGTTGTGATGTCCAGGCACACGCAGGGTGAATTCCGCCACATCACGGCCTTGATGGCGAACACGGCAACGTTCGCCATCGGTCACCACGCGGACGTCAGCCTGCGGGCCAGAACCGTATCGCAAAACCCGCCCGGCAATCTGCTCGGCGACACGTGCAACCACTGGATCGTCACTGCACACGACCGCGCTGCCGTTGTCCGTGCGGCGGTGGAGAAACGTCTCGAACACCTCGATCACTTCGTCGAGGTCACGAAACTCGTCAGGATGGTCAAGTTCGATATTCGTCACCACTGCCAGGTCGGGTTCAAACACCAGGAATGATCGGTCAGATTCGTCTGATTCAGCGACGAATATCGGGTCAGTTCCAGCGTGCGCGTTGGTGCCACGTTCGTTGAGCGAACCGCCAATTGCGAAACTGGGATCGAGTCCGCCCGCTTGCAGCGCCACGACGGTCATCGATGTAGTCGTCGTCTTGCCGTGCGTGCCAGAAATGAGAATCGACTCGTCATCGCGCATGAGTTGGTGCAGCATTTCTGCCCGTCGAATGACCGGCAGCTGTCGCTGTTGTGCTGCGACAAGTTCGGGATTATCGGGTGCAACGGCTGACGATGTGACCACGAGTTCACTATTCGCCACATGTTCAGCGTCGTGGCCAATGAACACCGTCGCCCCGAGCATGCGCAATTCCTCCAGCGCGCGACTGTCCCGCAGGTCAGAGCCGGTGACGCGTTCGCCACGCTGAAGCAGAATGCGCGCGATACCCGACATTCCGGCACCACCGATGCCGACGAGGTGGACCGGTGATCCCGGGGTGAATACTGCGCCGGTCATTACCACGTCCGCCGAAAGTCCAGCGTGGAGCGGACCAGACGCGCGACGTTGTCTGCGGCGTCGCGACGGCCGTACGCATGAGCAGCCCGACCAATCGCATTCAGTGCCGCCAGGTCATTGAGCAGCGGCTTGACCGCGCGGACGAGCGTCCGGCCATCGAGATTTCGATCTTCGATGACGATTGTGCCTCCAGCGCGTTCCACCGCTCGCGCGTTCTCAGTCTGGTGGTCTCCGGTTGCGTGGGGATAAGGGATGAGGAGTGATGGGATGCCCAGCGCTGTCAGCTCCGCTATCGAAGTCGCACCCGCCCGGCAAATGACGATATCCGCAGCGGCGTAGGCATCACCCATCGAGTCGATGAAATCGACGACGGATGCATGCGGACCCCGGTGTTTTTCTCGTGTCCGCGCCCACATCGTTGCGGTGCTCTCAAAGGTTGTTCGTCCTGTGGCATGGAGAATCTGCAGTTCTGCGTCTCCCCACAGATGGTTGGCTGCCAGGATGGCGCGGTTGATCGAACGGGCGCCTTGGCTGCCGCCGAACACCAGTAGCGTTGCCCGGTCCGGACGCAGCCCAAAGCGCTCGCGGGCCTGCTGCCTGCGAGCGTCCCGGTTTAACGTCAAGATTTCGTCACGCACCGGATTTCCTGTCACGGCACATCGCTCTGGCCGGCTGAAGCGCAGCGAACAGCTGGGAACGGTTACCGCGACCTTGTCGGCCCAACGGCTCGCTATCCGGTTCGCTAGACCTGGAACGGCGTTCTGTTCGTGGATGACCAGTGGCAGCTGGTGCTTCCATGCTGCGCGGGCAACAGGAAACGACACATATCCACCGAATGTCACCACTCCGACGGTGCGCTCTTCACGCGCGATAGCAATCGAACGTTTGATCGCGGTCCGAGTTGCAAACGGCAATGTCAGTAATCGCGGCGAGAGGCGTCGCGGCACCGACACCGGGTTGATCGCGTGGAATCGAAATCCGGCATCGGGCACGAGCGTTGCTTCGAGTCTGTTCGGCGAACCGACAAAGACCGGCTCGAGTTCTGGGTCCAGCCGCTGAAGCGCCTTCGCGACCGCGATTGCCGGAAAAACGTGTCCAGCCGTACCTCCAGCTGCAAATATCACATTGCGAGTCACTGTCGACCTCCCCGTCGGCCAGAAGATGCCAGCGACGATGCCTGTGCCGTCGGACTCACCGCTTGCCTTCCATCTATCTGTGCGCGAGAAATAGCTACCAGAATGCCGAGTGTCACCAACGTGACGGTCAGCGACGAACCACCAACCGAGACGAGCGGCAGGGTCACGCCGGTGATCGGCAGCAGACCCGTCACAGTGCCAACATTGACAAGTGCTTGCCCGACGATCCACGCGGTGATAGCAAACGCGACCGTCCGGGCAAACATATCGGGTGCTCGGAACGCGATACGCAGCCCGACGTACAGCATTGCCAGAAATAGCAGCAGCACGCCGACGGCACCAATGAATCCGAGTTCTTCGCCAATGATGGCAAAGATAAAGTCGGTCTCCGGATTGGGGACGAAGTTCCATTTGCCGCGCGAGGCCCCTAGCCCGATGCCCCACAGGCCACCTGAGCCCAGTGCGTACCGGGCTTGCAGTAGTTGGAATCCGGAACCCAGCGGGTCCTGCTCCGGGTTCAGCCACCCGGTTATCCGTGCCATCCGATAGGGCGCGATCATCGCCGCGACCGCAACGAACGTCAGCACCGCCACCCCGGCCCATAGGAGATGCCTGTAGGGCAGCCCTTCAACCCACAAAATCGCGCCGACGATCAACGCTAACAGGACCGTGGTGCCCAGGTCCGGTTGGACGAACACCAGCGAACCGGTGATCAGCAGCAGAGGTAGCGCCGGCACGTACAGATGATCGACGGAGAACAATTCGCCCGTGGGCGGCCGTTTGCGATCAAGCACATCAGCTAGCCACAACAATACGGCGAGCTTGGTGATCTCGGACGGTTGGATCGCAACCGATCCGATCCCCAACCATCTCGACGAACCAAATCGTTCGACGCCGATCCCGGGGATCAATACCAACACTAGGCCGAGAATCGCGGCACCCAGTAGCGGCCATGCGAGCGTGCGCCAGAAACGATGCGGCACCTTCGCAGCCACGATGAACCCAACGGCACCCAGTCCTGCCCACATGGATTGCCGTCGAAAGGTTCCAAAGGGATCGCCAGCTTCAGCGGCGTCAACAAACGACGCCGAGAAACTCATCACCAGCCCAAAGGTGGCGAGCAGCAGCGTGATCCCGGTCAGGGTGACCGCGTCCCGCCCCCACGGTCCCAGCGCTGAGCGGTGTTCGCGAGCTTGTTTACGGTCACGGCGAGTTCGGGCACCGCGATTGACTTCACGTCGACTGGTTCCACGTTGCCTACGACCGGCCGGCCGGTCTGCGGCCGCTGGTGCCGCGCGTCCGGCCGCGGCGCCGCCACGGCGGGTCGAATCTGGGCGTGGAGGCCGTTTCACGATGCCACCCGACCGAGGAGTGCGTCGACCGCCTGGACGAACCGCTGACCTCTTTCCTGGTAGTTCGCAAACTGATCGAACGACGCACACGCCGGCGCGAGTACCACCGTCGCCCCAGCGGTAGCGACGTGTTCGGCACGAGCGACCGCATCCTCGATACTGGTTGCCGTCGTGACGGGTACGCCTTCTTGGCGGCAAACACTGGCGATCGCAGCGGCTGCCTCGCCGATGACCACAGCATGGTCAACGTTGCTCAGACGCCCGCGAAGCGACACGAAATCGACACCCTTGCTCACACCACCCGCGATCCAAACGATGTGCGGCGCCATGGTGAGTGCTGCCGCGGCGGCATGCGGATTCGTAGCTTTCGAATCGTTCACCCAGGTGATCTCAGCTGTTTTCGCCACAACGATGCCACGGTGATTGCCGGGCCGGAATGCTTGTGCGGCCTGTTTGACGCCGTCCCGGGTCGCGCCGACCAGCATGGCGGCAGTTGCGGCGGCCGCGACATTGGCGACGTGGTGATCGGCCGACGACCACAGGTCGCTGACCGCGACCAAGGGAGTGATCGTCGTGCCATCACACCAGGCAAGCAGATCACCTTCACTCGTGTCTTCGACCCGGCCAACCCCCAGATCGACGGCCCGACTGCTACTGAATTGTGCGTGCTGCGAAGTCGCATACCGCCGCTGCAACTCCAGCGTTTGCGCGTCGTCGGCATTGGCAATTGACCAGTCGTGTTCGCCTTGACCGTGCCAAATCTGCGCTTTCGCCGCACCATACGCCTGCATACTTTCATGCCAGTCCAGATGGTCCTCCGCCAGATTCAACAGCACGCCGGCAACGAGTCCGAGCCGTTCGGTGAATCGCAACTGGAAACTGGATAGCTCGGCCACGAGCGTGACATCGGCTGTTGCCTCCAGGACGGTATCCGCCACGGGACGTCCGATATTGCCGCAGGCCAGCGCCGGTAAGCCGGATGCCGTGAGCATCGCAGTGATCAGTTCGGTTGTGGAGGTCTTGCCGTTTGTCCCGGTGACGCCGATCGTTTGATGCGGCACCGCACGCAATCCGAGTTGCGGTTCCGACCACACCGGAATGGCATTGTCCAGCGCTGCCACGAGTACGCGTGCGTGCTCGGACACACCGGGCGACGGTACAACGAGCGCTGCGGTGTCGAGGAGTTCTTCGAGCAACTGGTCAATCGCATCTGCGGCGGGCGGGCGGCGCGACGACTCAGCACGCGCCGGGTGTTCGGGTGGCACGGTGTCCGTGAGCCCGGCTTCCGTGACAACGCGATGTCCGCGTGCGCGGACCTCGTCGAGCGCCGCATGTTCCGGGTCGGCCTCGATGACGGCGATCGACATTCCGAGTCGTTCAAGCACCCGAATGGCAGCCATCCCAGATGCGCCGACACCGACGACGACCACAACGTCACCGGAACGTAGCGGCGCTGGCAAGTGCACAGTCGGCTCCGTCATCAGGCCGGACCAACTCTGCCGAACCACTCGGCGTAAAAGATGCCCAGACCCAGCGCAACGCCGATTCCGGCAATGATCCAGAACCGCACGATAATCGTTATTTCCTGCCAGCCAAGCAACTCAAAGTGATGATGAATCGGCGCCATCCGGAACAGACGATTACCGGTGGTTCGAAACACTGCGACCTGCAGAATCACCGAGACCGTCTCTAGGACGAACAGGCCACCAAACAGCACGAGCAACAACTGCGTGTTGGTCGCCACGGCGATCGCTGCGAGCACTCCACCAATGGCCAGCGACCCCGTGTCACCCATGAAGATTCGTGCCGGTGGCGCGTTGTGCCACAGGAAGCCCGCACAAGCGGTCATCGCGGCCGCAGCGATGATCGCCATGTCGAGGGCTTCGGCGGCGCCGAGCGGATAGGCATCTGCATTTCGAAACTGCCAGAAGGCGATCAACGTGTATGCACCGAACACCAATGCGGCGGAGCCTGCCGCTAGACCATCGAGACCATCAGTCAGATTGACCGCGTTCGAGAATCCGGTGAGCAGCACGAAAATCCACAGGAAGAACAGCCAGCCCGGTACGTCGAACGCGATGTCACCGACGATCGAAATGTTCTGAGGGATTGCGCCGATGTTCGGACCAAGATACGCAAACAGCCCTGCTATGACCGCCTGCCCGAGGAACTTGGTCGCTTTATTGAGCCCTAGGTTGCGTCGCATCCGCAATTTGATGAAATCGTCGGCGAAACCCACAGTCGCCATGGCCACAAACGTCACCAACACGAGCATGCCGGTAGCGGTCAGACGGGCGGAACCTAGGTGCCCAATCACAAATGCTGCGACCGTGCCGAGCACGATGACGGTGCCGCCCATCGTTGGCGTGCCCGCCTTGGAGTGATGCGACTGGGGTCCCTCTGCACGAATCGGCTGACCGAATCCTTGTTGCGTGAAATAGCGAATTGCGGCCGGCGTCCCAACGAGTGCAACAAGAAACGCGATCATGCCAGCAATCAGAATGGCGATCATGCGGCTGGACCCTGCGCCATGACATCTCCGTCGGTTTCAATCAGTTGGGTGACCACCGCATCGAGCCCGGCGACGCGTGATCCCTTGACCAGAATTACGTGGGCACTGCTGCCCTGGGCTTCGATCCACTGGACGGCACATTCCACGTCGTCGCAGGCGACGACGGCATCGACTCCACCGGCACGTGCACCGTCGGCAATTCCAAGTGCTCGCGACCCAACTGCCACAACGGTAGACACCCCGCGGGTGGCGCAATATTCGCCGAGCGCGATGTGTTCCGACCATGCCGTTGGCCCGATCTCGGCCATCTCGCCAAGCACAGCGATCGTGGGGCGCCCGTGGGCAATGAGCGCCAGCGTGTCGAGCGCCGCCCGCATGGAGGCCGGATTGGCGTTGTATGCGTCATCGATGACCGTACGTTGCCCACGGTGGTAGATCTGTCCCCGCCACCGGCTGACCGTCGCGGACTCGATGGCAGCGGCCGCGTCATCAATGGGAACTTCGAACCGCCCGGCGGCCGCAATCGCCAACAGGCCGTTGATCACCTGGTGGCGACCGGGTAGCGGCAACCGCAGTGCTGTCGAACCCCACGGCGAGCGCACCTGCACACAGGCGTGGCCAGATGCGTCAAACTTCACCGAACCGGCGGTCACGTCGGCGTCTGTGGCAAGCCCGACGCGAATCGTCGCAGGCGCTGCAGGCGCCATCGACGCGACCAACGGGTTGTCGACATTCAGGACCGCTGTCCCATCGGGGCCCAACGAGTCGACAAGTTCCTGTTTGGTGGCGGCGATGGCCTCGATCGAGCCGAACAGCTCCAGATGTACTGCTTCGACGGCGGTGACGATGGCCACGTCGGGCTGGACCAAGTCGGCCATCGCGGCGATGTCACCGGGATGCCGCGCCCCGATCTCTGCCACCAGCGCTTGGACGCCACGGGTCATTCCGAGCAGGGTCAACGGCACGCCAAACTCGTTGTTGAACGACGCCGCTGAAGCGTGCGTCTGGTATTTGGTTGCCAGACTGGCCGCAGTTAGATCCTTCACCGTCGTTTTGCCGACCGAACCGGTGACAGCGATCGCGTGCGGACCGACGACGCTGCGCACGTGGCGGGCAAGCTGTTGAAGCGCAACGGTGGTGTCGTCGACCTCGATCACTGCCGTTGCCGCCAAGAGCTCGGGCGAATCGAGGCTGGCACGTCCGTCATGATCGACCACGACGGCGGCGACATTGCGGTCAACCGCAGCGGGAACGAATGCATGACCATCGTGCGTGCTACCGCGCAGCGCAACGAACACCGTTGACGCTCCCCCATCGCCAAGGTCGCGCGTGTCGGTTGTCACCTCGGTGATCACCGGACCCAACGGTCCCGCGGTCACAGACGATTGCCCGTCAGCCGGCAGTTGGAGCCTTCCGGCGATAACGGTCGCGAGCTCAGCGATTGGCATGCTGATCATGGGCGGCGCCACCGAGCCGACGGCGCCGATGCGCTGCTTCCGCGCGCCAGAATCTCGCGAGCGACCTCGCGATCATCGAACGAAATAGTGCGGTCGGCAAACTGTTGGGTGCGTTCGTGTCCCTTGCCAGCAATGAGTACGACGTCGCCCTCATCGGCATCACGGATCGCTCGGTTGAGCGCGTCGCGCCGATCTGGCTCACGGATGAGTTCGCAGCCACGCGTGTCTGCGACCGCTCGGGCACCGCGAACAATTGCGTCGATGATCTGTTGCGGATCTTCGCTACGCGGGTTGTCGGACGTCACAATAGCTATATCACCATAAGCCGCCGCTTCCCCCATTGGGCCACGCTTACCAGGATCTCGCTCGCCGCCGGCGCCGAATACCACGGTTAGCCGACGCTGTGGTGCCAGTTCGCGTAATGCAGCGATTGCGGCCGCAAGCGCGGCGGGCGTGTGCGCATAGTCGACGAACACGTGCGGGCCGTCCGGCCAATCGATTCGTTCCATCCGGCCCGGGGCACCGGGACACGAGGCGATGCCCTCCAACACGGCATCCCGTGAAAGGCCGCTAGCCACGGCGGCAACCGCCGCCGCAATAGCGTTCGTGAGATTGAAACGCCCTACCAGGCGTGTGCTGACCTCGACCAAGGCGCCGTCCCAGTCAACCGTTGCACGGCTGCCGTCGACGTCTCCGATCCAGTCTAAGGCCGTCACCTGCGCGTCGTGGCGTGAATTGGCAGCGCTCAAGATGGTGGTCACCGGGATCGTCGCCTGCTGGGCGAGCTGCCGCCCCCAGGAATCGTCGACGACAATCACACCGTGATCGGCCAGTTCCGGCGTGAACAGGCGAGCTTTGGCGCGAAAATATGCGTCCATGGACTCGTGCCAGTCCAGGTGATCCTGCGACAGGTTGGTGAATACCGCGACGTCGAATCGCGTGCCATCGACGCGCAAGAGATCCAAGCCGTGAGACGACACTTCCATCGCCACCGCGTCGACCCCGCGATTGCGCATCACCGCAAACTGACGTTGCAAATCGGGACCTTCGGGCGTCGTACGCAGCCCGTCGATTGGGTCGCCATGGATTCGCGTTTCTACCGTCCCGATGAGTCCGGTTCCGATTCCGCAAGCACCGAATGCCGCTTCGAGCAGGTAGGTGGTGGTGGTTTTTCCGTTGGTTCCGGTAACGCCGATCACCCGCAAATCTGCACTGGGATGGCCGTGAACGACCGCTGCTGCCGGACCAGCTGCGGCGCGCACCGATGCTACGCGCACTTGCGGCACGTCAACATCCAACCAGCGGTCAACCAGCAGGCCAGATGCGCCACGTTCAACTGCTTCACCGGCAAATTCATGGCCGTCACAACGGGCACCGACAATGGCACAAAACAGCCAACCATCCTGCACCTGGCTGCTGTCATGGGTTGCGTCGATCACGTCAACGTCCGTCCCGCGAAGCTGCCCATCCGGCAGCGCCGCAGCGATCGTCGACATTCTGGCGGTCATCGTGGCCTCGACAGCGAATGGTTTACGGTGAGCGTAATGCCGTCAGTCGGCACAACCGCGCACGTGGCGCATGGCTGGTCGGTCATGTCGACCGAGCCGTTGAAGGCCAGACCCGAATACGGATTCGGCGCGCCGGCGGCTGATTGTCAGCTCTATTGGCGCTGTTCCGATGCGCCTCCCGTCACGTCATCAGATCCCGGACCTTCTTGCTCGGCGGCGATAATCGCCTGCGACTGCGCCTGCTCAATGAGCACATCGAGGGTCGCGGCACTGTCGTCGGCGGAAATTGAACGGACGGCCAGCGCGGCCGACATGATCTCACGGAACAGTGGTGCGGCCACGACCCCGCCAAAGATCGGTGTCGGCTCGTCAATCATCACGCCCACCACCAACTTAGGATCATGCGCTGGCGCCATCCCGACGAACGTGGCTACATATTCCGTCGAGTAGCCGGGCGCATCGACGTTGGGTTTGCTTGCTGTTCCAGTCTTGCCGCCGACGCGATAGCCGGGGATCGCCGCAAGATTTCCGGTCGCTTCTGTGCCTTCCACCGCTTGAATCAGCATGTCACGGACAATTGCAGCCGTGTTCGCCGAGATCACCCGCTCGCCTGCCGCGGAAGTGACCGGATCGAGTCGCCCGTCCACTCCGACGGTGCCGCGAACAATGCTGGGCCCGAGCGCCACCCCGTCGTTGGCGATGATCGCGTATGCGGTGGTGAGCTGCGCCAAGGTGACTGCGACACCCTGACCGATGGCGATCGTCGGTAGCGATGTCCCCCACCATGATTCGTGTGGCCTCAACAAGCCATTCGATTCTCCCGGAAAGCCCAGCGCGGTGCGAGCGCCGTATCCGAAGGCACGCAGGTAGCGATCGAGACGTGACGCACCTAGTTCGCGAGCGACCATGATCGTGCCGACATTGCTCGAACGTTCCAGGATCTGCGTGACCGACAGCTGCTGAACTGGATGAGGGGCGATGTCGGTGAATTCGGCGTCGGCGATGGCGATCCGATCAGCGACTGACAGTGGTGTGTGTGGGCCAACGATGCCTTCTTCAATCGCGGCAGCAAACGTCAGCGCTTTCTGGCTGGATCCGGGCTCGAACACGTCGGTCACGGCGCGGTTGCGCCAATCAGCCGAGTCCGTCTGGTCGCGATGGTTCGGGTCGAAACTCGGCAAGCTGACCATCGCGAGTATCTCGAACGTCTCGGCGTCCATGACAACAGCCGTCGCCGCGATCGCCGATGTGGACTTCATCGTCGCTTCTACGGCTTGTGCGGCAACGTGCTGAATTTCCCTGTCAATCGTCAGCACAATGTCGTTGCCTGGCGTTGCTGGCTGAACTTCGCGCGACCCCGATGCGATCGATAATCCGCCAGGCGCTCGTTCAAGCATGACGGCACCTGGCTGTCCGCTCAGAATGCTGTCGTACTGAGCCTCCAAACCATGAAGTCCTTGGCTGTCAATGCCGGTGAATCCAATGATCTGGCCCACCAGGCCCGAGGTCGGATAGACGCGCTTGGGTTCACGCACCATGCCAACACCGGGGATACCGAGTTCCACTACGCGTTGGCCGACATCCCAATCGAGTTGGCGGCCCAGGTACGCAAACTGCGTTGGGCGTGTCAACCGCTCGCGGATATCGGCCACGTCCAGCGGGACGTGCGGTGCGAGCAACGCGGCAGCGCGGTGGACTGACATCGTGTCGGTGGTCGCAAACTGCCGCGGGTCGACAAATATGGCAGCACCGTCGACTGACGTTGCGAGGATGTCACCGTTGCGGTCGTATACCCGTCCGCGCGAGGCAGGCAGCTCAATCGTGCGTTCGCGTTGGCGGATGCTGCGATCGGCGTATTCATCACCATGAACCAGCTGGATATTGGCCAGCTGCGCAACCATCGCAATCGCGATGAGCACGTAACAGACCAGCAACCAGCGAATTCGCCGAATCGCAACAGCCGTCGCCAGGTTCCGGCCGATCCTGGGTACCGACCGCTGCCGAAGTCGCGGCTGCGACGTCACCTAACGCCCCATCGACAAGACTGACTTGATCGAATCGTTGGTCGACGCGGCGCCGCCAGCAGCACCAAGTGAGCCGTCGGACGGCAGAGGACGCTGCGCATTCACGGTACGCATCGTTGATGCGCGGATCATGCCCATGTCGGTCGCAAGCTCGCGGATCCGAATCGGGTCTTCCAACTCCGAGACCTGTGCGACCAGATGTCCGTATTCCCGCTCAGCCGCCACGAGTCGTTGTTCGAACTCACGTGCTTCAACCGCGCTGGCTGCGGCCATCGCGTTGAGCGCAACCACACCGAACACGGAAACGGCGAACAACAGCAGCATCAGCGCTAGCCAAACGAACGTGAATCGGCCGCGCGCCGAAACATCATCGACGGGCAGCGCGATCACGGCCGGCGCCTGATCGTCATGACGCCGGACTGGTATTCCGGTTGACCGGCGAGTTGCCAGCTTGCGAGCTACCGGCTGGCGTGCCTGCAATGGCGGGCGACGTGCCGTGCGCGGCGGCACCCGACGCAACGGTGCGGTGATCGCGCTCATTGCGGGGCCTCAACGTGGTGTCCAGCAACCCGTCGCACAGCGCGCAAACGTGCCGAACGAGCGCGCGGATTTTCAGCGATCTCATCGTCGCAGGGCTGCACCACCTTGCGGATGATCTCCTCCACTAATGGGGCACGACCACACCCGCATACCGGCATCGTTGGCGGACAGATGCAACCTTGGGCTGCTTGGCTGAACGCATGCTTGACCCGGCGATCCTCGAGACTGTGGTAACTGAGCGCCGCGACGACACCACCGGGAACAACGATGTCGATTGCTTGCGGCAACACGTCGTCGAGCACATCGAGTTCGTGGTTGACCGCGATACGCAGCGCCTGGAACGTGCGCGTTGCCGGATGACCACCGGTGCGCCGTGCAGCAGCAGGAATCGCTGCCCGCACGATGTCGGCTAGCTGCGTGGTCGTCATGACCGGGCGTTGTCCGACGATTGCGCGCGCGATCCGATCGGCGAAGCGTTCTTCGCCGTAGGTTCGGATGATGCGTGCTAGTTCGTGCTGTGGCGCGTCGTTGACCAAGTCAGCGGCACTCATCGCGCGATCCGGGTCCATACGCATGTCGAGCGGTGCTTCATAGCGGTAGCTGAATCCACGCAGCGGCGCGTCGAGTTGCATGGACGACAGCCCTAGGTCAAGCAAGATTCCGGCGACACGGTCACGGCCACCTGCGA
>JBBDVU010000054.1:0-5275 GCA_040903225.1 Nitriliruptoraceae bacterium | reverse complement strand
GTCGGTGCAGTGCACGCAGTGTCGCACGGACCACGGCACGACCGAAGCAGGGAAGCGTGATGGCCAATCAGCACGATCATGCCACCGACCGTCCGAGGACGGCTGCGGTGATCACCGCGAGCGATGGCGTGGCCTACGGCCACCGAGAGGACGAATCGGGACCAGCCGTCCACGATCTGCTTGCCGCGGCCGGCATCCAAGTTGCACACCGGGATGTAGCTGCCGATGATCGCGAAACTCTTGCGGAACTGCTGCACCGCAGAAGTCGCGAAGTCGACCTGATTGCCGTGACCGGTGGCACCGGTTTCGGTCCTCGGGATGTGACCCCTGAGGCAACCCGCGATGTCATCGACCGGGAAGCTCCAGGCCTGGCTGAAGCGATGCGAGCCTCAGGCAGACAGAAGACGCCGCTGGCTGATCTGTCGCGAGCGGTCTGCGGCGTGTGCGGCACCTGCCTGATCGTCAATCTGCCCGGCAGTCCACGCGGTGCCACCGAAAGCCTGGCCGCGATCGTTGAGCTGCTGCCACACGCGCTCGAGTTGCTCGCCGGGCACACGCAACATCATCCCGCCCCGGCCCAGCACGACCGCTAAGCACCGGCCGACTTGGCCCCGACGCAAGACTACGACTATCCGCCGATGTAGGACATCTCGACCCGTGGGCCTTTCAGGCCGTCTTCTGCCCGCAACTCCGAGGCACGGTCGGTGCGCATCCCCCATACGCCCGCGATCTCATCGGCGAGTTGCTCGTCACTGGCTCCGGCACGCAGCGGCGCCCGCAGGTCGTGGCCTTTTGCGGCGAACAGACAGGTGTACAGCTCACCAATCGCCGACAGTCGCGCACGGGTGCACGTCCGACAGAACGGCCGCGTCACCGAAGCGATGATCCCGACGTTGCCGCCGCCGTCGACGTAGCGGAACTGTTCGGCGACGACACCGAGTTTGTCTGTCGGCGCGACGACCGGTTCGATCGGCCAGTGGGCATGAATCGTTGCGGCGACCTCATCGGCCGGCACGACCTTGTTGCGAATCCAGTTGTTGGTCGTTCCGACATCCATGAATTCAATGAAGCGGATCTCCACACCCGTGGCACGGGCCCATTCGGCAAGCGGGACAATCTGATCGTCGTTGATCCCACGCTGCAACACCGTGTTGATCTTGATCGGCGACAGGCCGGCCTCGATGGCCGCGTCAATCCCTGTCAAGACAGCGGCCACCGGTTGACGTGTGTCGGCGATCGAACGAAACGTGTCATCGTCGAGTGCGTCCAGACTGATCGTCAGCCTTCGCAAACCGGCCTCGCGCAACGGACCGGCGAGGGCAGGCAGCAGCAGCCCGTTGGTTGTCAACGCAAGATCATCAATTCCGTCAATTTCGGTGAGCTGACGGATCAGATCGGGCAGGTCACGGCGCAACAGCGGCTCGCCGCCAGTCAACCGGATCTTGCTGACCCCAAGACGCGAAAACACGCCAACCAGGCGGGCGAGCTCCTCGAAGGTGACGAGTTCGTCACGAACAAGGAACGCATGGTCCGGTCCGAACATCTCGCGCGGCATGCAGTAGGTGCAGCGCAGATTGCACCGATCGGTCAACGACACGCGCAGATCTTCGATCGGCCGCCCGAGGCGGTCGACCACACGATCAGGTTTGATAGGGGCCATACTGGTAAGCGTAACTGGTACCGACGAGTTCATCGACTGCGTCATGACCGGAATCCCGTCATGACCGGAACCAAAGGAGAGGCGATGCAGCTCGAAGTCCGGCTGTTCGGCGGGCTGGCGGCGCATGCTGGCGCGACACGGGTGACCATTGCGCTCGAATCCGGCGCGACGGTTGCGGACCTGCGTCAACAGATTGCCGCGCAGGTCCCGGCGATCTCCGAACTGCTCGGCCGGGTCAAAGTGGCGGTAGACCTTGAAGTCGCCAACGACGATGTGACGATCAGTCCTGACGCAGAAGTCGCCCTGCTGCCGCCCGTCGCTGGCGGCAGCGGGCCCGACGGCGCGACTGCTGATGCACCAACCGGCGACGGAACGCGGGTTGCGCCCGCTGGCCTACCCGAATCGCGCACAGTGGATGGGGTGACGGTGATCACGGGTCTGTGCGCGCCACCGTTCGATGTTTCCGCGGTGCTCTACGCCGTGGGCAACCCCGAGGTCGGCGGCACTGCCATCTTCCTCGGCACCGTGCGGGACCACGCACCCGACCTTGCCGACGTGATCCAGCTGGAGTATTCGGCATACCCGGCGATGGCTGACAAGGTGCTCGCTGACATCGCACGCAAGACCATACGCCGGTTCAGTGGACTGCGCGGGATCGCCCTGTTGCACGCGGTCGGCACCTTGGACGTCGGCTCGCACACCATCTTGATCGTGTGCGCCTCGCCGCATCGCGACCTGGCGTTCGCCGCATGCCGACATGCCTTGGAGGCCGTCAAGGATGACGTTCCCATCTGGAAGCGGGAACGCACCACCGATGGCGTCAGCCGGTGGGTCGGGCTACCAGACGTTTCAGGCCAAACCTGAGCAACGCACCAAAGGTGACCAACGCATCGGGACATATTCGCGCCGTTACGCGCTGCCTGCCAGATATGCGGCAATGTCTTCGCGCCGATGGAGCCCATCCCAGCTGATCTCGTCCGCGGCCGCGTAAGCGATACGCCGCGCCGCCGCGACATCCGGCGCGGTCGCCGTCACCGACATGACCCTGCCGCCAGCAGTGACCAGCGTGTCACCATCGAGCCGTGTGCCAGCATGAAACACCGTGACGCCGCGCAGTGACGCCGCCGCATCTACGCCGCTGATCGCCGCGCCGGTGCCGTAACGGTCCGGATAGCCGTCAGCGGCCAGCACGACCGTCACCGCGGCGGCATCAGACCAGCCGACGGCGGCGTCGCGAACGGAACCTGTTGCCGACGCACGCAGCAAGCCGGCGAAGTCTCCTTCGATGAGGGGAAGGATGACCTGGGTTTCGGGGTCGCCGAAACGGGCGTTGAATTCGAGCAGCTTGGGGCCGCTGTCGGTGTCGACCAACCCGGCGTACAACAACCCGCGAAACGGCGTGCCACGGTCAGCCATAGTCGCCAACACCGGCCGAAACATCGTGTCGGCGAGATCCCGTGCAACGGCTAGCCCAAATCCCGGCACCGGCGAATAGGCGCCCATGCCGCCGGTGTTTGGTCCTTCATCGCCATCGAACGCGCGCTTGTAGTCCTGGGCCGGCTGCAGCACGACCGCGTCGGTGCCGTCACAGATCGCGAACACGCTGCGCTCCGGACCAGCCAGGAACTCTTCGATGACGACGGTGGCGCCTGCCGAACCAAATCGGTCCTTGATCAGCGCATCATCGACGGCGTTGTGCGCGTCAGCGAGCGTGTCACAGATGCGCACACCCTTGCCACCGGCCAGCCCGTCCGCTTTGACGACATACGGTGCAGCGAACTGCTCCAGTGCGGTGTACGCCTCGCCGACATCGCCGGTGGCGACATAGCCGCCAGTAGGCGCACCGGCACGTTGCATGATCTGCTTTGCGAACGCCTTGGAACCTTCGAGCTGCGCCGCTGCAGCAGACGGTCCGAATGCTGCCACGCCGCGTGCCTGCAACTGGTCGACGGCGCCGGCAACCAGTGGCGCTTCCGGACCAACAACCACCAAGTCTGCGCGGACACGCACCGCCAGGTCGGCGATCGCGTCGGGGTCATCGACATTGACTGGATAGTGCGCGCCCAGCTGCGCCATGCCCGGATTGCCAGGAGCACACATGACGTGCGATACCGACGGGCACGCGGCAAGACGCCAGGCCAGCGCGTGTTCGCGAGCTCCGCTACCGATGACCAGGATGCGGTCTGCCACTGTGCGGTCTCCGCTGTAGCCGGGCTGCGAGTCTAGGTCGTGGGCACCAACGGTACGTCACGCCGTACCAGGGTCTGCGACCGTTTCGGACCGATCGACACCCAGGTGATGGGGGCGTTGGACTGCTCCTCGATCGCGTCGATGTAGTCGCGGGCTTCTTTGGGCAGGTCGTCGTAGTGTTCTATGTGTTCGATGCCGCTACCCCATCCGGGAAGTTCCTCGTACACCGGTTCGGCGTGATGGACGATGGACTGGTGCGGCGGAAAATGGTGGTAGGTCGTTCCCTGATACTCGTAGGCGGTGGCGATCTTGAGCGTCTCGAACGAGCTGAGCACATCGAGCTTGGTCAAAAACAAGTCGGTGAAACCGTTGAGGCGGTTGGCGTAGCGCGCGAGCACGCCGTCGAACCATCCGACACGGCGACGGCGGCCGGTGGTCGTGCCATATTCACCACCGATCTCGCACATACGTTCACCAACGTCGTCGAACAGTTCAGTTGGGAACGGGCCCGCACCGACACGGGTGACATAGGCCTTGGTGATGCCGATGACCCGGTCGACATGACGTGGCCCCAGCCCGGCACCGGTCAGCGCACCACCAGCGACTGGGTTGGACGAGGTCACAAACGGGTAGGTGCCATGATCGAGGTCGAGCAAGGTGCCCTGTGCGCCTTCGAGGATGATGTGTCGGCCCGACTCCAATGACGTGTGGATGAGCTCGGTCGTGTCAGTGAGCAGGGGCCGGAGACGTTCCGCGTAACCGAGATATTCGGCGGCGATCTCTTCGACGTCCATCGGCAGGCGGTTGTAGATCTTGGCGAGCTGTTCGTTCTTGTGTACCAGCACCGCTTCGAGCTTCTGACGGAAGATCTTCTCGTCAAATAGGTCCTGGAAACGCAGGCCGACGCGCGCAGCTTTGTCGGCGTATGCAGGGCCGATGCCACGCTTGGTGGTGCCCAGACTGGCTTTGCCCAAACGCCGTTCGATCAGCAGGTCGAGTTCGCGGTGGTAGGGCATGATCAGATGCGCATTGCCCGAGATTTTCACCCGGGCGAACGCGTCGAGTCCGCGCGCCTCGAGCCCATCGAGTTCATCGAGTATCACCTGCGGGTCAATGACGACGCCATCGGCGATCACCGGTGTGACGTGGTGATACAGAATGCCGGATGGGATCAGATGCAGCTTGAACACCGCATCGCCGACGATGACGGTGTGTCCGGCGTTATTGCCGCCCTGGTAGCGAACGACCAGGTCGGTCGAATCGGCCAGCAGGTCGGTGGCCTTGCCTTTGCCTTCGTCGCCCCACTGGGCTCCGACGATGATGGTCGCTGGCACGCGGAATCCTTCGCTGCATTCGCGGCCGGGTGGTACCGATCGGCGCACACCGGCGAATCGCATAGTGGCTGGGCGGAGCGCGTCGTCTCCG
>JBBDVU010000053.1:0-5408 GCA_040903225.1 Nitriliruptoraceae bacterium | reverse complement strand
CCAGCGTTTGTGGTCTTCGATGACCTCAATCAGCACCCGTTCACCCGGAATGGTTTGCGGGACGAACGTTGCTTTCCCGTCGATGCGCGCAACACCTTCTCCACCGTGGGTGAAGCCGTCGATGATGACCTCGTGCTGGTGCCCGGTCACGAGCGAGAAGCCCCGGCAGCTTCGAGCGCCGTGCGGATGAGGCCAATGTGCGCCTGGGCGCGTTCAGCCGCGGCTGTGGCTCGGTCGGTGTCGGCAGCCTCGGCAATCACGAACGTCCAGGCCAGCGCGCGAGTTGCCTCGCCGGCGAGCGCAATCACTGCAGGTTCGAGATCTTCGATCGAATCCGACGACATGGCGACGGTCCGGGTCATCTCCACCATGCCTTCCGCGTCACGTAGCCATCCGCCCAGGTCGCCAGCGACCGTGTCGGACAAGGCTGCAACGACCTCGCGTGCCAGCGGTCCGCCCGTGTCTTGAGCGGTCGTGAGCAGCGTCAGCAGTTGCGCTGGGCGTTGTGGGGTTTCAGCCCGGTCGGCTGTCACTGCCGGGAGAAGCGGTGGCTGGGCCTCGAGTCGCGTGTCGTGCAGGTCGACGAGCCGTGCCAGTGCATCCAGGCCGGCGCTACGAGCGGTGGCGGCGCTGGGTGCGTTCTGTACGGTGTCATACAGCTCATCGAGAGCGTCGAGGGTGTCGTGCAACTGTCGTAATTCGGTGCGTAGCTGACCGTCGTCAACCGGTACGTGGTCAGCAGTGTCGGGCAGGTCACCGCCGGTCGTTGGTGCCTCGTCGACCAGCTCGGGTTCGAGACATCCGATCAGCATGATCGTCAACACCGCGATCAGGGCGACAACGCTGACGTGCCGTCGACATCGCCTGCGTTGGGGTGCCATCATTGGTCCAACCGCCCGCTGTGGCGCAGATCCGTGCCTTTGGCGTGATACCGGCGGGTCGTCATGATCCGCTGGATGGCTGATAACACCCGGCATACCACCCGTCACGGGTACGGGTCATCACTTCCACCATTCCGCGCTGTCGTAACGCGTCGCGTGCAACGGTACTGCGTTGTTCTGCGATGCCACTGACGATGAGATGCTGGCGGGTGATCGCCGCGAGGTCGTCCGCAAGGTCAACGATGACGTCGGTGAGCAGGTTTGCCGCAACGATGTCGCAGGGGCTACAGCTAGAAGCGCTGCCGCGGGTTGCGGTGACGGTGACCTGATTGGCCGTGGCGTTTTCCTTGGTCACTGCTACTGCTGCGTCGTCGATGTCGACCGCGGTTGCATCGGCACCGAGCTGTGCGGCGGCAATCGCCAGAATTCCGCTGCCGCAGCCGACGTCAGCGAACGACAGGCCTTGGAGCGGTGAAGCGGTTGCCCCACGCTGCTGGTCGGCGAGGTCGCCGATCAATTCGAGGCACATCGTTGTGGTTGCGTGATGGCCACTGCCGAATGCGCGGCCAGGGTCCAGCACGATGGTCTTTGTATCGCTGGGCTGGTGGGCAGCCTCATTGGCGCGCCACGAAGGCACGATGAGGAACCTGCCGGCGCGGACGGGCTCGATTGTGGCTTTCCACTCGCTCTGCCAATCTCGGTCAGGCTCAAAGCGCCAGGTAGCCCGCTGGTCGAGTTCGCCGAGGCTGCGCGGACGCTGGTCGAACCAGGCGACGAGCGTGTCAGCCTGCTCCCAGACACCGATTGCGCCTGCGGCGAACAGCTGCGCCGCGTCTGTTGCCTGGCGCGCGGCGGTTGTGGCAACTTCGACGCGATGATGGCCGGCGGGCGAGTCCACAACAACTCCCATCGCCAACGGATCGTGGTGTGCGACGACATGGAGCGGCCCCGTGCGACGGGGGGACACACGGGGCCGCGGCGGTCTTGCAACCGCGGCAGGATTGTACCGGGTTGCCAGCGAAATTCTCACGACGGATACGCTTCGAATCTGCGAGTGACTGCCGATTGCGGCCCGGTGTTTCGCCCTGCCGGTGGCGTTTGTGATGGTCACGACGCGACGGTGATCCCACGCCAACGAAATGGTCAACGAACGTGACGTCTGTGCGGACCGACGACGACGCTGCGATCGTCGTCCGTGGGCTTTCAAAGCGGTATGGCCCCACCCTTGCAGTCGATCAGCTTGACCTTGCCGTCGGCTACGGCGAGACGTTCGCGTTGCTCGGTCCCAACGGTGCTGGCAAGACCACCACAGTTGAGTGTTGCGAGGGCTATCGGGTACCCGACCAAGGTGTTGTGCGGGTCCTTGGGCTCAACCCGCGTGCAGATGCGGCCAAACTGCGGCCACGTGTCGGGCTCATGCTACAAGAGAACGGCGTATACCCGCTGGCGCGACCGCTAGAAGTATTGCGGTTGTTCGCGACCTTCTATCGCGATCCGCTTGACCCATCGGAACTCATCGAACGGGTCGGGCTGAGCGACTCGATCAAGACCCGCTTTCGGGATTTGTCCGGTGGACAAAAGCAGCGGCTGTCGTTGGCGCTGGCGTTGATCGGACGACCCGATGTGGTGTTTCTCGATGAACCTACGGCCGGATTGGACCCGGGCGCACGCCGGTTGACGTGGACCCACATCGGTGAATTGAAGCGCGCTGGCGTGACAGTTGTGCTGACGACCCATCTCCTCGACGAAGCCGAGGCGCTGGCTGACCGCGTCGCAATCATCGACCGCGGTCGGCTGTTGGCGTTGGGGACACCGGATGAGCTGACCCACGGCGATCGCGAGTCCGTCGAATTCTCCGCTCGACCTGGCCTGGAGGTCGGCCAGTTGTCGGCAGCGATCGGTCATCCGGTGGTGGAACTCCGGCCGGGCCGCTACGAGATTGCGGCGGCCAATGATCCCCAACTCATTGCTCGCCTGGCCGGATGGCTGGAAACCCACGAAGTCGTTCTGGGCGAACTTCAGGCCGGAAAACAATCGCTCGAAGAGGTGTTTCTCCGGCTGACCGGGGTGGCAGCCGACGCGATCATCGACGAGGTGGAGCGTCATTTGGTGCGCGAAGCCAGCGAGGATTTGCCGCACGATCGCGCATCTGAGCGGTCACGTGCGACTGACACGAGGGAGGCGCCATGAACGCGCGGGCCGTACTCGCGCAGGCGTCACTGGAGTTGCGCCTCATCATGCGTGCCGGTGAGAGCCTCGTCATCACCTTCGGTATCCCGCTAGGGATTCTCGTGTTCTTCTCGGTCGTTGACGTTGTGCCGACCGGCGACCTGGATCCGGTCTCGTTCCTCGTGCCCGGCGTGCTCGCCATCTCGGTTGCTGCAACGGGGTTTGTCGCGATCGCGATTCAAACGGCATTCGAACGCAAGTACGGGGTGCTAAAGCGGCTTGGTGCGACACCGTTGACGACAACCGGTTTTTTCGTCGCTAAGTCGCTAACAGTCATAGCACTGATCTCGGTACAGACGGTGCTGGTGTTTGCGTTGGCGCTCGGGCTGCTCGGGTGGCGCCCGAGCGCCGGCATCGCGTTGGTGCCTGTGGGCCTGCTGTTGGGAGCGTTGGCATGCACCTCGCTCGGCCTGCTGGTCGCAGGAACCCTGCGGGCCGAGGCGACGCTAGCGCTGACGAATGCAGTTTTTCTGGTGCTACTGATGGTCAGTGGCGTTGCGTTCGATGCTGACGTCTTGCCGGCCGGTGTCGCCGCGGTCGGTGCCGTTCTGCCGGTCGGGGCCACGGCGAATCTGCTGCGGACCGGCCTGGAAACGGGCACGGTCGACTGGAGTGCTGCAGGTGCTTTAGCGGGGTGGTCAATCGTCGCGCTCGCGGCCGCCAAGCGTTGGTTTCGATGGGAACCGTGATCGCGGTTGGAAGCGAGGCGTGCTGAACGGCTACGCTCCCGAGGACGAGTCCCGCTGCGTGCGGTTGGCTCCGACAATTTGGCGAGTGCCGGGCACTCTTGCCCGCAGGCAATCGGGTAAACGTGCGCTCGCGCACGACGGAGTATGAACCAGCGACAGGAGATGTCACGTTGCGCGACAGGATCTCTCCGCGAGGCCGCACGCGAAGCCGGATGCGCAGCTTGCCGGGTGCGCTACTGGCAGCGCTGGCGCTGGCCGGCTGTGGCGACGTAGGACAGAGCGCGCTGGACCCTGCCGGTCCATACGCGCAGGCACCCCATGACCTCATCATTCCAGTTGCGATCATCGCGCTGGTGGTGTTCGTGTTTGTCCAGGGTCTCGTTATTTATACGTCGTGGCGCTTTCGGCAGCGTGAGGACGACGACGGATCACTGCCCAAGCAGGTGCACGGCAACACCAAGCTTGAGGTGATCTGGACGGTCATCCCGGCGCTGATTCTGGCGGCCATCGCGGTACCTACGGTGCGCGCTGTTTTCGAAACGATGGCGGAACCTGATGGCGATCATCTTGTCATCGAGGTGATCGGTCACCGGTGGTGGTTCGAGTACTACTACCCCGACTACGACATCTACACGGCCAACGAGCTGGTCATTCCGGTCGGCACCTCCGTCCGGCTTCAGATGACCGCTGCCGATCCCGCGCGTTCCGCCGACAACGGAGTCATCCATTCCTTCTGGATCCCGCGTCTGGCCGGCAAGCAGGATCTGGTTCCCGGGCAGCAGACCTACTTGAACCTGGAAGCCGACGAGCCGGGACGCTACATCGGCCAGTGTGCCGAGTACTGCGGCCTCTCCCACGTCAACATGCGTGCCCGCGCGGTCGCCCTGACGGAGGCGGACTGGCAGTCCTGGATCGATGAGCAGACCACTCCGGCAGCGGTCCCCGAGGACGGGACACTGGCCGCTGAAGGTCGGGAGCTGTTCGGCGACCTCGGTGATCGGATGGCCTGCGCCTCGTGCCACCAGGTGTGGGAGGATGGGGCACGGAATCCGAATATCGGGCCGGATCTCACCCACCTGATGAGCCGGGAAGAGTTCGCGGGCGCCATTCACGACCTGACCGAAGAGAATCTTCGCGAGTGGCTGCGTGATCCGAATGCGATGAAGTCCATGCAGTACGACATCAATGGTCTGGGGATGCCGAACCTGGACCTGTCCGAGGGTGAGATCGATGCGTTGGTTGCCTATCTGCTCGCGCTCGACTGACCCCACCCGATCAAGAAACCGACCGAAGACGTTTCGACCCGCCAGAGCCGGACCACCACCGCTGAGGAGTATCGCGATATGAGCACCGTCTCCCAGACGAAGGCCCCGAGACCTTCGGGCGAAAAGGGCCTCCTCAGCTGGATGTCGACGACCGATCACAAGCGGATCGGTGTGATGTACTTCTTCACGACCCTGGTGTTCTTCACCTTGGGTGGCATCGAATCAGGTCTGATCCGTCTGCAGCTCGCGCAGGCCGAATCGTCGGTCCTGACCGAGGAGATCTACAACCAGGTCTTCACGATGCACGGCCTGACCATGGTCTTCCTGGTGGTCATGCCCTTGTC
>JBBDVU010000052.1:0-5506 GCA_040903225.1 Nitriliruptoraceae bacterium | reverse complement strand
TGAACCACTCGCGGGTGATGTCTTTGGCGCTCGGGCTATAGGTGCGCATTCGTCAAAGTTCCTCGTGCCTTGCGCGGATAGGTGAATTCCGGACGACCAGACGGACGGCTGCAGGATGTAACGCTCGAGCCGAGATGGTCTGGACACGGAAGGCGCGGCCCACGCGGGACCGCAGCAGGGTTATCGTACCGTGCAGCCGTCTGAAGGCCAACTGGTGGCCGGCCACACCTCGCCGTAGCCGACGAATTCGAGGGTCAATCCGTGCGGGGGCGCGACCCGCGCAGCCGCAGACCGGTCCCGGGCAGCGAGCACGTCGGCGATCCAGCCAGGTTCCTGGCGCCCGCTGCCAACATCGACGAGGCAGCCGGTGATCGCGCGCACCTGCTGATGGCAAAACGCAGTTCCGCACATGACGATGTCGATGCGCCCCGGCGCCACACGGGCGACTTGAGCCGAGGTGATCCGCCGCACGGTCGTGCGACCGGGCGCTTTGCGGCAAAACGACGCGTAGTCATGCTCACCGATCAGCGTCTGCGCCGCAGCGTGCATGATGTCGGCATCCAGCGGCGCGTCGACCCGCCAACGGTCATGTCGACGAACCGGGTTGGCGGCAACGACGTCATCAACGATCCGATACCGGTAGCGGCGTTCGGTGGCGGAAAACCGCGCGTCAAAGTCGTCGGCAACTGCCGTGACCTGCCAGATGGTGATTGCCCGGGAGGTGGCGGCATCGAGTCGTCGCGCGAATTCTGCCGGTGCGGCCAAGTTGCGGTTGGCACGCTCGATCGTCGGATCGACATCGACGTGGACAACCTGGGCGAGTGCGTGCACCCCACGGTCGGTCCTGCCGGCACAGGTCGTGCGGACCGGCTGGCCAAGCAGCTGTTCTAGTGCCGCCTCGAGGTCACCTTGGACGGTGCGTTGATCGATCTGGCGCGCGAAGCCCGCAAACGGAGTGCCGTCGTACGCCAGGTCGATCCGCAGCCGGACGGTGGCACCGTCCGGCTCACCTTGGCCGCGTTGGATGCGGCTGTCGCTGTCAGTTCTTGGACTCGTCATCCGAATCTTCGGCTGCTGCTACGTCATCCGCACCATCGTCGTCGGCGTCATCGTCAGCTTCGACGTCCACGTCGACGGCGCCACGCTCGTCAGACTTGTCATCGCTGTCGGCACCGGTGGTGGCCTTGGCGATGGCCGCAGCGACCTGTTCGTCGTCATCCACGTCGATGTCGTCCATCAACGCGGTCGATCCGGCAACGGTTTCGGCGGCGCGACGACGGCGTCCGAACAGGCCGCGAGAACGGCCGGCCTTAGATTCCTCAATGACGTCTTCACCCGAGCCTTCGCCACGGTCAACCAGTTCGATGATCGCCATGGGCGCATTGTCGCCGGCGCGCGGCCCCAGCTTGAGGATGCGGGTGTAGCCACCGTTGCGGTCGGCGAACCGTGGTCCAACCTCTTCGAACAGGTAGGCAACGACGTCGCGGTCGCGCAGCTTGGCGAGCACCAGGCGGCGGGCGTGCAGATCACCCTGTTTCGCTTTGGTGATCAGCTTTTCCGCATACGGACGCAGGGCCTTGGCCTTGGCGTGGGTGGTGCGGATGTGGCCGTGCCGAAACAGGTCACTGGCCAGGTTGGCCAGCAACAGTTTCTGGTGGGCGGGTCCGCCTCCGAGGCGTGCACCGCGCTTTGGCGTCGGCATGGTGATTCTCCTAAAGAACGTTCGGTGAGGCAGCAGGTGCCGCGGTCAGCGTGCCGTGCCTATTCTTTGAGCGCGATTCCGAGTTCGGTGAGCTTGTCACGCACCTCATCAACCGACTTTGCGCCGAAGTTGCGGATCTCCAGCAACTCCTGCTCGGTCAATTCACGCAACTGGCCAACCGTCTGGATGCCTTCACGCTTGAGGCAGTTGTACGACCGCACAGACAGGTCGAGATCTTCAATCGGCATGTCACCAACCGGGTCACCGATGGAGGCCAAGGCCTCTTCGGGTGACACCACGATGCCGCCCGGACCGGATCTCTCATAGTCGGCGAACTGGTCGAACAGTGCGCGCAAGGTCTCACCCGCCGACGACAGGGCCTGTGCAGGTGTGAGCGACCCGTCGGTTTCCACGTCGAGGATCAACTCGTCGTAGTTGGTCATCTGCTCGACACGGGTCGGCTCGACCCGGTAGGCGACGCGGCGGATCGGGCTGAACACCGAGTCGATGGCGATGACGCCGATCGGATCGTTCGAACGTTTGTTGGCGTCGGCGGTGAAGTAGCCGCGTCCACGCTCCACGGTCAGATACATCTCAAGGTGACCGTTGGCATTCAGCGTGGCGATGTGCAGGTCTTCGTTGACGACTTCGACCTGTGACGGCGCGAAAATGTTTTCGGCAGTCAGGACACCGGGACCGTCACCACCAAGGAAGATCTCGATTGGTTCGTCCGAATCAGAACGCACCACCAGATCTTTGATGTTGAGGATGATGTCGGTGACGTCTTCTTTGACGCCTTCGATGGCCGAGAACTCGTGCAACACCGAGCCGCCTTCGGGGCCAGCAGCTTGCGCCGAGGTGAACCGGATGCGGGTTACAGCCGCGCCGGGCACCGACGACAGCAGCGTGCGGCGAAGCGAGTTACCGATCGTGTATCCGAATCCGGGTTCGAGTGGCTCGATACGGAACCGCGAGCGGATCCCGTCTTCGAGAACTTCTTCGTTCAGTCGCGGCCGGTAAGCGATGAAGGGCGATCCGCTCGACGTTTCCTGTAGCGACAGGACGCCATCATCGTCGTAGAAACCGAAATCAGACATCGGTACTCCTCATTACTGGTTCGGCAGGAGTGTCCTGCCAGGTGCCACCCTCGTTCCCGGGGCCTTCGGCGGCACGCTTCGTTAAGTCCGCAACTCGGTGTCCCGGGCCGAGTCGCGGTTCAGACAGTTAGTTCGAGATCACTACTTCGAGTAGAGCTCGACAATCATCTGCTCAGTGCACGGTGCGTCGATCTGGGTCCGCACTGGCTCGTTGAGCACGGTGACTTTGAACGCGCTCTCGTCAGATTCGAGCCAGCCCGGCACCGTACGAGAACCGAAGATCTCGAGCGAACCGAGGATGGCCTGCGACTCGCGCGACTTGGGCCTGATCTCGACAACATCACCCGGCTTGACACGAAACGACGGGATGTTGGTCGTGCGCCCGTTGACGGTGACATGGCGGTGGCTAACAAGCTGACGCGATTCGGCACGGGTGCGACCCCAGCCGGCGCGGTACAGCACGTTGTCGAGCCGCAGCTCAAGCAGGACCAGCAGGTTCTCGCCGGTACGGCCGTCCTTGCGGTTGGCTTCTTCGTAGTAGCGGCGGAACTGCTTTTCAAGCACGCCGTAGTAGTAGCGCGCCTTTTGCTTCTCGCGCAGCTGCAGCAGGTACTCGGATTCTTTGACGCGGCCTCGCCCGTGATCGCCCGGTGGGTAGGGGCGCTTGGCGAAAGATTTGTCGTTGCCCTTGAGGTCGACGCCGAGGCGGCGCGACTTCTTCGTCAGTGGGCCGGTATAGCGGGCCATGATCGGCTCCTCGGTGACGTCGTGTTAGGTGCGGCGGCGTTTGGGGGGACGGCAGCCGTTGTGCGGGACCGGGGTGATGTCCTTGATCGACAACACCTCGAGGCCAGCAGCCGCCAGGGTGCGGATCGCGGTCTCACGACCGGCGCCGGGCCCTTTGCACAGCACATCGACCTTGCGCACACCATTTTCGACCGCAGCTTTGCTGGCCTGTTCAGCAGCCAGCTGCGCAGCGAATGGGGTCGACTTACGGGAGCCTTTGAAACCGGCGTTCCCACCGGTCGACCAGGCGATCACGTTGCCCTGCAGGTCTGTGAACGTGATCGTGGTGTTGTTGAACGTCGACTTGATGTGCGCTTGCGCATGCATGACGTTCTTGCGTTCACGCTTGCGGCTGCGCTGTTTGTTCTGCGCCATCGACTGTTTCCTCGTTGAACGTTGGTTGCGCCAGCGGTCACCGGCGCACGCCCGGCCTGGCCGGGCGTGAAGACATCAGGCTTTGCGGGCGGGCTTGCGGATCCCGCCGACCGTGCGCTTGGGCCCTTTGCGGCTGCGCGCATTGGTGTGGGTCCGCTGGCCGCGGACAGGCAGGCCGAGACGGTGGCGCACGCCTTGGTACGAACCGATCTCGATCTTGCGCTTGATGTTGTTGGCGACTTCGCGGCGCAGGTCACCTTCAACGCGGTATTCGTTCTCGATGTGCTGACGCAGCCGCTGGATCTGGTCATCGGTGAGATCACGAACCCGGGTATCCGGGTCAACCTCTGCGGCGGCCAGGGTCTGTTCGGCTCGGGTGCGCCCGACGCCGTAGATGTAAGTCAGCGCGATCGCTACCCGCTTCTCGCGGGGGATGTCGACGCCTGCAATACGTGCCATGTTGGTCGGTCTCCCTCAGCCTTGACGCTGTTTGTGACGCGGGTTTTCGCAGATCACGCGCACGCAACCACGGCGGCGGATGATCTTGCACTTGTCGCACATCTTCTTCACGGAAGGATGCACCTTCATGGTGTCCTCGCTTGGTCTGTGTGTCGCGGTGTTCTCACTCGCGGGCGGGTGGCCTCGGCCTACTTGTAGCGGTAGGTGATCCGTCCTCGGGACAGGTCGTAGGGCGAAAGTTCCACGATCACTTTGTCTCCGGGAAGGATCCGGATGTAGTGCATCCGCATCTTTCCACTGATGTGAGCGAGCACGTTGTGCCCGTTTTCCAGTTCCACCCGGAATTGGGTGTTCGGGAGGGCTTCGGTCACGATGCCCTCCACCTGGATGGCCTCTTCCTTTTCGCTCACACCATCTCCGGCTGTCTTCAAATCGGGTCGTCTGCGCACCTCACCTGCCAACACGGCACCGGTCACTACATCCCGGTCGTGGTCGGAAGCGACGTACGGCACGGTCCGTGGCGACGACGGCTGCGGCAGTGGCACCGAGCTGTCGTTGGTCGGCTTGTCAGCTGCGACCACCACCCGAGGGTGTCCGGTCGCGGTCAGCCAGGTCACCAGCAAGCGGCGCCTGCGGCCGTCAGGTGACGGCCGGCGCTGCCCGCCACGGACGTGACGAAGCCCTGCCACGCGGCAGGGCGCTCGACAATGTTACCCCGACGAGCCTGGTGACGGCAACCTCACGTCGTCTGCGGCCGCCCGGCACAGCTGAGCGAGCCATGGTCGGGCGTGGTCCCCACCGCAGGACTGGCCGTTCAGCGCGCCGCGGCAGCCGAGTCGTCGGGGACCTCGATACCGAGGCTTTCGGCCTTGTCGCGGCCGACGTAGGACATGAACACCAGCGTTGCCGACAACACGACCACACCGATCGCCTGGGTGGGTGTCAGCAGCGCACCGAACGCCAGGTAGTTGACACCGAGTGCGACGACCGGGAACGCCAGTTCAGCGATCGTGGCCGCCGAGGCGGGCGTGGCACGCAATCCGCGGTAGTACAGCATCAGCGAGAGCATGCCCGGGATCAGCGCCAA
>JBBDVU010000051.1:0-32588 GCA_040903225.1 Nitriliruptoraceae bacterium | reverse complement strand
TCTTCGGCGAGTGCCGCGACCTCATCGATCAGCCGCTGCCGATCCCGAAGTCGCTTGGCAGCAGAAACCAGCCCACGCCGGACCGCCTCGCTTCGAGAGATGCCGGTGGACTCAAGCTCGGCGAGGGCGCGACGGGCATCCTCGTCGAGGCGCACGGAGATCAGTTCACTCATACACCGAATGTATCACGAAATGTATGACGGCGTCGCCGCGTTGTCGCCCGCAGGTGGATGAAGGACTGCAAAGCGCACACCATCTGCGACGTTAGCTCCTTCCGTTTGCTATCATTTAGATAGCAAACGGAAGGATTCGTAGTGGGCGATCTGTTGATCCGTGGTCTTCCAGCGCTAACGCATCAGGAGCTCAAGCGCAGAGCCGGGCTCGCTGGGATGAGTCTGCAGGCGTATGTCGCGCAACTTCTTGAGCGATCCGCGGCGACGCCGTCGCTAGAGGAGTGGTTGCTTCGCCTCGACGAGTTGCCGCGCCATCAGGACATTTCTGGAGCCGAGGCAGTTCGCGCCGCACGCGATGAGATGTTGTGATCTACGTACTTGACGCTTCAGCCGTCGTTGACTTGCTTGTGCGAAGCGATCGCGGCCAGCAAGTCCACGATGTTCTCGTCGGAGACACAGAAGCAGTTCTGGTGAGTGTCGCGCACCTCGATGCTGAAGTGCTTTCAGCGCTGGCAAGGTTGCATCGTGATGACCGACTCGCCGCCGACGACGTCGCCGAACTGGTTGAGCTCCTTGGTCAGCTCACGATGCGGAGAGGGCCGATCTCAGGCGCTCTGCTGCGGGCGGCCTGGGCGTTGCGCGACAATATCGCGATGCGCGATGCACTCTACGTCGCGACCGCAGTAGCTATGCACGCGCGGCTTGTGACGACCGATGACCGCCTTGCTCGGGCGATTCCATATCTTGGTGCGGATATTGGGATGGAGTAGGCCCGGGACCCATTTCCCTCAATCTGGCGTCGCCTACGATCGTGAGGTGCCCGTGCAGGTGGTGTAAGAATCACAATGAGAAGTGCGGGTGGTGGGATTCGAACCCACACGGGCCGTGAAAGCCCGGGGGAGTTTAAGTCCCCTCTGTCTACCATTCCAGCACACCCGCGCTGTGCCCAAGCGTACTAACTCTCCCACCTGCCACCGGTGCCGGAAACGATCGGCGACCGGCGTCACAGGCGCTGCAGGACCCGGTCGCGCAAGGCCTCGCCGATCGCAAACGACGCGGTTGCGGCCGGCGATGGGGCATTCAGCACGTGTACGATTCGGCGGCTCTCACGAACCACGAAGTCGTCAATGAGGTTGCCGCGCCGATCGACAAGCTGCGCCCGCACGCCCCACGGACCCCGACGAATGTCGTCCGCGCCGATGCCGGGCACGTACTTGCGGACTTCGCGTAGGTTGGCCGCGATGATTCGATCGCGATACAGCTCGGCGACTGCTGTTGGCAGATGCTTGCGCGCAAGTTGCCAGACGCCAATGAATCCGACGATGTCACGGAGATCGTTCCAGTCGATCGACCACGGGTTGTGGCCGTGGCGCGCACCCGCCAGTACCGCATTCGGACCGATCCAGACCTTGCCGTCGATGCGGCGAGTCAGGTGGACGCCAAGAAACGGCAGGCCAGGCTGGGGAACCGGATAGATATTCCCGTTGACCAGATGCGCCTTGTCGTCCGAAAGCTGCAGCCAAGACCCCCGAAACGGGATGATCCGCTCACGGACGGCGAGACCTGACACGCGCGCCATGCGGTCTGCCGACAACCCGGTGCAAGCAACGACGACCGCAGCCTCGATATCACCGGCCGTCGTCGACACGCGTACGCCGCTGTCGTGTTCGTCGGTCGCTCGAACAGACACGCCGCAGTGGACGTCTGCTCCACGCTGTTCGATAACCGTTCGGATGACCTGACAGGCTGCACCGAAGTCAGTCACGGCGGTCTCCGGCGTCCATGCGCCGGCAACGGCGTTCACGTGCGGTTCGTGTTCTGCTACACCAGCGGCGTCGAGCTCTTCGATCTCAACGCCGTTGATCCGAGCACGATCGACCAGGGCCCGCAGCCCGGGCAGCTCTCGACGCTGGATTGCGACAACTACCTTGCCGGTGCGTCGAACCGGAATGTCATGCTCGTCGGCGAACGCTTCGAATGCGGCTTTCCCGGCACGGCACCAACGTGCTTTGGCCGAACCTGGCGCATAATACAAACCAGCGTGTAACACGCCCGAGTTGCGCGATGATTGGCCAGTTCCGACATCGTTGGCGCGTTCGACGACGGTGACGCGTGTCTGTGGCCGCTGTTGCAGGATGCGATATGCCGTCGCGAGTCCCACGATGCCGGCCCCGATGACGACGACGTCGGTAGATGATTCCATAGATGATCCGCGCGGCCGGGAACTGGTGGACGTATCCGCCAGCTTAGAGTCCGCCAACGGGCAGCACGGTAACTGGCTGCTCCACTGCCGGGCTCCGCCACCGACGTGGCTGCGTACCTACGTCGCGAAGGACACGCCATGGATGATGTCAGAACACGGTTGCTCGGCCAGTTCGAAGACGATGTCGCGTACGTGATCAGCGAGCAGCTGTCCGCGCGTGGCATCGTCTGGTGGGAGAAGCGGTCAGGAGGCGTGGCACGCCTACTGTTCGCGGGAGACTGGGGTGTGCGCCTCTTTGTCGACGACAAACGCTGGGAGGAAGCACGCCAGATTGCCGATGCCGCGCAGGAGTTGTGATCGTCGGCGTGATGTCAGGCAGGCGGAATGACACCGGGCGGCAGGTCGCTACGCCCCTGCAGCGGCGACAGTTCGAACTCGTCGCGGCCGATCTGCAGGAACTCGACCGGCTGGTCGTCGCGCAAGTGCTGTTCCACGATCAATGGCACATCTTCAACCGTCACGCCGCCATACCAGACGTTGTCCGGTGCGACGTACATGGTCGGACCCACCATGCATGGTTCAAGGCAACCCGACGCGATCACTTTGACGTCAACCAAGCCGTGGCGCCCCGTTTCTTCCCGCAGCGCCTCGAAAACGTTGCCGCCTCCGCGTGCGGCACATGACGGCCGCGGGTGTTCGGCAGGCCGCTGGTTGAGGCAGACGAAGACAAACTTTCTGGGCATTCCTGCACGTGCCACAACAACCCCCTCGATTTCAGACCGCTAGTGTCGGTGGTGACAAGACAGTTTGCGAATCGAATAGGGCGAGGTCAACGATGGTCGAATCGGACGAGCAGGACATAGCTGATCTGCTCGACCGCGCTCACCGAATTGCCGTTGTCGGGCTGTCCAGCAATCCGGCCCGGCCAAGTTACGAAGTAGCGGCTCGATTGCAGACGCTGGGCTACGACATCGTGCCGGTCAATCCCAATGTCACCGAGGTGCTCGGCGTTGCCGCAATCCCGTCGTTGGCCGACATCGACGGCCACATCGATATCGTTGACGTGTTTCGCCGGCCCGCGTTTGCGACCGATATAGCCCGTGACGCTGTTGCGATCGGCGCTGAGGCGTTGTGGCTACAGCTCGGAGTGACGTCACAACAAGCCCGAACGATCGCGGAGAGCGCCGACCTGCGGTACATCGAAGATCGCTGTCTGGGCGTCGACGCTGCCCGGCATCACCGCAGCCGCTGACTGCGCTCTACTCGAGTCCGCGTACGGCGATGGCCGGCCTCCGCCACCCGAGCAGCGATTCGGTCATCCGCAAGACGGCGACTGTTCGTGCAACCTCGTGCACCCGCACGAGATGTGCGCCACGGAGCACGCTGAAGACGGTGGCGGCCAGGCTGCCATCGACGCGCTGGTCGATCGGCGCATCGAGTGTCTCCCCGATGAAATCCTTGTTTGAAAGCGCGACGAGCACGGGGAATCCCAATGCGGCAAGCTGCGGAAGGTGCCGCGACAGTTCGAGAGAATGCGCCGTCGTCTTCTGAAAGTCATGCCCAGGATCGACAATGAGCCGGTCACGGCGCACGCCTGAGGCGATCGCCCGTGTCGTCAACGCACGGCAATGCCGCACGACCTCGTCGATCACCGTGGGCACGTAGTAGCGGCGGAACGGGCGTGTGCGCGGCTGGCCGCCATGGTGCATCGCGACATATCCGGCGTCATGTTTCGCGACGACATCCAAAACGCCCGGGTCGTGCAAACCGGTCACGTCATTGACAATGTCGGCGCCGGCCGCCAGCGCCGCATCAGCGACCTGCGCGCGGAAGGTGTCGACAGAGATCAGTATGCGGTTGTCGGTCTGGCGCAGTGCACGGATGAATGGAACGACGCGTTCGCTTTCTTCCTCAGCCGACACTGCCGTGCCAGGCCCCCCTTTGATCCCGCCGATGTCGATGATGTCGGCCCCTTCGTCGACCAGCCGGGTCGCGTGCTCGAGTGCGACGTCGAACGCGAAGGTGGTGCCGCGGTCATAGAACGAATCAGGCGTGCGGTTGACGATGCCCATCACGGCGACACGTCGATGAAGGTCCAACGTGCGCCGCGGCAGTGCCAGCATCGGTGTTGACGACGCGGCCTGCCTCGGTTCGTTGGCGCCGAACAGTGGCAGGGACAAGGCGTCGCTGCCGGTGCTCGCATCGACCGGAGGTTCCACTGTCAGGTCAAGAATTCCAGGATCGCCGCTGCGAGCGCTCCTGGCGCCTCCACCGGAGACCAGTGCCCCACGTCTGGCAGGACCTTGACGCGGCTGACCGGGATCGAGCCTTTGAGCTCCTCGGCCATCGCCAGCGGCGTCGACCGGTCGTGAGCACCCGTGACGATCAAGGTTGGCTGCCCGATCTCGTCGCGGCGGATCTGCGGAGCTTTTGACAGTGCCCGGCACGACTTCGCATAGCTGATGGGGTCATTGCGCAGAAACATCTCGCGGAGCAGGCCAACCGCGCCGGGCATGGCGGCGTGTGTCTGTGGGGACACTGCGCCTTCGAGCCAAGCGTCCACGAGAACATCCATACCGTTTGCCTCAACCAGGTCGGCGCGTTCCCGGTAAGCGTCCGCTGTCGGCGGCTGAAAATATGAAATGCCTCCCACGAGGATCAATTGATCGACAACGTCTGGCGCGCTCTGTGCGACATGTTGCGCAACGAGGCTGCCAAGTGAGTGGCCGACAATCGTGATCGCGGGTAACTCGAGATGCCGGATCAGTTTTTGGATGTCGCGCGACCACGTTTCGATGGAGAACTTGCCTTTTCCCTGCGATCGGCCATGGCCACGCAGGTCAGGCGCAATGCCATGGTGGTGCTGTTTCGTTGCCTGCATTACGCCATGCCAGATGTTGGCGGTCCCACCCAGCCCGTGGATGAACAGCACCGGCGGTCCTTCGCCGTAGCTGACATAGTGGGTGGCGTTGCCATCGATTTCGGCGAACACGTTGATCCCTTCAACTGCGCGTACGACAGAGCAGGCGCGGGTGCCTAGTGCCAACGCCGGCTGGCGTAGGTGTCCATCGATGAGTTGTCCGACAGCGTAATGGAACGGGCGGCACGCTTGGACCGATCACGTACCGTTGCCGGGTCGTCGACGTTCGGATCCGGTATGCGGCTCGAAGTGACGGCTATCGCCGGCGCGCCCGTCGAGGCCGTATGGCGGGTGCTCACGAACTGGGAGCAGCAACCTGCGTGGATGCTCGACGCCAAATCGGTAGAGGTCCTCACACCGCAGCGGGCTGGTGTGGGAACGACGATCCGCTGTCCAACCAATTTGTTCGGGGTCACGGTCGACGACGTCATGCGGGTCACGGTCTGGCGGCCGCCAGACCGGCTCGAGATACAGCATCTGGGCAAGATCATTTCGGGTGTTGCTGGATTCGAACTGTCGCCTGTACCGGCAGACCCATCGCGGACGTCGATTGCCTGGTGGGAGCAGATAGACCCGCCGTTGGGAGCAGTCGGAGAATTTGGTGCAACGCGGATCGTGCGACCCGTACTGGACATCATCTTCACCCGGTCACTGCGAAACCTGGTCAACCTGGTTGAAGCTGAAGCTGCATCTGGAAACTAATCGTCACGAACGATGGCTTGCTCGAGAGTGCCACGCGCCACCACGGTGCCGTGGCTTCGAACCATAACTTCGCACACCACCTTGGTGGGTTCGACACTCGACACCGTGGCTTCAAGGGTGATGTGATCACCCACGGGAACGGGTTCGCGGTGACGTACCTCGATGGCAACGTCGATCGCCATTTCTCCCGGTTCCAAGTGCGGCTCGACGATCTGGCGACAGATCTGCTCAACGTGGCCTAGCAACGCGCTGGTGCCGTACGTCGCTCTCGTCGAGCGGCCGGTCACCGATGTGGCCATATCCGCGGTAACCGTCACTTCAAGGGTCGCGGTGGTCCCTCGCGGTGGTCCTGGTCGCATGCCATCTCGCTGTCTTGACGGTCGACGCTACGTGTCAGCAGCGCCCGGCGGCTCCCGGCAGGCTGCCGAATGCGCCGTCCTGTTGGTTGTCGACCGGGAAAATCGTCATTCGCTGTGTTTGCGCGCCCCGAGTATCGTGTCCACCAGGCGCCGCACCAGGCCGGGTTCGGGTTGGTGTCGGATCGCCGCCGCGGCGTGGCCAACCGGCACCGCGGCAGGCTCTGCCGAAGGCGGAGCGGATGCTGCCAGGACGATCAGCGGGTCTGGAGCACGGTTGTCGATGCCATGGTGTGTCCCTGCCGGAACCAGCATCGAACCCATCGCATCCAGACCGATCTCGCCGTGTTCGGTCACAAACCACGAACGGCCGCCGATGACGCTGTAGGTCACGTCCTGCTCATCGTAGTGCAGCACCGGGGTCGACTGTCGCGGTTGCAAGCACCACAGGTCCAACGCGATCGTCGGGGTTGCGTAGACGCGAACCCTTCGGGCGCGCGAATCATCGAAGTCGACGTAGTCGCGCAGGTCAACCGGCTGCACATCAGCCGGGGAGGAAGATGTTGACGTACTCATGCCGGCAATCGTAGGTGATGGTGGCAGCCGTCCGTGACAGGCCGACCGAGAAGTAAGCTGCCCGGGTCGTGCCACTGGGACCCGGAACAGGAGTGTGTTGTGTCCGCTATCGCCCTGCCGTCTCGTCCGCCACTGGAGTTGTCGGTTACCACCGCGCCGTTGGCGACAGCAGACGTTGATGTCATTGCTGTGGGAGCCTTCGCTAGCGGTGGTGACGACAATGACCGCCGAGTCGAACTTTCCGACGATGCGCAGGCAGTGGCGCAGGCGATGGACCTTGACCTTGCCAGCGAATTGCTGACCATGACGTTCGATGGGACGGTTGGTTCGAATGTTGTCATTCCCACACGTGGTGCGCTGCGCGCTGCCGCGGTCGTGGTGGTCGGCCTCGGACGCCTAGCCGCAGCAACACCGGCCCAGCTGCGTCGGGCTTGCGCGACGATGGTGGGGGTGATCCCGCGGCACCAACGAGTCGCAACCGGTATCCACACATCGTTACGCGACACACCGGTTACCGAAGCAGCCCAGGCGGTGATCGAAGGTGTCGTCCTCGGGACGTACCGATACCAGCAATTCCATACGAAGCCGAAGCCGGTCGACGTGCGTGCGCTTGCCTTGCACGGGTCGTCGGAGGCAGCGTCCATAGAAGCCGTCGTTCCTACCGCGTTGGCTGCCGCAGATGCTGCGTGCCTGGTCCGTGACTTGGTCAATACTCCTCCGCAAGCCAAGCGGCCACCCCAGTTCGCGCAGTTCGCGGAGCAGGTTGTGGCTGACCTTGCGGTCGACGTGCGGATTCTCGACGAGCAGGCTCTGGAGGACGGTGGCTACGGCGGCATCCTCGGCGTCGGTCAGGGCTCGAGCGCACCACCACGCCTGGTCGAATTGCGCTATCGCCCTAGTGGCGCTGCGCAGCATGTTGCGTTCGTCGGAAAAGGCATCACCTTCGATTCCGGTGGCCTGTCGCTGAAGCCGTCGGCGTCCATGGAGACGATGAAGTGCGACATGGCCGGTGCCGCGACGATGCTGGCTGTCATCCGCGCGGCCGCGCAGCTCAAACTGCCGGTCGAGATCACGTGTCTGCTCGCGCTCGCCGAGAACATGCCCTCTGGTAGCGCGACCCGGGTCAGTGACGTGCTCACGATGTACGACGGCACGACGGTCGAGGTCCTAAACACCGACGCGGAAGGGCGCCTGGTATTGGCGGACGCGATCGCGCACGCTTGCGAACTCAGCCCCGACGTCATCGTGGATGCCGCCACCCTGACCGGCGCTGCTGTCGTCGCACTTGGTGACCGCTATTCGGTCGTGATCGCCAACGACGACGAACTTGCGAACCGGTTCGTCGCGCTCGGAGCGCGCAGTGGTGAGCCGATGTGGCAGCTGCCGTTAGCCAAAGGCGAGTACGGCGACCGGGTCGAAGGAACGTTCGCTGATCTCAAGAACGTCGGTAATCGCGCCGCGGGAACGATCTTTGGTGCACTGTTCCTGGAACGGTTCGTGCAGGACGGTGTTCGGTGGGCGCACCTGGACATTGCTGGACCGGCATATGCCGACGAGCCGTACGGCGAATACACCAAGGGTGGAACCGGCATTCCCGCTCGCACGTTGCTTGCCTGGTTGGGAGATGTCGCTCGGCCGTGACCGCGTCGCAACCGATCGTGGGCGTTCGGTTACAACTTGGCGAGGAAACGTTGCCGGTCGACGAGAACGCGGCGGTGCCGGATCTTGGCGATGACCACGTCGCCCTGCGCGACGCTCACGTTGAACTCGAGCCGCCGGCCGTGGTGCCCGATGAGCGTCGCCTTTGCGCAAACATTGGCGCCGACCGGGGTTGGCTGCAGATGCTCCACCTCGGCCCAGGCGCCGACAGACGTCTGGCCTTCCGGCACCTCGCCTTCGAGCGCGTCGACGCATGCGGCCTCTGCGAGCGCCAGCAGCGACGGCGTGCTCAATACCGGAACGTCCCCGGACCCGAAGGCAATCGCGGTGTCCTGTTGGGTCACGGTCATTTCACGGATGTGTTTGAGCCCGGGATCACAACGGCCCATGACGCAATCAACCTCGAAATTGAAAGTACGCAAACTTTGCGCTGAAGCAAGCAGGGTAGCGTCGCCGTGTGAACAACCGTGCCAATTGAGGAGCAACCGTGTCCACCGCTGCCGCCGTCTTGGCGCTGGTGCTGATCATGACCGCGGTCGGCAGTTCCGGCCTGCTGTGGCTCGCGCCAACCTTCGGCGCGGTACGCCATGGGTATGAGTATCTGACCGGGTCGACCGTGGCGGTGCTGGCATGGGCTGGGTGGGCGGCGCTCGCCGGTCCCCTGGTCGCGCTCGAAGGCAGCGAACTGCAGTCGCAGGGTGAGCTGGCACGCACACTGCTGATGATCATGGTCGGCCTGACGGTAGCGGCCATGGCCGCGCTTGCGGTCCGGCTGCCGGCGATGATTGGGCGCCTGCTGGGCCTGGCCGCAACCATTGTCGGCGCGTCGGCGTTCTATCCGCTGGCGGTCATCCGAGCTGAACGCGTCGCGGTGGGTGGTGTTGCGCAGGGGTTGATCGAACTGCTGCTGGGTGCCGTATTCATGAGCGCGATCTGGGTTGGAATGGTCCTAGGCCACTGGTACCTGGTGGAGCGCCGGCTCAGCAACCGCTACATGGTCTGGATGGCGTGGGCGAATGTCGTCGGCGTCGTGGCTGGCCTAGTGTCGGTCTTGCTGTCTGCCCGCAACCCAGCCCCCTGTATCGGGCTCACCGGTGCGGCCTATCAGCAGTGCGCGATGACGTTTGCGCCGATGCTGCGTATCGGATCGATGACGGTCACGCTGGGCTTGGGCGTGCTTGTTCTGATCGCAATCATTGCAGCGTTCAACGTGCGCCTTGCCAAGGAAGGTGGCCGTTCGATTCAGGCGTCGACCGGGATGTTCTACTTGGCCGTCATCTTGGCGCCGGCAGTCGAATTTGCGGCCAAGGTGCGGTTCTTCTAGCGCTTGTCGCGCACCCGTGACCCGGTTCGTGGACGTTCGGCGGGCGCGGGTGCCTGGCGGATCGCGAACGCAATGCCATCTTCCATCGGGAGAATCGTGGTAGGCAACTCGTCATCACGAACCGCTGCTTCGATGAATGCGACGAGTTCGTCTGCGTGTTCCGTCTTGCGCAGTACGCCTCGGGCGATGAGCATGCCGCCGGGACGTAACAGTCGCTTGGCATGCCCGAACAGCGTTGTGTACCAGTGAGGCGCTGTCTGGAGCACCATCAGGTCGTAGGCTCCATCCGTCAGCCGCGGAAGTACCGTCAACGGGTCGCCAAGGATGGCGCGAACCCTCCCGGGAGCACCGCTGTCGGTGTATGCGTCGCTGGCGAGCGCGTGCGCGTGTGCAACGGGCTCCACCGATGTCAGCAGCCCCTGGCCGTCCATGCCGCGCAGAAGCCACAGGCCCGATACGCCACCGGATGATCCAACTTCAACGACCGCCTTGGCGGTCAGGCTACGCGCGGCCCATGCCATCATCGAGCCGACCTGCGGGTCCGGCGGCATGTTCGATGTGCCGGTGCGTTCACGAGCTAGAAGCATGGCGTCGTCTTCGGGCGCAGTGAGCGCCCGCACTGCATCGAGCACTGCAGGGTCCACGGCGCCTCCTCGATGTCGGTGTCCAGCGTACGCTAGTTCCATATGTTGTAGCGCGGTCCGAGACGGTGCCGGCTGCGTCGATCGGCCATCGGTTCGGCTTGCCGGCTCAGTCATCAGGCGCCACCATGTTGCAGACAGGCACGTCCAACGGGCCGTGTCCACCGAACGACCGTTATGGCAGCCGACGTGATTAGCGTCGCGCCGTTGAGGGATGTTGGAGCGATCCGTGACCTACGACCGACACGAGTGGCAACAACCGTGGCACCCTGACGATCCCGTCGATGCCGGCACGCTGGCCGTTGCGCCGGCCGACGAGCTCCACGACCGATCGTCGGCCAGCGATACCACATCCGGCGGCGAGCCGTCCAACGGCGCGTGGCCGGCACCGTCTCCCAATCCCACGGCGATAACCGTGGCACCACAATCGCGCAAGCGTCGGGGTGGGTTGCTGATAGGCATCGTGCTTGGCGCTTTGATTGGTAGCGCTGCCGGGACAGCGGCCACCGCAGCATGGCTGGTGCCGTCTTCGTCGACGCAAGCTCCGGCACCACCGCCGACTGAACAGGTGATTGCGCCGTCGATCGAGTTGCCTGGCGGTGTCGGTGGTGTTTCTGCCGTCGCGCAGGCGGTCACTCCCTCGGTGGTCCGTATCGATGTGTCTGCGCAAGTCGGACCAGCCTCGGGTGCCAGTGGGGCAATCGGTTCCGGTGTCATCTATCGCTCGGATGGTTATGTCTTGACCAACCACCACGTCATCGAGCCGGCCTTGGAATCTGGTCTCGGGATCACGGTGCGTTTGGCCAGCGGAGATGTTGTTGACGCCGAGGTGGTTGGATCCGACGAACTCAACGACATTGCGGTGATTCGCATTGATCGCGGTGGACTGCCGGCCATCAAACTCCGGCCGCGCAACGAACCGCTGGTTGTTGGGGAAACTGTTGTTGCTATCGGATCGCCGTTCGGGCTTGATGCGACGGTGACCGCCGGCATCATCAGCGCGCTCAACCGCGAGATCCGTCTCGACGACGCGGGCCAACCCGGGATGGTGATCCCGGCGGTCGTGCAGACCGACGCGGCCATCAACCCCGGCAATTCGGGAGGGGCGCTCGTTGACTCGCAAGGCCGCCTTGTCGGGATCAATACCGCGATCTTGTCACGATCCGGAGCCAGCCAAGGCGTTGGCTTCGCGGTGTCGGCGGAACAGGCGATTTCCTCGGCCGATCAACTCATCGAGCAAGGTTTTGTGCGTCATCCGTTGCTGGGCATCGCTGGGGTGGATGTCACGCCGGAAGTTGCCGAACAGTTCGGTCTACCAGCCAGCCGTGGTGCTGTTATCGAATCCGTACAACCCGACACCGGCGCGGCCGAAGCAGGATTGCGTCCAGGCGACATCATCGTTGCCGTCGACGGAGAACCGCTGGCAACGATGTCGCAACTTGTTGCCGAAGTTCGATCGCGCGCCCCAGGCGACGTTGTCCAGCTGGAGATAGTGCGCTCTGGTGAACAGCTTGACGTCGAGGTGACGCTCGGAGAACGGCCGCGGTGATCGGCAGTACCGTGTACGAGCTGACCTGAAGGAGCCGCGTCGCCGTGCCGGGTGTTCAGGAACTACTGGTGATCGCCGTCGTTGCGCTGCTCGTGTTCGGACCGAATCGGCTGCCGGAGTTTGCCCGCAACGCGGCACGCATGCTGGTCAAGGTGCGATCCGAGGCTCGCCGCAACGTCGAGGAGTTCCGCCAACTCGCCGATATCGACGATCTTGAGCGCGATCTTCGCGGTGTCGCAGACGAGTTGCAACTGGACCGGCGCAACCCACGCCGGCGACCAACACCGGTCCGTGTTGTTTCGCCGACTGAGCCGGTCGACCCACGTGCTTCGTCGGTGCAGCAGCGGGACGCGGACCGGCCTCCGCCGACCGACATGGAGGCGACCTGATGGGCCGGCTCGTGCGGCTGGCGGTGGCCGCGACCGTGGTCACGGCATCGTTCGCAGCGGTCCGGCGTGATTTGGCCGCACCGGTCGATGAGGCTGCACGCGACTGGGTTGCCTCCACACGCACGCCGCCAGGAGACCGGTTCATTGCGGCTGCGACCGACATCGGCTCGGTGTACGGGATGGCTGGTGCTGCGAGTGCGCTGACTGCGGCCGGGAAGCCGCGCGTTGCTGTCGACGTCCTCGTGAGCGGAACTGCAGCATGGACAGCAGCACAAGCGGTCAAACCGGCGATGGAGCGACTGCGACCGTACGAACTTGGTATGGCCGACCGGCTGGTGGAACGTCCCGCCGGGTCGTCGTGGCCGTCAGGGCATGCAGCCGTGGCCGCCGCTATTGCCGCGGTTCTGGCACCGAGAGTGCGACGTGGCGGCCAGTTCGCGGTTACCGCCACGGCGGCCGCAGTTGGCATTTCTCGCCTGTATGTGGGCGTTCACCATCTCACCGACGTGGTCGCCGGTTGGGGTATCGGTTTCGCTTGCGGAGCGCTGCGCTGGCCTCGCCGTCGCAAGGTCGTGGTGGAACCACCAACGGTCCAACAGTGAACGGGCAGCGCGGCGCCTGACGTGCACCCACCTGATCGTCGAGGCTACGAGACCGTTAACGGCAGCGACCGGCCGACGATCGATCGCGCTTTGGCCGATAGTTGCTGTGCAACGTCAGTGATCGCAATTGAGGCGGGAACGTCTGGGTGGGAGATCACGAGTGGCACGCCGGCGTCGCCGCCTTCACGCAACCGTGGGTCGATGGGAATGCGGCCAAGCAGGTCGGTATCCAGCGCAGCTGCCAACTCTTCGCCGCCTCCGCTGCCGAACAACTCATGGCTGGACCCGCAGTCAGGACACGTGAACAAGGCCATGTTCTCGATCACACCGGTGACCTGCATGCCGGTCTGCTCGGTTGCTCTGCCCGCGCGCAAAGCGACTTTCTGGGCGGCCTGCTGCGGGGTGGTGACGACGATCATGTCGGCATTCGGCAACATTTGGGCAAGCGAGATGGCGATGTCTCCGGTGCCTGGAGGCAGGTCACACAGCAAGAAGTCGAGTTCACCCCAGTGCACATCGCCAAGGAACTGCTGCAGCGCCCTGTGCAGCATCGGACCGCGCCAGATGACCGACCGATCGGGGTCGGTGAAGAACCCAATGGAAATGACTTTGCACCCGTGAGCCTGCAGCGGCATCACCATGCCTTCGAAGGCAACCGGCTTGCCTGACACGCCCAGCATCCGAGGGACCGAGTAACCCCAGATGTCAGCGTCGAGCACGCCTACTCGGTGTCCTTGCTGGGCCAGTGCTACCGCGAGGTTGACGGTCACCGAAGATTTTCCGACACCACCCTTGCCGGACGCGACCGCGATGACTTTGGTGTTCGAATCAGCGGTGGCGAACGGGATACTCAGCTCGGGATTGCCGGCACCGCGCTCAGCCCGCAAATTGGCCGACAAGCTCTGTCGTTCCTCGTCGGTCATCGAACCAAAGGCGACCTGGACGTCGTCGACGCCATCCAACGTCTGGACCGCAGCAGTGACATCTTGGGTTATCCGGTCCTTGAGCGGGCAGCCGGGAATAGTCAGCTTGATCCTGACGCCGACGGTGCGGTCCTGGACGACGACCTCATCGACCATGCCCAGTTCGGTGATGGGCTTGCCGATCTCTGGATCGTGTACTGACGCGAGTGCTTCGAGAATCTGTTCCTGGCTTGGCACGCCACATCCTTGTTCGACTTGATCCGCCGCGTTCAGGCTGGTGCCAGCGTACCGAGGTCAGCCGCTTGCTCCGGATGGGCGTGCGCCACGTCAACGCAATATGTTGTGTACCTCGCGCCATCGAACCAGTCACGCGGGGCTTCCAGCTACCGCAGGTCAGTGAGGAGCTGCCGGTGCGTGTATTTGCCGTCGTCGCAGCATGCGTCCTGCTGGCCGCATGCCAGGCCAAGATTCGTGCTGACGTCGTGGTCGATGCAGACGGAGCCGGAAACGTAGCTGTCGTGGTCGAGCTCGATGAAGCGATGATGGGCGCAGTTGACGAGATGGCGTTCGATCCGACCGTGGAGCTCGCCGCGATCGCAGCTGCGGTCGAGCCATGGGAGGTGAGTCGGGCGGTCAGCGACGGCACGCTGCGTGTTGAGCTCAACCGGTCAACGACAACGATGAAGGACGTTGGCGATGCGTTCCGAGAACTTGCCGAAGGACTGGCCGACGTTGACCCTGGCTTGATCATCGATGTGGTGATGCGCCCGGACGGCGACGGCGCGATTGTCGTTTCCGGCAGTGCGCATGTGCGGCCGCCAGCATCGGTTGGCTGGCAGCTCGACGGGGTTGAACAGGGACCATCTGCTGCTGAGCTTCAGCAGGTCGTTGACCGGCACGTTGATGCGCGCTTCCGGTTGCACCTACGCGGCGACGTCGTCGAAGCGAATGCCGACGAAATCGATGCCGGCACACTCACGTGGCAGATCCCGGTCGGTACGGCTCGTGAGTTGTCTGCGACCGTTGCGCCGATGGCTTCGCGGCGTACCGTGATCTTGTCGAGCGCAGCGACCGTAGCCGTTGCGCTGATGTTCACCGGCGTGGCGTTATTTCGGCGAGAACGCAGGTCTGCTTCCACCGCTCAAGCGCCCGCTCGCCATCCTTGAGGTTGAGTCGCGTGCCCATACCAATGGCGGCGATACGTTCAAACTCGTCGTCGTCGGTCACGATGCGGACATCGGCTTCGGTCGTGCCGATGGTTGACTTGATGTCCTTCGACTTGATCGTCAACGTTACGGTCTGAGCGTTCTCCAAGCCGGGAAGTTCCTGCTCGTCGCCGCCTTTGAGCACGAACAGCGACGCGCCCTGCTGCACATACCACGCTGGGCGAGTAACCGACCCTTTCTTCTTGCCCTGCGGAATGGTGATCCAGCACACGGCACTTTTCTTGAGCGCGGCTTGGGTAGCCTCGGTGAAGACGCCCTCGCCTGCGACCGAGTCTGGGGCATGGATGAAGACGGGAACTCGCGCTGCAAGGTTGCCGTCGATATACATCAACAGGGTGTGCTCGTCGGTCGACGTGATGGGGAGTCGGTGGCGAACCTGCGTGCGGAACAGGTCCTCGAACATCTCTCCGCGCAGTTCGATCACCCGCGGGTTTGACTGCCACACGACCGTGCCCGACGCATCGGCGATCGCAACGAATTCCTCGTAGCGACCCTGGGAACCTTTGAAGACGCGCGCTATTTCGAACGGGCGGGTCACGCCGGGCAACTCGCCCATCATGACGATCCGCGGATCCGCCAGTCCCGATCCTTCGTATTCGAGCAGGTCGTAGGCAAGCGCAGACATCACGCGAACTCGGGACATGGGCAGCTGTCTCCGTCGTTGGTGCCGGCAGTATCACGGTGGATGCTAGCGTCGTCGAAACAGCGCCGGGTGACAGGGACAGGTGATCGTTGACTGCATACGACATGCACACCCACTCGACGTTCTCTGACGGCACCACGACCATCGAAGAGAATGTTCGCGATGCTGCAGCTCTGGGCCTTGCTGGCATCGCGGTCACCGATCACGACACGGTCGAGCCGTTCGACCTTGCCATCGCTGCAGGTGATGCGGCTGGCATCGAGATCGTGGTGGGAACCGAGTTTTCGGCTGAGCTCGACGGCTTGTCCGTCCACCTGCTCGGCTACTGGGTCGCCGCTGACGACCCGGAGCTGACCGGTGAGCTGTACCGGCTGCGTAACGAACGGACCGAACGCGCGCGGCTGATCGTCGGTAAGTTCGTTGAGCTGGGAATCGGCATCACGTTCGAACGGGTGCAACAGATCGCCGGAGCTGCGCCAATCGGGCGGCCCCACGTTGCTCAAGCGGTCATCGAGGCTGGCGCAGCGCGTACTGTTGATGAGGTATTCGAGCGCTATCTCGCCGACGGCCGTCCCGCCAACGTGCGCAAGCATGCTGTCGACCCTATCCGCGGAGTCGAATTGCTCACCGGGGCGGGCGGCGTCGCCGTTCTCGCTCACCCAGGCCTGTACGGTGACCGCGATGGTCACGGTGGGATTCCCGCCGACGTCGTCGAAGCAATGGCGCAGGCAGGCTTGTCGGGAATTGAGGCCGACCACCCGGACCACACCGACGGGCATCGTCGAACCTTCCGCGATCTGGCCAAAGCACTTGGCCTGGAGGTGACGGCAGGCTCCGACTACCACGGGACAACCAAGACCAATCGGCTCGGGTCAACGACGACCGATGCGCATGTCGTCGACCGACTGCGCGCGCACGCGCGCCAATAACCCCTACTTTAGATCACTGTCCGAACGTACACTGCGGGATGTGTCGGGCATCTCGACGATGTGTGATCGAATGGCGCGGTGGAACCGCAATTCGGCAGCGACACGATTTGGTCACGACAAGGGGATTCGCGTGCAACCTACGGTGCAGAAGGCGCAGAAGGTCATCCCTGTGCCGACACTTCACTTCAGTGACGGCCCGCTAGCCGGGCGAGTGGTCCGGCTCGACCGTGACGTCGCCACCATTGGACGCCGCAATGACAACGCCTACGTCATCCCGGACCCGCGCATCAGTCGCGTGCACGCCGAGATCCGGCGCGAATCATCGGTGGTAATTGTGACCGACCTCGGGTCGAGCGCCGGCACCAAGGTCAACGGAGTAACGATCGAAGGCCCCAAGGTGGTGCACCATGGGGACAAAGTCAGGTTCGGGCCGATCACCGCGACGCTGGAGGATCCAGCCGCTGCGGCACAAGCAGGCGACGCGACCATGGTCTTTGAAGTTCCCGCAGTCGACACCGGTCCTCGACTGTCGCCGCGGCAGCAGGAAGTACTGCAGCTGATGGCCAAAGGTATGACGAACGCCGAGATCGGAGCCCAACTCGGCGTCACTGAGCGCACCGTCAAGGCGTATGCCCAAGAGCTGTACGACAAGCTGGGTGTGCGGAATCGGGCTGGCGCGGTCGCCGAGGCTGCTCGCATCGGATTGCTCTAACCGAAGTTGCGGACACCGTTCTGGGGCGTCTGCTGTCTCGCCGGGTTACGGCAGGTGCTCGACCTTTACCCGGCGTGACGATTGCGGCCGACCATCACCGCGCGCGTCGGCCCCACGCTTCGCTGTCTCTGGAGCTGTTCGGCGGGGTTGCTGCTGTCGGTCATCGCGATTGGCGCCATTGCCGCTGGGTTGTCGCTTTCCCGCGCTCTTGCCTCGCTGATTACGTCCGCCGCCGTTGCCAGGTTCGGCACCCGGTTTGCGGCGTTCCGACTCATCTGAGCGTTTGCCAGCATCACCGTCGTTGGCCTCGCGTGTCGACGTGCCGCGGTTGTTGTCGCGACGCTTGCTGGTCGCACGAACGCGGGACTTCTCTGTCGTCGCACGCTGCTCGCTGCGCTGACCAGATGCCGAACCGGAACCGGCAGCTTCACGCGTACGTGACCGCGTACGCGTGCGCACCCGCACGCCGTCTCCGGCACTATCGTCGCTGCGTCCAGTGGGGGAAGAAGTTTCGGCAGCAGCCTTTGCCGAAGGTTGTTCCACGGCGGCAGGCGGGGTTGTTGCCGGTGGATTCGCGGTGGTCGAAGGTGCATTCGTGCTTGGCGCGCGGTCCGAACGGGTACTGCTGGACCGGCGACGTCCAGTCTCGCGCTTGCTCTGTGACGACGACTCGGTCTGCTTGGTCCGCCGCGAAAGATGTTCCCACGGCGTGGCTTCCGGCAGGTCGAATCGCTTGGTGAGCTCTGGCGACGTAGAGAACACGTCGATGATCTCGTTGTCCGCCTGTCCGATGGCTTTGCGAATCACATCGAGTCGCGACGCCTCATTGAATTCGGCGAATGTCACCGCGCAGCCGGCCTGGCCGGCACGTGCGGTGCGGCCAATGCGGTGCAGGTACATCTTGTCGTCGTCAGGGCAGTCGTAGTTGATCACGTGCGTGACGTCAGTGATGTCGAGTCCCCGTGCAGCAACTTCGGTCGCGACGAGAACTGACGCTTTGCCCGAACGGAACCGGTCCAGGTTGTGCTCGCGTGTCTGCTGACGGAGGTCGCCATGAATGGCGATCGCGGGGGTGTTCAACGCTTCTAGTTCGTCGACGAGTCGGTCAGCCATATGTTTGGTCCGCACGAACACAAACACGGCCTTGCGGTCCTTGGCTTGCAGAATCCTCGCCAGGACACGTGGCTTGTCCATGCGGTGGACTTGGAGGAAGTGCTGTTCGACCGTCGGGGCGGTGTCGGAGTCTTGCGAGCTGTCGGCTCGCGTGAACGTGGGGTTGTCCATGTAACGCCGGCCAAGTTTGACGATGGCGGCTGGCATAGTCGCCGAGAACAGCATCGTGTGCCGACCTTCGGGCTGGCAGGCTTCGATGAGCTGTTCGACATCCGGAAGAAAGCCCATGTCGAGCATCTCGTCCGCTTCGTCCAGAACCAAGGTGGCGACCTCGTGGAGGCGAAGCACGCCGCGATTGAGCAGATCTAGCAACCGACCCGGCGTGCCAACCACGACGTGGGCGCCGGCGTTGAGCGCGTCCGTCTGCGTGTCGTAGCCGACACCGCCGTAGACGCTGATTGCCGAGACCCCAAGTGCTTTGCCGATCGACAGGTCGTTGAACACCTGCAGGCACAGTTCACGGGTCGGTACCACCACCAGCGCTTGCGTGCGCGCCTTCGTCGTATCGATGCGCTGCAGCAGCGGCAGCCCAAACGCCAGGGTCTTGCCGGTTCCGGTGCGCGCCTGGCCGATCAGGTCGTGGCCGGCGAGCGCGAGGGGAAGGGTCTGCTCTTGGATGGGGAACGGGTGGGTGATGCCTTGGGTTTCCAGTTCGTCGCACAGTTCAGCAGCGACGCCGAGTTCTCTGAAGGATTTTGTCACGGGTATCTCTCGTCCGGGCGAACCCCGGCACGGTCGATTCCGTGTGCCTGGCGATCGCAACAGTCAATGGTTCTCCACGGGTCACGGGTCAGCCAGAAGCACGTCGTTTGACGGTGCGGTTGGCCGGGTGACATCGATACACGCGGAGCAGGCCATGCGGGATGTAGGACGTGATGACCTCGATGGAATAGACCATCTGAGCAGTCGCGGTCTAGTCATCACCGCAATGACACTGTGACACAGTCTATCGGACGGATGGTCTGGCCGTTTGTCGCTAGCGTGACGCCTTGCGTAGACGGGATGAAAACGGATGGACAACCTGGCACGAGCGCGACGGCACGCCCGGTGCCTGTAGTCGAAGCTGCCCAGCAGGTCGCATGGTTGGTTGAGCGCTATGTCGACCAGCTAGCGGAATATGCCCCGGTTGAGGCGACCCGCATTGGCGTACCCGGGCGCGACGGTCTGCTGCCGGACCTTGATCCGGCGGCTCTGGCATTGCGTAGCCGTGATCTGGCGGTGTTGACGGCTGAGGTCGATCGTCTGCTCCGCGCACTGGGCGATGATGGCGACGACGAGCCGATTGCGGTTGGCGAAGCACGTGACGACCTGCGGCTGCTCGCTATCGAACTCGACTACCGGCGGTTTATTCTCAACGAACGTCCACGATTCATCGTCGATCCGCTGGCTGTGCTCGACACGATCGTGTCCGGACTGCACGAACTTCTGCACCGCAGCGTCCGTTTGCCAGACGGTCGGCGTGAATACCTCGACGCGGCAATTCAGCGTACTCGGCGTGTGCCTGTTGTTCTCGAGCAGGCCGGTTCGTTGCTCGAGAGCACACCGGGGCCACACTTGGCGCATGCGCTCCAACGGCTGCCGTCGCTCATCAAGCTGGTGCGCGATGAACTGCCGAAACGTGCTGCCGGCGCAGGCGTCGAGTTGTCGATCGCGCAAGATGCCGGCGACGTTGCGGCTGAAGGGCTCGAGGCCTACGGCGCCCTGTTGCTTGAACTCGCGGATGAGCCTGCAGCGCCGTGGCGGCTTGGGCCCAAGTGGCACGCCACGGTGCTTCGGTCTGGAGCCGGGACCGCCATGTCGGCGGCGGACATCCATGCGCGTGCGCGGGTCTGGCGCGATCAGATGCGTGACGAACTCGATGAGCTTGCCAGCGCGGGCTGGCAGCGGCGCTTCCCTGGCGAGCGACGTCCCGACAGCATGACGGCTCGAATCGGCCGCACATTGGCTGCGGTCGCTGATACGGCCGTCACAGCGGGCGACTTCGTCACGGAAGCGCGATGCGCCGTTGACGAAGCGCGGCAGTTCGCAATCGAGGCAGGACTGACTGACGTGCCGCCGGCGGCGCGGCTGCGCGTCGAACAGATGCCGACGTACCTTCGGGGGCTTGCGGTGGCGTTCATCACGCCACCGGCAGCCCTGCGACCAGATATCGGCTGTACCTACTACATCGCCGAAGCTCCAACCGACTGGCCCGCCGATCAACTTCAGGCATATCTGCGCGAATACAACCCCGCACAATTACGGTCTCTTGCCATCCACGAGGGCTATCCCGGGCACTTCGTGCAACTCGAACATTCACTGGCACATCCCAGGTTGGCTCGCCGCCTGTTGACCAAGCCCGTGTTTGCCGAGGGTTGGGCGGTCTACATCGAGCGCGAAGCGTTGGCGCAAGGATTTGGGCGGCGTACGCCGTCACACGTCCATCCGGACGACTACGCCGTGACCCAGCGCAAGCTGGAACTGCGGATCGCCACCAACGCGATGCTCGATGTCGGGCTGCACGCCGGAGACTTGGATGACCCTGGTGCTGTCGAATTGCTCATCAACGGCGCCTTCCAAACGCCGGACGAAGCCAACGCAAAACTGGTCCGAGCCAAAGTCACCGCAGGCCAGTTGAGCACCTATTTTGTCGGCGGTGAGGAGCTCACCGACCTGCGCCTAGCGCGTCAGCAAGCCGATGGCCCCAAGTTTGATCTGCGGAGGTTTCACCAGCAAACATTGTCTCACGGCATCCCAACGATCGACATCGTGGCGCGCGCGATCAGCCGGGACGGCACGGCACGCCGACCGTTTGCACCTATCGGTACGCGTACAGAATGACCGCGACCGCAGTCGCCAGATTCAAGCTCGAGACATTCGAACGCATGGGAATGCGGATGGTCAGGTCGGCACGTTGTTGCGCCTGCGCGCTCAATCCACCTCGTTCGGTGCCGAACACCACAACCGCGTCGTCCTCGATGGCTTCGCTGCCGAGTTCACGACCGGCGGGATCAATCGCGACAATCTGGCGTGACGTTCGGGGAAACCCATCCGAGCGTGCGACCGGCAATGCGTATTGCAGGCCCGCGCCGCCGCGAATGCACATCGCACTCCACGGGTCGGTGTGTCCACAGACGAGCACGCCACCCGCACCGGCTGCCGCGGCAACACGAATGACGGCGCCGACGTTGCCCGGGTTCCGCGGCTGCTCCAGCAGCACAACGCGCCCGGTTGCGGCGAGGACATCGTCGGCGCTCACATCAGGCCGATGGGCAACCGCGACAATTGGTGACGGCAGCCGCCGTTTTGCGGTCAACTGCAACCACACGTCACGACCGACTTCGATGGTCAGTTCCGGCAGCTGCACGTCCGGAGCAAGGTCAGCGAGCAGCGCTTCGATCTTTGCTCGATCCGGTGTGACGGCACCAACCAGTTGTGCCCCGAATCGGGTCGCGTGCTTGACGGCGTGTGCCCCTTCGAGCAACACCATGCGCGGATCCGACGCAGCAGCGCCGACCAGTGCGATCAAGTCGTCGTACCCTGGCGCCATGCTCGGACTCCTCGCACTTGTTTTCGTCGGCATCTCGCTACTAGAGATTGTCGTCATCAGTCAGGTTGGCACCGCCATCGGGGCGTGGCCAACCATCACGCTGCTGCTCGCTGCCAGTGTGCTCGGTGCCGTGCTGCTGCGTCGTGAAGGCGCGCGTGCATGGCAACAGGTACGTGACGCGTTCCAACAAGGTGACTGGCCCGGCGATGCGGTCGCGCAAGGTGCGCTCGTTGTGGTCGGCGGGACATTGCTCGTCACGCCAGGCTTTGTGACGGACGCCATCGGCTTGTTCCTGCTGGTGCGTCCCGGGCGGGCCATGGTGCTGGCATTGGCGCGGCATCGACTGTCCGGCGCAAGTTCGCGCCACGATTCCGCCCGGCGCCCGCGGTCGACCCCGTCGGATGTCATCGATATCGAGGTGGTTGATGTGCAGCGTGAGCGTGACGATCATCGGCTGCCGCGCCCGCCGGACTGACCCGTTGCACGCACCGGCGATTGCCGGCTGACGGCCGGTGTCGCTGGCGCTGGGCACGTTCAGCAGGCACGTGCAACTTCCAGTGCCAGCGGAGACAGGCAGCTTGGCCACCAGTGGACGGCGATCATGAGCGGAACTACCGCCCATCGAATACGGGTGACGTGCGTGGCAGCCACGACAATCACGGTCATGCCGACCGCGAGGCTGCCGCTGTACAGCGCAGTGATCAGGTCTCCTCGGAACAGCCCGCCGGTGGCAAACAGGTGCAGCAGGCCGACCACAATGACGGGCGCCAGCATCGCGGTCCGCGGGATACTCACGCCGCTCGGAACCCACCGGTCGACGGTCAACACGAGAACCATGATGGTCGCCGCGAACACGATGACGGCCAGCGGCGACGGTCCACGGATGGATCGGACCAGCCCGGTGACCACGGCCAGTGCCGCACTGGCGATGCCAAAGGTGCGCAACAGTTGCGTCAACCGCATGTCGACCGTTCGGCCCCAGGCGCTGCCGCGGTGGCTCAGAAATGTCACCAGCAACGTGGCTCCCGCCGTGAGCGCGACCGTCAGACCTGCGGCCACGAGCACCGCGGCGATGTTGGCTGCTGCTGCGAAACGTCCGAAGATCCAGCGTTGAGGTGAGATGCCGGCGAGCATCCCGAGCGAGACCATCGCGATTACGGGAGGCACCGCCAGGACCAATCCGGCACGGATGCCGAGCCATCGACCAAACCGAGACCCGTCGAGCGCGAAGGCCGCAGCGCGGTCACCGCGGTAGCGCGACAGCAGCCACGGCACCAATGCCGTCACGGCGACCACCCAGGCGATGTTGAGAATGGCAGCTGCCAGCCCCTGGCGTGGGTATCCCGGGAGCTGGCTGACAATGCCGCGCAGTGTTCCGCCGAACAGGGCAGCCGCTGCCACGAGAATCACGTCAGTACGGGCGTCGTCACTGTCCATATACACGGTGAGGACGCTAGCAGCCAGGGTCTGATCGGTACGCTGCAGGACGAATTGTGCGCACAACCGGTTCCGCTCAGGCCGGAGCCGCCGCCGTGTCCGTATCAAAGGAAATGTCGTGCTCGAAGCGTCGATGGTGGCCATCGGTGATGAGCTGCTCGGTGGCTACGTGGCCGATGCCAACTCGCCATGGCTGGCGCAACGGCTGCGTTCATATGGCGTACCGCTCAGCCGCGTGCATGTGGTGCCCGACGAATTTGCTGCCATCGACGAAGCACTCCAGGCCGAACTGGCGCGCTCGCGCCCCCGACTGGTCGTCACGTCCGGTGGTGTCGGCTCAACTCCGGACGACATCACGTTCGAGGCCGTCGCAGCAAGTCTGGGGCGTGACGTCGTGCTACACGATGAGCTCGCAGCACGCCTGCAGCCGATCGCCGACCGCACAGCGACGTTCGGCATCGACGTTGATGAGCGGTTCACCCACCATCTGCTGCGCATGGCGCGACTGCCGTCGGGCAGCCGTCTGCTGACCCCGCCAGGAAGTTGGGTTCCTGCCGTGGCGGTCGACATTGACGGTGGCAGCGCAGCTACCGGCGTCACCGTGCTGATCCTGCCCGGTGTGCCGGAGGCGTTTCGCAGCCTGGTTTCCAACGTGGTCGAACCACAATTGCTCGCCGGTCACAACCCGAACGAGCGGGTGGAGGAGATCACCCATTCGTTCCCAGAGAGCGTGCTCAACGGCATGTTCGAGGACCTGCTGCGTGATTCCCCAGCGGTAAAGCTCGGCAGCTATCCGGGTCGCCCGATGATCATCCGGTTGACCGGGCCACCCGACGACGTCAATCGCGCAGCCGAGCAGGTGCGAGCACACCTGCAGCAACTGACCGATTCGCCCGCCGGGGCGCGGCTCGCCGCATCCTGGGCGGTTCGGGGCCAGCGTGCAAACGACGCCGAGGACGCAACGTGACTGACCGCCGGCTCCTGTTCGTGCATGCGCATCCTGACGACGAAGCGTCCAAAGGTGCGGGGACTGCAGCTCATTACCTGGCCGATGGCGCGGCGGTCACGTTGGTCACACTGACCGGCGGTGAAGCCGGCGAAGTGCTCAATCCGAACGCTGATCCGGTTCCTCCCGAGGACATGGCGAAGGTGCGTGCGCAGGAACTGGCGCGTGCCGTGGAGATCATCGGGTTCGTTCGCGCCTACCAACTTGGCTATGTCGATTCGGGTTATCACGAAGATGCTGCTGACATTGACGGTGGCGCGTTCGCCAAGGTTCCGGTCGATAAGTCAGGCCGGCGACTGGCCGCGATTCTGCGTCGCGAACAGCCTCAAGTGGTGGTGACCTATCCGTCGGACGGTGGCTATCCGCACCCCGATCACATCATGACCCACACCGTGACGATGCGGGCCATCGAGCTGGCGGCCGATCCTGAGATGCGGCTCACCGACGACGATCAAACCGAACCGACGTTGGGAACAAACGAAACGACGGCCCCGGGGTCGATTGAGGAACCGTGGTGCGTCCAGAAGGTCTACGCGTCGGTGATCTTCCCGACTGAGCGACTCAAGACGTTGTATGAGGCGCTGGTGGAGGAGCAGCGAGAAGGCTCGTTCATCAACTATCTGCAGGAACGTATGCGCCGCCGACCAGGCGTTGACCCGGATGCCCGCGTGGAGTGTGGAGCGTTCTTTTCGGTCAGAGACGATGCGTTGCGTGCGCATGTCACCCAGGTCGATCCAACCGGGCAGTGGTTCGAAGTTCCCCGCGGCCTCGAACGGGCACGGTACCCGTATGAGGCGTACGTGCGCCTGGTTAGTCGCGTAGAGGCTCCTCTGCCGGAGAGCGACCTGTTCGCAGGCATCGAGTGAGCTCTGCGGGCGGGTCTGGGCGGGGGAGTACGTCGCCGATCGTGCGCGTCTTGCGGCGTCGGCAAATTCGGCGCTATTTCGCCGGCGGGACGCTGTCGAGCAGCGTGGCTGTGTGGATCCGCCGTTATCTGCCGCCGGTGGCGCCGTCGCCAACGCCACCGGCCCCTCCGGCCCCATGAACCGGACACCGCACAACCGGACACCGCACAACCGGACACCGCACAACCGGACACCGAACGCAACGACGAGGGTCGGCACTTGGGGGCGACGCGCGTAACGTTGCGGTTGAAGCCACTTCGAGGGATGACGTGAAGATTCGAGATCTGCAACCCTACGATCTGGATGCGGTGTTGGCGCTCAATCAGACCGAGACACCCAACGTTGGTTCGGTAGGTCCTGACCGTCTGCGTCAACTGTTCGATTCGAGCGAGGTTGCGCTTGTCGCTGAGATCGATGGAACGCTGGCCGGGTTCATGGTCGCGCTTGGCCCACACACCGACTATGACTCGGTCAACTATCAATTTTTCGTTCGCCGCGGTAGCGACTTCACCTACATCGACCGGGTCGCGGTTGCACCCCAGTTCCGTCGACGTGGAGTGGCGAGCCGGCTGTATGCAGCAGTCGAAGCGGCCGCGCGGACCCGGGGCCGACACGAACTGACGTGCGAAGTCAACCTGCGTCCGGTCAATGCGCCCTCGCTGGCGTTCCACCTCGCGCGTGAATTTGGCGAAGTTGGCCGTCAAGACACCTCCGGGGGTTCAGTCCGCGTCTTGATGCTCGCCAAGCGCCTGCGTTCTCCCGCAGCTGAGTTTGCGGCCTCCGCTGGCGTGTTCGAACTCGACGATGTAACGAGTTCCAACGAGCCGTTGTCGTTGGTCGGCGCTTGGATCGACGTCGCGCACAACGCCGGCGTCCGTGACGCCTCTGCCATGATTCTTGCGACCGTTCAGACCGATGGCGAAGCCCGTGGTGTCGATGCCCGTGCCGTTCTCGCACGCGGTGTTGATGCCCGCGGTGTGCGCTTCTTCACGAACAGGACTTCCGCCAAAGGCCGGCAGTTGCGGGAGAATCCGCACGCGGCGGGCGTGTTCTGCTGGCCCGATTTGCAGCGCCAGATCCGCGTTCGTGGCACGGTGACCCCGGTTGGTGACGCAGATGCCGACAGCTACTTCGCTTCGCGGCCGCGCGACGCCCAGATCGGCGCCTGGGCCTCGCAGCAGTCCCAACGGATCGCCGACCGACAGAGCCTGGACGATGCGGTCGCTGAAATCACGGCCCGGTTCGCTGACGCCGAACAGATCCGGCGCCCGCCACAGTGGGGCGGCTACGTATTGCAGCCAACCGAGGTCGAGTTCTGGCAAGGCCGGAATCATCGCCTCCACGACCGCATGCTGTATGCAGTCGTTGACGGCGGGTGGCACCGTCAACGATTGCAGCCGTAGCGTCGCACCCCGACTGCTACCGGCACCACCACGGCCGGTGGCACTGTCGCCAGGCGCACCGATATCGTGGCGGACGTTGACGTTCGAAGGAAATCTCGATGGAACAGACGTCGTTCATGACGCAGCTTGGCAGCCCGGCACCAGATTTTGCGCTGCCCGAGGTAGCCGCCGGTACGACGGTGTCGCTGGCTGATCTCACCGGCGATGTGCTGGTGGTGATGTTTCTGTCGCAACACTGCCCGTATGCGCAGCATGTCGAGCGTGCACTGGGTGATCTCGCGCGCGAGTATGCGCAGCGAGGCGTGTCATTCGTGGCCATCTGCGCCAACGACGTCGCCAACTATCCCGATGACGCGCCGGGGCGGCTGGCCGAACAGAAGCGGCGCGCTGGTTTCGAATTCCCCTACCTGCACGACGAATCGCAGCAGATCGCATTGGCGTACGGTGCCGCTTGCACCCCGGATTTCTTCGTCTACGACGAAGACCGCAAGCTGGCCTATCGGGGCAGGATGGACGAGACCCGTCCTGATCGTGGCACACCAGATGGCGCCGAACTACGGGCGGCACTTGATGCGCTCCTGTCGGGTGCTGAGCCACCAGCCGAACAGTTGCCGTCGATTGGCTGTTCAATCAAGTGGCGCCCCGGCAACGACCCCACCGAATGATCGCCAAGTCAGGTCGGGGCATTGGTTTCGTCGTGACGCTGGGTGGATTCGGGGTGACTTGCAGATGGCGGCGGACACGACCCGGTGAAGTTGGATCGCTGTGGAGTTGACTCCGGATCAGATCCGCAACCAGATAGCCGAAGTGTCGCGTCACTTGCGCGACGCTCCGCCGCATCACGGCGCCGGCCGTAACCAGTTGGCCGAGCGTCTTCGCCAACTGGAACAACGCCTGCGGTCGCTGGAAGCGCAAAAATCTGGGCGACGCGAATCCAGTGGTCAGTCCGAGGCCTGAGTCCGAGGTCTGAGTCGGAGGTCTGAGCCGCAGCCCTGATTGATGTATCAACAATCCACGCACATGACGGGAACTGCGCCTGTCTAGCAGACGCCTGTCCTGCAACAGGATGTCCGCTGCAATGACGGCGTTCACGCTTCGGACCAAAGGAACGGATCACCGTTGAAGCAGACACCATCGAGGGGATACCGACCGTGACAGGTTTGACGGTCGAAATGCCGCGCGAGGATGCCTGAGAATCCACGCCGATTCGGCTAAAATAGCCGTGAACGCTGTCTTGGAAGTAGTCGGGCTGCTGGCGCTGCGGGTCGAAGAAGATGCTGTGCGGCGAGCGTATCTTGTCACGCTCGGCGCACCTTTGCTGTTTGTTGTCACGATTTGGCTGGTGGCCGGCGCACCTACCGTGTTTGTGCGCCTCGTCCTGCCGCTGGTCGCTGCCGTGCTGGCGTGCACGCTGATCGGTGTGCTGTTGCGACGCCTGCGGCTGGATCTCGTCGGGCCGGTGATGTTTGGCCTGGCAGTGGTGGTCCTGTTTGGTCGCCTGCTCCTGTGGCGGTTGGGCGTGTTGCCTGAGGCCGGTTCGCTGACCGATCCATTGGCGGAGGCGGTGTGGTTGGCGTTGATCTTCCCACTGGGATTCGTGGTGTTCGGCGTTCGGCGCGGCCTGCAGGTCAGTGTGCTGTTGTACGTGGCTTTCATCGGCGTGGCCGGCGACGTCTTGATCGCTGCGATCACCGCAGGCAGCATCGATATACGGTTCCTGTTGGCCATCGGGTTACCAGCGATCTTTGCCGCGTTGATCGGGTTGCTGTGGTTGTTCTCGACACGTCTTGAACGGCTCGCGCACGAACAAGCGCGTGCAGAGATGTTCGCCGAGCAGGCGCTGACTGATGCACTCACCGGCGTCGCCAACCGGCGCAAGCTCGAAGACCACTTGGACCGCCTGCTCGCCGATCCGCAGGGTTCGACCGAACCGTTCGCCGTGGTGTTGGTCGATCTTGATCGATTCAAGCGCGTCAATGACGTCTTTGGGCACACGGTCGGCGACGAAGTGCTCATTGAGGTCACCGCACGGATGCGCGCTCAAGTCCGTGCTGACGACGTGGTCGGTCGCTGGGGTGGCGAAGAGTTTCTGCTGCTCGCGCCGCAGACGACGTTGGAGGACGCGGCTGCGCTGGCGGAACGCTGCCGCCGGCATATCGCCGAGCAGGACATGCCGGAGGTCGGGCGGGTCACGGCGAGTTTCGGGGTGGCGACATTCGAACCGGGAGACAGCGCACGGACGCTGGTCCGGCGGGCTGATCTGGCGCTGTACACCGCGAAGGAAGAAGGTCGGAACCGGGTCGTCGCGTTACCCAGTGTGACTTCGGCCGAATCAATTTCCAGCACCACGGCGTAGTCGCCGAGATAGCGGCGGCGAAGTTGCGCGCGCTTGACCTGACGTGACCTGCGGGAATGCGTCCGACCGTCGCCGCCGTTGTGGTGGGTGGAGCTGTTCTAGCCCGCCGCGATCGTGGCGGCCCCAGTATCGAAGTGGAGATCGAGATGGAACGCGATCCTTACGTAATCCGAGTGCGCACCGAGGCTGATCCCGGCGAGGCGGAAGCGCGTGTCCGGCAGGCGTTGCAGACGGTTGGTTTCGGCGTCCTCACCGAAATCGATGTGGCGGCAACACTCAAGGAGAAGCTTGGTGAAGATATCCCGCCTTATCGGATCCTGGGGGCGTGCAAGCCACCCTATGCGCACAAAGCGTTGATGCTTGAACCTGAGCTTGGTGCGCTGTTGCCTTGCAACGTTGTGGTTCGTGAACATCCGGAGGGCGGCAGTGAGCTGATTGCGATCGATCCCAATGTGATGCTGGGCATCTCCGGTAATGTCGAGCTAGCACAGCTGGCTGGCGCTGTTGCTGACGAATTGGCGACGGCGCTCGAGCGCGCTGTCGCGCAAGGATGACCTCACGCGCAACGATGTGTACGATCTCGCTTCGCCAGGTGTCGGTCAATAATGTTGATCAGTTTTCTCCCGCTGGTGGTGGTCTGCAACTGACGAAATGAGTTGGACCAGGGCCGGCAAGTCAGGAGAGTGGCAATGGATTCGGACCTGCTCGCGCGGTTCAACGCGCAGATCGCGCTCGAACACGCCGCCGAGCGGGCCTACCTCCAGATGGCCGTTTGGGCAGAAGCCCGGGACTACAGCGGTTCGGCGACGTGGATGCGCTCCCAAGCTTCAGAGGAAGCCGAGCACGCACGGAGGTTCATCGATCATGTTCTCGACCGGGGTGGCGAGGTTGCGCTCGCCGCACTTGACGCGCCGCAGGCAGAATTTGACGATCTTCATGCCGTGTTTGTGGCCGCGCTCGCGAATGAGCGCAAGGTCACTGCAGCCATTGGTGAGCTGTACGCTGCTGCAACACAAGCCCGGGTATTCGCGAGTTTGCCGCTGTTGACGTGGTTTCTTGAGGAGCAGGTCGAAGAAGAGGCCAGTGTCAGCACAATTGTTGGTGAGCTGGAGATGGTCAAGCACGACCCCAGTGCGATCCTCCTACTTGATCGCGAATTGCCGGCTCGTCGCGGCTCGAGTGACGGCAAGGCGTAGGCGCGGCATTCGCCCCGGGTTGGTGATGAATCGGCAAGACTACGCCTAGCAGCCGTATCACGGGCATTCAATCGCCCTGTCCTCAGCATGATTGATTGTTGCTTCTGCGCATTAGCGCTTGGTCGCCGTGAAATTGCGTGCCGCGACAGCCGCACGCGAAAGCGGTGACGTTCGATTGTTGCTTGGTCAGCCGCGTCTAGACGAACTCGTCTCCGGCAATCGACCGGACTCAAGATTCCCATCGAGCGCTCCTCCTCGGCGCCTCGGATTGTGCATATCGGATAGTCGGCTTTCGGACTGTTGGTCGCAGGACCTCTTCCTCTACGGGGATTGACACGGTTGCTGTTGGGTAGTGATGCGGCGTCACGTCTGGCAAGTCGGAAAGTGGGAATGGACGTGGTACGCGTCGGTCGTGGCTCCGTGCGAGATCCGTCGATGGGCTGGAGTTGTGTCTTCGTCGCAGGGTAGGACAGGCTCATACGAGGTTTACAGGAGGTGGGTGGCATGTGGTTACGGCTGGTGGTGGTTACGGCAATGGTGCTGTCGTTAGCGGCGTGCGAAGTCGACTTTGAAGCGTCCGCTGGAGGCAGCGGGCAAATTGATCCGGAGGTGCTCGGCGAGCAGATCAGTGACGGGCTGTCTGAGCAGCTCGGTGGCGTTTTCACGGTGGAATGCCCGTCGGGCCAGCCGAATGAGGTCGGTACCACTTTCGAATGTCGGGCCACAGACGAGTCCGGCCAGGTTGGCATTATCACGGTGGTCATCAGCGACGATGCTGGCAATGTTGATTGGGAGCTCGCCGAGGTCCTTCCGTCCGCAGGTCACGAAGACCAGGTAAGCGTGTCACCCGCAGTTCGTCCTGAGGGAGTGCCCGCAGATTGGGTGCTTTTTGCCGAACCTGGCGTTGGCTATCTCCTGTGGCACCCGCGTGACTGGGCAGTCGACCGCTCGCCCACCGTGACGGTGTTTAGCGGACCCGAGGGCACCGACGCGTACCGAACAACGGTGAACGTGCAGGTTCTTCTGACGAGCGCCGTGGGCGGGACCTATGCAGATGCTGACGCGCTGTATGACGACCTCGTCGAGCAGATTGCCGACATGGGGGGCGACATCTTCTGGGAGGAAGAGGATGACCTGATGCTTGTCAGCGGACCTCGCCGTGCCCGTGGGTTTCAGGCCTACTGGCAAATGGAGGGTGAGGAGTTCATGCAGATGGCATTGGTGATGGCGCGTGATGCGGACTCGGTGGTGCAAATCTCGTACACCGCGCCGGTCGAGCTCTACGAGGACTTCCTGGATCTGGCCATCACCATCATCGAATCGTTCGATGTCGTCGATACCTAAAACTAACCGACTTGGCCGAGGATGGTCGCTGGCGGTGCAGACGTTAGGCGTTGGGTTCGCCGCTGTCGTTGTCGCCTTGGCTGGGTCCCCGCAACCGGCTAACGCTCAATGGGAACCTTGCCCCGATGGTTATGCGGATCCTCACGTCGGAACGTTCGGCCACACGGTTGACCTGCCTGTCGAGGGCGGTGTGACGCTTCCATTGACGATCCGCCTTGATGTCGAACCGAACGGATCGGCCAGTGTGGAGCTGTTCGGCGAGGATACGTTTGCGTTCCAGGGTTCGGAGGTGGCGTGGGAGCTCGCCGGCAGCGGAACCGGGGCACTTGTTGACGCCACGTCGCTGAACGTGGCTGGCACCGTGGTAGAGAATGCTGCCACGCAGTTCTCGAGCGACACCCAGTCGGGCAACTTCACGCTGACTGCGGTCTTGCAAAGAGAGCACAGCCGGTGGGTGGGCACGCTGGACTTCGGGGCCGGCAGGTCGGTGGCGGGCTTTGATCTGTATCTTCAGAGTCGACCGGGTGCGGCTGACCCGTCCGACCCTTGTGGTCCAGTTGTCGGCTCCCCGCTGCTCGCGCCCCCGTCCAGCAGTGACGCACCGGACGACCGTTCCGACGATGCTTCGACCGAGGCGGCCGGTGAGGGTGTGCCGGTGGTGGTGTCGGTGGGGGCGGGGTTGTCGGGCCTGCTGGCTGGTGTGGGGATGTTG
>JBBDVU010000050.1:0-33590 GCA_040903225.1 Nitriliruptoraceae bacterium | reverse complement strand
TTCGGACACACGGACCTGAACCGTGCGCGTCTGCCAATTCCGCCACCCGCCCGGGAGCGAACCTCGCAAAGAGTAGCAATGCGCCGTAGCTGCAGCGAACGCCCACCGGACCCACCTGACATGACGCGATTGTCCGGCAGGTCGGACACCATCGTACGGTAATGCCCGGTTCGTCCTCAGCTACGCTCTGTCCGCGATGATCATCCACTTGACGACTGCGTGACTGGGTGGCGAATGGGAGTGCTGCAGCAGTTCGAACGAGGCCTCGAGGGTGCTGTCGAAGGCTTCTTCGCCCGCGCGTTTCGCTCAGGTTTGCAGCCCGTCGAACTTGCCAAGGCGATCCAACGATACGCCGCCGACCATCAGCATGTGACACCAGACGGTGTCGTCGTCCCGAATGTTTATCGTGTACTCGTTTCGCCGCGGGACCACCAGCGGCTGTCAACATTCGGTGCATCGCTGCCCCGCGAGCTCGGCGAAGTGGTGGTCCGCACCTGTAGCGAACGCCACTGGATCCTGCGAGGCCCGGTCAAAGTCCGTGTCGCTGTCGACGACGGGACCAGAGTTGGCCGCTACAGGATCCAAGGGCGGGTAGAAGCCGCCGACGTCGACAACGCGAGTCCGCCATCGTCTCCGGCGCGCGCGGCAGCAACGGCCGGCAGCGACGAGACTTTGCGCACACAAGTCATCGATAAAGTCACCACACGCGTCCCAACGCTGGCCGCCGTCGTCGATGGTGCACCGCATCGGCTTGACGGACAGCGAGCGACGGTCGGTCGTCACTCGTCGTGTGCGATTACGCTGCAGGATTCGACGGTTTCAAGGGAGCACGCGGCGTTCGTGCGGCGTGGCGATGAGTGGTGGGTCGTCGATCTCGGGTCAACTAACGGTACGTCGGTCAACGGAATTCGGGCAGCAGAGCTCCCAGTTGAAGCTGGCGACACGATCGAATTCGGCGGCGTTACCGTGGAGCTCGTGGAGGCCTGACGTGCCCATCGAGCTGTTGACGCTACTCAAATTTGTCCTGTTGTTCTTGTTGTATGTGTTCCTCGCCCGAACCGTGCGCGCCGTCGTCGTCGACATCTACGGTCCACGCAAGAAGTCCACGTCACGACGGCCAACTGCGGCAACTGCAACCGATCAGCGCCGTTCACGCAAGATTCCCAAAGAGCTTGTCGTTCACCAGCTGGCTGGCGCACCGAAGGTTGTCGCGTTGTCCGGACACGGGGTTGTCTTGGGACGTTCCGCCGACGCCGACGTGTTGGTCGACGATGCGTACGTCTCAGACGAGCACACTGAGATACTTCCCGATAATGGCGGCTGGTCGGTTCGCGATCTCGGCTCGACCAACGGCACCTTTCTCAATGGTGCGAAGGTGACACGACCAACTCCGCTAGCAGCCGGCGATCAGCTACGTGTCGGAAAGACCCGTGTCGAGGTGCGGCGATGAGGCGCCTGCTCGCTGCTGGTCGTTCCGATGTCGGCCGTGTTCGAACAAGTAACGAAGATGCGCTGCTCGTTGCGGACAGCGTGTTCGCCGTGGCGGACGGCATGGGTGGTCACGTTGCTGGCGAAGTTGCCGCATCGACCGCGCTTGAACCTCTCACTGAACTCGACGGAAAAGTCTTCGCTGACTCGAATCAAGCCATCGAAGCGCTGCGCAATGCCGTCGTCGCCGCCAACGAGACCGTGTCGCAAATGGCCTCCGAAGACCCGAACTATCGGGGAATGGGTACCACACTGACCGCGTTGCTTCTCGAAGGCCAGCGCGTCCATCTGGCGCACGTTGGTGATTCGCGCGCATATTTACTCCGGGATGGCCAGTTCAGTCAGATGACCGACGACCACACCTTGGTCCAGCATCTGATCGACGAGGGTCAGCTCACACGCGAACAGGCAGCGAACCACCCGCAACGTTCGGTGATCACGCGCGCTATCGGCGTGTCACCACAGGTAGACGTCGACTCGATGACTCTGGAGCTGCAGCCCGACGACGTGCTGCTGCTGTGTTCGGACGGTCTGACCGGTGTCGTCGACGACGAGACCATCGCGATGTATTTGCGCGAACGAATGAGTCCTGAAGAAACCATCGACCGGCTCATCGCGCTGGCTAATAGTGGCGGTGGGCCGGACAACATCACCGTCATTCTTCTCCGCTACGAGGATTCTGAAGCGCCTGCCCGGACTGCCCCGCCGAAAACCGTGCCGATCCGCACGCGCGATTCTGACGATGCCGGCGACTGGGTCAGCACCGTTGGCGCAATTGGCGCATTTGGTAGTGGCTCGCGTTTAGCCCCCGGTAACGGCGACGCGGACGACACACCGTCGTACGGGCGCCTGGTCGCGCGCTCGGTCGCGGTCATGTTCGGCGTCGCGGTGTTAATCGGGGTCTTGTTCGCCGGCGGCCGATTCCTGTTGTCGCAGAGCTACTTCGTTGGGGTCGAGGACGACTACGTAGTCATCTACCAAGGTGTCGACGTCGAATTCGGCCCGATCAACCTGGCGCGGGTCCACGAACGCACCGACGTCTCCCTCGGTGACATCCCCGCCTGGTATCACCCAACCTTGGAAGCAGGCCGTCCAGCAGCCGACATCAATGATGCTCGACGCATCGTCCAGGGCATTCCACGTCGGGATGCCGACGATGCCGACAGTGCGTCGGGATGACGCTATGAGCACGCCCACGCGACCTTCTGCTCTGCGCCACACCGAAGCAAAGCTCCTGGCTGGCGCCGTCGCAATCGTAGCGTTCGCGGGCGCGTTGCTGGCGTGGTCAATGGGCCGCGAACTGCCCCCTTCGGGCATGGTGACCGGCGTCGCTGTCGCCGTAGTCGCGATCGTCGCTCACACAGCAGTCCGTGCGGCCGCTCCCGATGCCGATCCGACCTTGTTGCCCCTGGCGATCCTGCTCAACGGTCTTGGGCTTGTTCTCATTCGGCGCGTCGACCTAGGGTCCGCCTCTAACTTCGCTGCCCCGCAGACGGTGTGGACAGCGGTAGCGATCGGCATCTTTTGCGCGATGCTGCTGTTCCTCCGTGATATCCGAGATCTGGCACGATTTCAGTACACGTTCGGTCTGGCGACCATTGTGCTCCTCCTACTGCCGCTGGTCCCGTGGATTACTGCAGGCGTCATCAACGGCGCCCAGCTCTGGATCGATGTGCTTGGCATGCGCTTCCAGCCAGGCGAAGTCGCCAAACTGACGATGGTCGTGTTTCTCGCCGGCTACCTCGAGCGCAACCGTCAGTTGCTTGCTGTTGCCACCCAGCGCGTCGGGCCGCTGCTACTGCCGGCCGGTCGTCACCTTGCTCCGGTGATCGCCGCTGCCCTGCTCGCACTCGTCATCATGGCTGGCCAGCGGGACCTTGGATCCGCGTTACTGGTGTTTGGAACCTTCATCGCGATGCTCTACGTCGCAACGGGCAGAATCGCCTACCCAGTCATCGGCGGCGCCACGTTCCTACTAGGCACCCTTCTGGTCATCAGCCAATTCGCTCATGTTCAGCGGCGCGTCGACATCTGGCTTGACCCGTGGGTCGATGTGCAAGGTGCCAGCTACCAGCTCGTCCAGAGCCTGTTCGCCCTTGGCACCGGCGGACTCACCGGCACCGGGTTGGGGCTCGGACGGCCGCAGGACATTCCGTTTGCAGCTACAGACGCGATCTTTGTCGTCGCCGGCGAAGAACTCGGCCTGCTCGGTACAACTGCGTTCCTCGTCACTTTCCTGTTGATTGCGGCGCGCGGTTTCCGCATCGCACAAACGGCGAGCGATGAATTCAGCAAACTGGTGGCCTTGGGTCTGACGGTGACCATTGCGTTGCAAACGTTCGTCATTATCGGTGGCCTGACCCGCCTCGTTCCGCTGACCGGCATCACCTTGCCGTTCGTGTCGTACGGCGGCTCATCCCTGCTCGCTAATTACCTCATCATCGCGCTGCTACTGCGGATCAGTGACACCTCGAAAGCGATCGCGCGCGGTCGCGGGCCGGACGACCATACGGCGCGGCCATCGACGACACCTCGGCATCCCCAGTCGGCGACTCCCGCATGAACAAGTCGATCAGCCGCGTCGCCACCGCCGTGTTAGTGCTATTCGGCGCACTGTTCGTCAACATGAACGTCATCGCGCTGGTCCAAGCGGACGATCTCGCCAACCATCCGGCCAATCGGCGCCTGATTGTTCGCGAATACGAGATCACCCGCGGGCCGATCGTTGTCGGCGAGCATGCCGTAGCCATGTCGACAGCCACCGACGGCGAGTTGACCTATCTGCGCACCTATCCCGAAGGCCCGCGATACGCGCATCTGACCGGCTACTACTCGATCGTGCTACAGCGATCAGGCTTGGAAGCCGCCCTCAACGAACAGCTGACAGGTCGGCCAACACAGATGGTGGCCCAAAACCTGGCGGAACTGTTGGGCCAGCGCGATGTTGCTGGAAACGCGGTAGTGCTGACGATCAATCCGGCGGTCCAAGCCGCAGCTGAAGCCGCTCTGGACGGCCGTGAGGGTGCCGTTGTGGTGATTGACCCGAATACCGGTTCCGTGCTGGCGTCCTATTCAAATCCGACCTTCGATCCGAACCCGCTGTCGCAGCACGACACTTCAGCCATCGCAACAGCGTGGGAGCAGCTGCTGGCTGACCCATCGCGGCCACTGCTTGACCGGGCCTTGCGTGAAACGTATCCCCCGGGATCAACGTTCAAACTGATCGTTGCCGCTGCTGCGCTCGAGCAGGGCCGAACACCGTTGACACGCTTCCCGGACGAGCGAGTGTTCGACGTCCCCCAGACGACCGCCGACATCGGCAATTTCGGCGGTGGCCTGTGCAACCAGGGTGAACCGTTGACGTTGGAGGATGCTCTGCGTGTCTCGTGCAACACGGTGTTCGCCCGGCTCGGGGTTGACCTCGGCGCTGACGTGCTTGTCGAGCAGGCCGAACGATTCGGTCTCAATCGTGCGGTGCCGTACGAACTGTCGATTTCGCCTAGCGTCATTCCGACAGAACTCGACATCCCACAGACCGCACAAAGCGCGATCGGGCAGCGCGACGTCCGGGTGACGCCAATGCAAATGGCGATCGTCGCCGCTGCAATCGCCAACGATGGCGTGATCATGCGCCCGCATGTGGTGGCGACGGTACGAAACCCGGAAGGTGCGCGGGTCCGCAGCGGCGAATCAGGACGATGGACGGACCTGCCTGGTGACGGCCGTGCGATCTCATCGCGTACCGCCCAACAGCTACGCCGCACTATGGTCGAGACCGTGCTGCGCGGTACTGCGACGCGTGCACGTATCGATGGCGTCGAAGTCGGCGGCAAGACCGGCACCGCACAGACCGGTGGTGACCCGATCGCATGGTTTGTGGGGTTTGCCGGTGATGATCTGGCGATCGCGGTAGCAGTGACGGATGAGGGACCCGACGCGACCGGAGGCGCTGTGGCCGCGCCGATAGCGCGCACGGTGCTACAGGCGGCAATCGACGCAGACGCGAGTACCGGATGATCACCATGTCGAAGCCCAGTCCGGCGATACGCTCCGCGGTCGCATTCCACGCACGGTCGGGAGGCTCGACGTGAGCAGTGGCCGCATTCTGTCGGATCGCTACGAATTGCTCGGACTGCTTGGTCGTGGCGGCATGGCCGAGGTGTATGCCGCACGCGACCTGACGCTGGGCCGCGAGGTTGCCGTCAAGCTGCTGCTCGACCGGTTCCTGGACGACGCGGCGTTCATGCGCCGTTTTCAGGACGAAGCACGCCACGTCGCGCGACTCAATCACCCGAATCTCGTCGCCGTCTACGACACCGGCCAGGACCACAACCAGGACCACGGCCAACCCTACATCGTTATGGAGCTGGTCGAAGGCCGATCGCTACAGGATGCGATTGCTGCCGGAGGTCTTACAGAAGACCGCGCACTAGACGTCGTCGCAGATGTATGTGCCGCCTTGGCGTACGCACACGACCGCGGGCTGATCCATCGCGACATCAAGCCGGGCAACATCCTGCTGTCTGATGATGGCACCGTAAAAGTGACCGACTTTGGTATCGCTCGCGCGGTCGACAACGAAACCGTCACCCGAACCGCATCGGTTCTGGGCACCGCCGCCTACCTGTCGCCAGAGCAGGCGCAAGGCATGGACGTTGATCCTCGCAGCGACCTGTATTCGCTTGGTGTCGTTCTGTACGAAGCGCTGACTGGTATCCAACCGTTCTCGGGAGACTCACCGGTCACGGTCGCCTACCAGCATGTGCAGGAGTCTCCCCGACCACCCCGCGACCTGCTGACATCGATAACCCCGGCGGCTGAAGCAATCACGATGCGGGCCCTGGCCAAGAACCCGTCCAATCGTTACCAGCACGCCGGTGAAATGCTCGACGATCTGGTCAGTGCCCGGGCCGGAGGAAGTGTCGCAGCGCCTGCAGTATTGACCTCTGAAGAAACTGCGCTGCTGCAGCCAGCGTTCCGTGACCGTCCGACGCCCGGATTCGAGCAGCAGCGACGACGCAGGATCGTCGGGTATTCGCTTCTCGGCGTGCTGGCAGCCGCTGCACTGGTCGGCATGACCTTGTTCGTGTCGAACCTGCTCGCGGGCACCGAGCAGCCGGAAGTCGCCGTGCCGAATGTGACAAACCAGCCGCTTGAAGCCGCGATCAACATTCTCGGAGACCATGGCTTGCAGGTCGGTGCGATTGACGAGGAAGCCTCGAACTCCGTTGCCGACGGGCACATCATCCGGCAGCGTCCCGTTCCCGACATGATGGTCGCCGAAGGAACCGCCGTCGACCTGGTCGTTTCGGTCGGCCAGGAAACCACCATCGTCCCCACGGTGCTGGGTATGACCGAAGAGGGTGCACGGGCTCGGCTGCAAGAGGAACGGCTCATCGTCGGTGAGCGCACGTTCGAACCAAGCGACACCGTCGAAGAAGGTCGCATCATCAGTCACGAACCGGTCGCCGGATTGGAACTGCCGGTCGGTTCACCCGTCGCATTGGTGATCAGCAGCGGTCAACAGACGGTCGTCGTCCGTCCGGTCGAGCAGCGGTCAGAGCAGGATGCCGAGTTCCGTCTGCAGGAACAGGGCCTCGAGGTGCGGATCGAGCGCGAACATTCTCGAGTGGTCGCCGAAGGATTCGTGATCAGCCAGGATCCATCGGCCGGGACCGAAGTACCCCTCCGCACGATTGTGACGATTGTCGTCAGCCTCGGGCCCGAAGAAGAAGAAGAAGAAGAAGAAGAAGAACCCGCGGAGGACGAGGAACCAGACGATGGCAACGAAGCCGGCGACGGTCAAGCTTGACACCGTTCGTGTGGTCTTGGTCGCTCACTGTCGGATAGCGGCTTCCAGATGGTGACGCCACGCGGGGTTCATCGTGAGCGCCATTCCGGCGACCACAATCATCGCCGCCGCAACCGTTCCGCTGCGGACGAGGCCTGCAGCGACCGCGCCTGGCACAATTGGTTGCACTAGAGCCGGCGCCAACACCACTGCCCACACGCCCATTGGAACCACCGGCAGCAGTGCCACCACCATCGGCGGTACCGGCAGCTTGTCGGCGCGCCGACGCATGAGCCAACCACCTCCGCCCAGGACCAACGCGACCGTCGGCAGCACCAGTTGTGCCACGTCCCAATCGGCACCAGCCGGCAAACCCACACCTCCGCCGACACCGATCGTCAATGCAACCAGCGTGACGGCTGCGACCGCTGGCCACCATCCCGCAAACCCAATCAGGCCGACGACGAGTATCACGGCAGCGCCGGCCTGTGCCACGACAGCGCCAGCTGGTGGGGGTGGCAGCCAGAACAACTCGCCATGAACCTCAACCGGTGCTCCGTCGATGATCATCGGTATGGACCACTCGAATACACGCTGTTGCTGGCGGATGGTGACGTCAATATCGCGTGGCAGCTGTGGTGACATGAAGTGGATGCGGTGGTCGTGCCAGGCGTATTTGCCGTCACTTGCCACGATCCGCCATTGGGGAGGAGCTTCCGGGTCCACCGATGCGGGAATCTCGGTGCCCGGTACACCGAACCGCTCATCATTGAGCCACCGTGCCGGTGAGCGGTCGTTCACGCGCACCGTGCCGTCCGCATCGAAACGCAGATACGGCTCGCCGTCGTAGCCGGCAACCTCGACGGTAACGCCAGCTGCGGCCTGGAGGACGACATAGGCATCACCACCGATGATGTTGACGTCGACGCCGTCGGCCGCCGGGCTTATCGCTGTGACCGTTGACTGATAGTTCGTGGGCCGTGCCGGGTCGGCGGAAGCTGGCTCCGATCCAGCCAGACACGCCATCACTACACCTGTGGCGACCACCGCGGCGCGCGCGAACGGCCGGCCCAGCTGGCGCGCCGGCCGAACAAGCAGTGTCATGGTGTCACGACCTTGATCTCCGTGTACGTAACCCTGCCACGACCAAGCCCACAAGGACAAGCGCGGCCACACCTGCCAGCCACATTGCAGCGCCGGCCTCGTCATCGGCGTGCTGGTCGTCTTGTTCGCCGGCCTCGGGGGCGGAGATTGCGTCGAGCTTTTCCGGCTCCACCTCGGATCCGGTCTGTGCCTGAGCCTCCGCGGACTCGCCTGGCGCAGGGCCTCCGGAGAGTTCCTCACCACCGTCTCGCTCCGCGGGCGCAATCGGTGGCACTTCGTCGGGCGGTGGTGGACTCGATGGGTCAGCTGCAGTCAGTAGCACCCGAATCGCGGGATCGGTCGCGGGCTCATCGGGCGTCCCAATCCATCGGTAGGCGAAGCCGTCGCATTCCTGAAAGACCCGTAAGTACACCTCGTCGCCGGCTGCTCCTGAGAACACAGCATCGAACACAAATTCGGGTGCCGGTTCCTCAGCGGTAGTCGCTGTCCAGACGACCACCGCAATCGAGCTGTCGTCGAGGGTCTCAAACGCAATTTCCCATCCTTGTTTCGCGGGGACTTCGACAATCCGCAACGGTTCCGGGACCTCCATGGCAACCTCGCGGGTCGGGTCACCTCCACCGGCCTGCTCGGTTCCGCAACCATGCGCCATCGCGAGCGTGAGTGTTACCAGACTGTCGACAGGAGCCTCGCCTCCCCTGATAAACGGATGGGCCAGCGCTGGTACTGCCATCAGCAGCACGAGCATCATGGCAAGCGCGACTGCACGGGTGCCGGTGCGCCAGCTCAGCGATGTCATCACCATTCCTTGTGTCAACTTCTGGGTAGAGGGCACCTCGACAGTCGTCCGGTCAACGCACGTCGACATCGAAGGTCACACGATGTTCGCTGAATCGGTCGGCGGCGAACACCACGGTGATCTGCCACCTTCCGGGAAATTGGAGGTCATCAACATTGGCGATCCAATGGCCCGTCCCCGCAAAGAACGGCGAGAGCCGAGCCGGGCCGATCTGTTCAGGGACGTACAACAACTCCAGTACAACATCGTCGACATCGGCCGATGGGCGCCCGTCAGCATCGAGCACGTACAAGTGCAGCGCGTTCACGCCGACCCGGCCGGGTTCGACGACTAGCTCGACTTCGTAGCGGTCGTCAACCCATTGCCGGTCAGCAAACATGCTTTCCGCCGCGACCTGCTGCACCGCTGGCGGCAGCGACACCAGGACACCGGTGGCAACGAGAACTGAGGCAAGGGCACCGACTTCGATCCGCAGCGTCAACGCGAGCCTGCGCCAGTCGAGTGCCACCAGATTCGGCAGGAGCTTCCACCGGTTGTAGGCCGCGATCGCAACGACCACGACGACCAGCGCCATCTTCACCAGCCACGCATACCCGTAGCCAGTCGACAGGCCGTCTGTACCACCGACCAACGTCCACGACATCACGCTTCCCGTGGCCGCGACGACCAGCAGCAACCACAAGGCAGCATTGCTGAACGCGGTCAGCAGCTCGGTTGCCGAATCGAGGCGGTTGTTCTGCCAGACCTGCTTGGCCACCACCGCGGCGACGGCGAGCCCACCCATCCAAAACGCTGCCGCGATGACGTGAAGTCCGTCTGCCGTCATCAGCAGCCACGTTGGCTCGACCGAACGCTGGTGACCGTCGAAGACGAACGATACGACAGCCAAGGTGCCCGCCAGCAGTTGCGCAGCCTCCGGCGCGCGCCGCCAGGCGAACAACACCAGCATCGCCAACCAAATCAACCGGAACGCAGTCGACTGTCCAAACGACGAGACCGCCACGTCGGCGAGCACCGCTGACGTGGCTATATCAGTCAAGCCGAACCCGGTGATATCCATCGCATGTACAGGAATCGAGACGACCGAACATGCCACCGCTGCGCCTGCAGCACCAACCACCGGCAACCGAACACGGGATCGGACACTGTCGTGCCGTCCGAACAGCCATCGCGCATACAACAGCCCGGCCGCGATCAACGTCGCCAGGTAGGTCGCCGCCCGTAACAGCGCGCGCAAAACGGTGCTAATTCCGGCCTGCTCGTCGGCGAACGTTTCGAGTACAGACGTGTCGAGCGCCAACGCCTCACCCACCGTAAAGGTGAACACGCCCGACACCGGGTGGCTGTCAGCCGACACGACGCGCCAGCTGATCACGTATGCGCCGTCGGCCAAGCCAGGTTGCAGGTCGACGCCCGCCTGGGTCGCGTCACCAAGTTGTGCCGGACCCAGGTCGACGCGCGTCGCGTCCGCATCGAAGACGCGGACGCCGCCGGATGGGACCGTCACCGGTTCGGAAAATGTGAGGATGACGCGCTCGGGCGCAACCTCTAACGCCGCGCCGTCGCGGGGCACAGATTCAATGAGGACGGCGTGACCCATTGCCGGTGGAGCGTTCCACACGTTGACAACCAGTGCCGTGGCTAGCGCAAGCAGCAGCCCCGCTGCTCGACCCACGATGCGTGCCACCGACCACCCTTGGAATGCCGAACGCCGAAGGTAGGACGTGATGCGTCGCGCTGACCAATCGAACCGCCCACGCGCGGTACCGTCGCTTCATGTTTAAGCGAGCGATCCGCCTATTTACCGTGCGCGGGGTGGACGTCCGACTCGATCCGTCCCTGTTGGTGATTGTGGCGCTCGTAGTCTGGACGTTTTCGACCCGGTTCAGTCCGGACTATGGATCCGCTGTGGCGTTGGCTATGGCGGTGTCGGGTGCCGTGCTGTTCTTCACGTCGATTCTCGCACACGAACTTGCTCACGCCTTTGAAGCCATGCACCGTGGCATTGCCGTCGAACAAGTCACCCTGTTCCTGTTTGGTGGCGTCACCGAGATGGAAGGACACGGCCACCGGCCACGAGACGAATTCGCGATCTCGATTGTCGGTCCGTGGGCAAGTCTGGTTGCTGGTGCCGTGTTCGGCCTGGTCGCTACGGGAGCGTCAGCGCTGCCAGCCCACATCGGCGGACCAATCGGCGAAGTTGCGGGGTTGCTGGGTTGGCTGAACGTCGCGCTAGCAATCTTTAACCTCATCCCCGGAGCACCGCTAGACGGCGGCCGCGTTCTGCGCGCAGGATTGTGGTGGCTTCTGCGCAACCGTGTCCGCGCGACCAAAATCACCGCCCGGATCGGTCAACTTCTCGGCATTGCGCTCACCACGTTTGGCGCCTGGGTGTTCACTCAGACGCCGGCAGGCGTGCTCGGCGCGCTCTGGTACATCGTCATCGGGGTGTTTCTCTTTGCTGCGGCGCGCACCGAATACCGTACAGCTCGGCTTGACGATCTGTACTCGACTTACCGGGTCGCTGACTTGCTGGAAGGCGCTCCAGATCGATCATCGATTCAGCTGGCCGTGGACGAGGGCTACCTGCCAGCGGTCGCGGTCGACGATGACCTGCACGCTCTCATTGATGCGTTCCAGCGTGCCGACGTTGTCGTTGTCCGGCCATCCCGGCTGGCCAACGACGATGGCATGACAGCCACGTCTGTCGTACTGCCCGAACGGTATGTGGCAAACCGGCTCGCCCAGTTGCGGCGCAATCGGCGCGCGTTGCGCGGCGCCCGGCCATCGAGGTCACAACGATGAGCCGCGTCGTGTCTCCCCGATCCTTCTTCTACAGCGCCAGCGTTGGCATCGTCGCATGGGCCGCGATGATCGTGCCGCTGCCGTTTCTCGAATATATACCCGGCCGCCCCACCGAAGTGCCGCCGCTGATCGCACTCGAATCAGCGGATGTCACCGAACTCGACGGGACCACCGCGCTGCTGACGGTGTCGTTGCGTCAGCAGTCAACGCTTGGCGCACTGATGGCCGCTGTTGATGCCGATCGCTCGTTGTACCGACTCGAGCAGATCTACCCGCCTGACCTTGACCGTGATGAGTACCGGCAACTGCAACGGGAACGATTCAGTCGTCAGTTCGAGATCGCTGCCGCGGTTGGTGCGCGGGCCGCAGGCATCCCAACAGAACTTGTGACAGAAGTCGTCGTCGTGGATGTCGTCGACAACGGCGCCAGCTCAGGGCTGTTGACGCCCGGTGACGTGGTGGTCACCGTTGACGGAATGCCGGTGACAGCGGCCGAGGAATTGCAACAGGCCGTGCTGCAGCGCCAGGTCGGTGACACCGTGGACCTGGAGATCGTCCGGGACGGTCAGTCCATCAGGCGCGTCGTCACGCTGGGTTCGCTAGCCGGTCAGGATGGCCCGCGACTCGGCGTCGCGATCCAAACCGCAGTCGACGAGTTGCGGCTGCCGTTCAAGATCACTCTGGCGGAACCAACGCGTATTGGCGGTCCTAGCGCCGGCTTGATCGTTGGTGTGACCGTCTACGACCTGCTGGCGTCCGAAGACCTGTTGCGCGGGCGGACTGTTGCGGCCACCGGCTCACTTGATGCCGACGGTTCCGTGGGCCATGTTGGTGGCGTGCCGGAGAAGATGCGCGCTGCGGCCGCCTTCGGTGCAGATGTCGTACTGGTTCCCTACGGCCAAGCCGACATTGCCAAACAGGCGGCACCCGGTGTGAACATCATCGGCGTGCGCAACCTCGACGAAGCGATCAACGCGCTTCGCACTCACTGATGCTGTCCTGCGGCGCGACAGCGCTCCACGAAATTTCCCAGCAGTTGCATGCCTGCACCGGTCAGGACCGATTCCGGATGGAATTGGACGCCTTCGACATCGAGATCCCGGTGGCGCAGGCCCATGACGAGGCCATCTGATGTCTCGGCGGTGATCTGCAGAATGCTCGGTACCGATGCTCGATCAACCACCAGAGAGTGGTAGCGGGTCGCCTCGAACGGAACCGGTAGTCCAGCCAGCACACCGACGCGGCGGTGATACATCATCGACGTTTTTCCGTGCACCAATTCTGGCGCCGGCACCACCCGTGCACCGTAGATCTCGCCGATGCATTGGTGGCCAAGGCACACACCAAGGATCGGTCGCACCCCGGCGAATGCGCGGATGAGATCGTTGGACAGCCCCGAGTCCTGTGGGGTACCCGGTCCAGGCGAGACGACAATGCCGTCGGGTGGGTCAGCCACGATGTCTTGCACCTGAAACTCGTCGTTTCGAACGACCACCACATCAGCGCCGAGTTCGCCCATCTCCTGAGCAAGGTTGTACGTAAACGAGTCGTAGTTGTCGACGAGCAGGATGCGCGGCCGCTCACCGACGGTGGTGCTTGGGTCTACGGCTGGCTGACGGTCAGTATCCATGAGCGGATCGTAACCGCGCTACGGTTGCGCGCTAAACGGTGGAGGTCGCTGTGATCGACGTAGATGCGCTGCGCCACCGCATCGACGAGGCGTTGACTGCGGCGATGGAGGAGCTTGACGCGCGGCTGATCGACTACGGCGCTTCGTTGACACCCGTTGCAGAATCGATGCGCGCATTCGTCGCCGGGGGCAAGCGGATTCGTCCGCTGCTGCTGCAGCTTGGATTTCGGGCAGCCGGTGCCGAGGACGAAACCCAAGTCATGGGCCCTGCCCTGGCCTTGGAGTTGCTGCACACCTGTGCGCTCGTGCACGACGATGTGATCGACAAAGCCGAAACCCGTCGTGGGCGGCCGTCGTTGCACAGCGATTTCGCGGCAGCACACCGGCGCATGTCGTGGCGTGGTGATCCGGAAGCGTACGGCGAAGCGGTCGCCATTCTGGTTGGTGATCTGGCACTGGTGTACTCAGATGACCTGTTCCTCCGGGCGCGCGTGGACACCGATCGGCTGGTGGCAGGGTTCAAGCACTTCACCCAACTGCGGGAAGAGGTGATGGCCGGCCAGTATCTCGATCTGCACCATGCAACCAGCGGGGCCGGGTCGCGTTCCGACGCGCTGACCGTCGCAACGTTGAAATCAGGCCGCTATTCGGTGTCTCGTCCACTTGAGGTCGGCGCCGTGCTTGCTAGTGCCGATGACACGTTCATCGATGGCCTGCGCGCCTTCGGTGATCCACTCGGGCGTGCGTTCCAGGTTCGCGACGACCTGCTCGGGTTGTTCGGTGACGAGGCGACAACCGGCAAATCGACCTCGTCTGATCTTCGTGAAGGCAAACGCACGCTGATCATCGCCGAAGCGCTGGCGCGACTCGACGACGAGTCACGGACGGCGCTCGAGCGTGGCCTCGGGAAACCGGACCTCAGCGATACGACGGCGGACGAACTCAAGGCGTTGCTCCGCGCCAGCGGGGCAAAGGCCGCAGCCGAATCGTATGTCCGTGAATCGGTGACTGAGGCCAATCTGGCACTCTCCCGTCTCGCTATCGACGAACCGGTAAGGCAAGCGCTCAGCGGTTTCGTTGATCTGCTCAGCTACCGGACGGCTTGAGGGTCAAGCCTTGGGGCGATGCCCTCTGACCGGTGATGTCCGGCGCTGGTGGCAGCGGGCCGCGTTGCTGCGATCCGTCATGCTCGGCCCACACGACGAGACGATGTGACGCCCGATACTTAGGATGACACGTGGTCAGCGTCATGGTTGGCGCACCGGTGCCCAGTGGATCAGGCCCCACCACCCAGACTTCATCCGGTGTGACCACTTCACTGGCTACGACACGGTAGGTCCAGCGCGTGCCGGTGACGTCGATCATATGGATTGCGTCACCGGACCGAAGCCGATCAAGGTTCCGAAACGGCCCACCATGCGTTGTGCGATGTCCGGCGATAGCCACGTTGCCGGTCGCGCCAGGTTTCGCCGACCCGGGATAGCGCCCCGGGCCCTGTGCGAGTGCCGCAGTATCGACCCCTTCGCCAACGTGGAGCGCACGATCGTGCAGTAGGCGTTGTCCGTCGCGTTCAAAGTCGATACGCCAAGTGGCTTCAACCGAGGCCGGATCTACCGCAGGCTCGCCGATCTGGCGGATCGGCGTGCCTGCGGTGACGACTGCAGTGGCGTGTTCGGACAGCAGACCGGATGCGTCATCGCTCGTCGTGCCGGGTGCCTTGGCCACCAGCAGCGAATCAATCGCTGTTGCCGTGTCACTTGGCGCAAAATCGTTTGATGACGCCGTCTCTGGTTGGCTCGCATATGGCTGCGCATGTTCGTATGCGATGCGGACGCCGGCAACGGTCCTGCCTACGTCGGCTGCTAGCAGAACCGCAATGCTGATCATCGTCACGCCGAACAACCGGCCAGGCTCCGTGTTCACGCTCATCGTCGGCATCCTGGTAACGGTACGCTGGCAGCGTTTGCCGCCTGATGCTGTCGACTGGACGGAGCTGCCGTGCCGGAAAGCAAGCACCGCCGCCACGGACGGAACCGTCCGCGCGCATACCAGACCCACGAGCCGGAAAAGAAGCCGGCGCCATCGCCAACTTGGGTGCCCGCTACCGGGGCGGGATTTCTCGTTGGTGGCGTCATTGTCATATTGCTGGGCAACCTCCCGGCTGTCAGTTCGATTCTTCGAACTTGGCCCTGGCTCGGTGGAAACTGGAGCCTTGTCATCGGGTTTGCCCTGTTGATGGTGGGCTTCGGATTCCTGACGCGCTGGCGATAGATAGCGCGTTTATCGCACCTAGGCGCGCGCTTGTGCAGACTTATCGCGCTATTGAGCTGCGCTGGCCGGTGGAGTTGTGGATAACGCTTGGCTTGCGGTCCAAATTGGCACGTTCTATCCACAAATCTGTGGATAAATAGCGGAGTTGATGCACAGGTCGCCGGTATCGATCCGGCGATCAGTCCAGTCGTTCAGTCCGCTCGTGCATGCGTTGACCGCAGTGCGACGGGGCACGACTGGTGCCGCGGAATACGAGCAGCAATTCCGTGCCACACTCTTCGCACCAGTACAGCGTCCGGTCGTCGCTTGCCAGCGCATCACCCGGCTCGTCGGGAACCCCGTGTCCCTTGTGCGTGAACGCTCGCAGCGAACCGAGTAGCCAGGTGAGTAAGGCATAGCCAAGAAGTGGCGCTAGAACCCAACGCCAACCGGCATTGACGCCGACCACGACGGCAACCAGCGCAACGACAACAACAACGAGATAGATCACGCAGGCACCTTGACCAGATGTATGCGAGGCTACCGGCCGGTGTGCCAGCACCGGTTCGTGCTGCGCAGCCCCGCGGAGCCACCGCTGTGTCCTAGCCGATCGCCGAATCCGAGTAGCATTGGCGCGTACACGGGCCCGTAGCTCAGTTCGGCAGAGCACCTGCCTTGCATGCAGGGGGTCGTCGGTTCAAATCCGATCGGGTCCACCACAACGGTAACATTGCATCGGTTCGAGGCGTGGCATGCTCTATGCGTTTGGTAGCCGGCTGTTCGAATTCGTGTTCCGTCTTCTGGGCGTGCGACTGATCGTCCAGGGTGTCGAGCACTTACCGAAATCTGGTCCCGGAGTTATCGCGAGCAATCACATCGGCTATCTCGACTTTGCGTTTGTGATGCTGGCTCCACCCAGGCCACGTCGACCAGTGCGATTCCTCGCCAGAAGCGAATTCTTCGAGCGGACGATCCTGGGCTTTCTGCTTCGTCGACTAGGGCAAATCCCCGTCGACGTCCACGGTGACCCGATGGCGGCGGCTCAAAATGCGCGACGGGCACTCGAACGCGGCGAACTGATCGGGATGCATCCTGAAGGCACGATCAGTCCGTCGTTCGTCGTCCGGCGCGCAAAGAGCGGAGCGGTACGGCTCGCTGAAGGTGCTGGAGCTCCGCTCATCCCAGCCGGGATTTGGGGCTCACAGCGCATCATGACGAAGTGGCGAAAGGTCAAGTTGCCACCGCGTGGCATCACGGTCATCGTTCGGTACGGGGAGCCGTTCACACCAACAGGTCGCACGGCGATGGCACGCACGAAAGAGTTGATGGAACGAATCACCGGTCTGGTGGAGCAATGTCAACAGGAGTATCCGGATGTTCCTGCCCCGGATGACGCCTGGTGGCAGCCTGCCCACCTAAGCGGATCGGCACTCACCCCCGAACAAGCCGAGAAACGCCTGACGGAGCAGGATCAGCTGCGCAAGGCACGCCGCACCTCGCCATAACGTGTGCTACACGGCCACGGAGCCTGTGGACAACGTGTGGGAATGTGGACAATCGCACCCACGTGATTCCACAGATGTATTCACACGCGTGTAATTCGCTGCCGGGGTGTTATAGCGACTTGGGTTCTTCCCACAGCGATTCGTCCAGCTCCTGATCGCGCTTGCGCTTGAACACCATGCCAACCGCAGCACCTATCGCAAGCAAGAAGGCAAACACGCTCTTACCGCGCTTGCGCTGCTTCTTCCCCTGAATCTGGTCGATGCGGTCAGATGCGCGCGATTGTATTTCGTGGCCGCGCTTCTCGGCACGCTTGCGCAGACCATCCGCCTTCTTTTCGAGCTTGGCGACCTTTTTCGATAGACGTTTTGCCATGACATTGGCTCCTCTCGTGAAGTGCCTCGTGACTGCAAGGGTATCGGCACGCCTGTGTGTCGAACCCGACGAACGTGCAAACCGCACATGGGTAGAGTCCGTGAGTGGCTATCCAGCGTTCGTGACGCCGAGTGTGGACGCGCCAGATCGTGCAGTCCCGGCGCGCGTGCGGCTGTCGAAGACCGCCGGTGCCACCAGCACGCAGACATTGACTCCGCCACGTTCGTCGAACGGTGCCGGCAAAGAAGTGGGCCAAGGAGGACTTGAACCTCCGACCTCACCCTTATCAGGGGTGCGCTCTAACCAAGCTGAGCTATTGGCCCGGAATATGGGTCACCATGCGGATCCGACTGCTGGCATCCAGTCCCGGCGCGCGAAGCGTAGCGAGCGGTTGGTGGAGAGGCGAACCCACCCGCTCGTCAGCGTCCGCCGAACAGTTGGTCGTCGTCCGGAGGGCGTCGAGTGGTCCGGTCTTCGGTACGGCGACGGCTCGGTGCTTCGCGCTCGGCTGGGCGCTTTGGCGCTTCACGCTCGACTGGACGACTCGGAACGTCGCGTTCTACCTGCCGTCGTGGCCGGTCGACCCGCGGCATCGCTGCCGTGCCACCGGCGGCAGACTGCTCGGGCTCCGGCTGCCGTTCCTGGCGTTCGCTACGCGGAGATTTTGATGTCATACGCTCCGAAGCCCGCGCGGCGGCACCTGCGACCGCCCCGGTGACCGCCGCCGTCCGCGCGCCGACTGCGCTGCGCGCGTCAGCTGGCGTCGGATCGTTTTCGTCAACGACCCCCAGCACAACCCCGCCGGTGAGATCAGCCATCAGGTTGTACAGGAACGCCAGGAAGACGAACACGGCCGTCTGTACGACCGCCCACAGCAGACCGAGCATGATCGTGGCGCGAAAGAAGTTTCCGGCGTTCAGCCCGCAGGTAGCAAATCCGATGTCCGTCGCGATTCCGCATACTTGGTCGACAAGGCGCAACCGGTCGATCATGAACCAGATCACCGCCAGGGCGACCACGGCGATTGCCGTGATGACCAGACTGGCAATCGCCCCAACCTTGAGAACGGACCATGGATCGATCCGCTTCACCGTGAATTGGCGTCGTGCCACACGAGACTCCTTAACGTTGTGCCGTCCTGCTCGCCGGGATCAGCGTCCGGAGTCGCGAGCGGAACCCTGCAATTGAACATCGGCTTCGGAATCAAACAGGTAACACACGATGATCCGGTCGCCCGCACTCCATGACGCTTCGCTCGGGGCGAAATACTGAGCCAGATACTGTGAATCCGCGTAGTCGATGCCCACATAGTTCGCGAACTCGATAATGCACTCAGATTCCGCGATTGCATCGACCTGCTCGGGGCCAGGATAGGCGTCGCCAGGCACCGCGACCAGGGCATATGTCTCGTTGTCGTGCGGTTCGCTGCAGTTGACGATTGGAACTTCGCGTACCTGTTGATTGTCCAAAGGCGGGTCGTTGAAACACGTGCCTGCAGTCAATTCGAAGACATTGCTGTCGCTACCGCCGCAGCCAGCCACCACAGCCAGCAGTACCGCGAACAGGATGACGTTGGTTCTCGCTCGCATCGCGCATCCGTCCTTCACCATCAGATCGCCTCATCGATCTCGTCCTCAACGACCATGGCAACGCCCACAACGTTGGCGCCATCTCCTGGTCGCATCATCGATACGCCCTGGGTAGCCCGACCCATCGGACGAACGTCTGCCAAACTCATGCGGATCAACGTCCCAGTGTCCGTTACCAGGAGAATATCGGCCTCGTACGGAACAACCAGGCTTCCGGCGAGACCCCCGCGAGATTCCGTTATCTTGGCGGTAATGACTCCTTGACCGCCACGCCGCTGCACGGGGTAGGCCGACAACGGCGTGCGCTTGCCAAACCCTTGGTCGGTAACGACGAGCAGGAAGCTATCGTCGTTGTCGCCTTCCGAGGCAACACTCGACATGGCTAAAAGTTCATCGGCTGCCGGATCGATGCGCATTCCCCGCACCCCAGCGGCGCTGCGCCCCATCAGGCGGGCATCGGGCTCCGAAAACCGGATCGCGCGGCCCGATCGCGACACCAAGACGATGTCGCTGGTCCCGTCGGTGACGGCGACGCCGATGAGTTCGTCGCCATCTCCCAGTTTGATGGCATTGAGTACCGACCGGGGCGAATCGAACGCATCCAGCGTCGTTCGTTTGACGGTGCCCTGTCGCGTTGCGAACACCAACACTTGGTCTTCGGCAAACTCGTTGAGCGCCAGCACGGCCGCCACCCGCTCGTCAGATTCCAGCGCCAAGCCGGGCACGTTCGCCACGTAGACGCCTCGGGCAGCGCGGGACTTCTCGGGAATCTGGTAGGCCTTGATCCGATGAACACGGCCACGGTTGGTGAAAAACAGCAAGAAATCGTGGGTCGAGCAGGCCAGCAGGACCGACACGATGTCGTCTTCCTTCATGTCGGTTCCCCGTACGCCACGGCCGCCACGCCGCTGGGTACGGAACACGTCCAGCGGCGTGCGCTTGACGTAACCAGCCCGAGTCAAGGTGACAACGATGTCACTGACGGGTATGAGATCCTCGACCGTCATGTCCTGCTCGTGGGCGATGACCCGGCTTCGCCGCTCGTCGCCAAACTTGTCTCGGACCTCAGCAAGTTCCTCTTTGAGCATCGAGCGCAACTTTGCGGGATCTGCCAGAATCGCCCGCAATTCGGCGATCAGAACCTGCAGTTCGTTGTATTCATCTTGGATGCGTTGCCGCTCGAGCGCCGCAAGTCGGCGCAGTTGCATGTCCAAGATGGCCTGTGCCTGAACTTCCGACAGATCGAAACGTTGCATCAACACCGATTTCGCCGCGTCGGCCGAGGCGCTGTTGCGGATCAGATCGATGATTTCGTCGATGTGATCGAGCGCGATCAACAAACCTTCGAGGACGTGCGCACGATCTTCGGCTTTGCGTAACCGGTAGCGGGTCCTCCGGGTGAGCACGTCAATCTGGTGTTTGACGTAGTGGCTCAGTGCCTGATCCAGCGTCAGTGTCTTGGGCACGCCATCGACCAAGGCCAACAGGTTGACGCCGAAGTTGTCTTGAAGCTGCGTGTGCTTGTACAGCTGGTTGAGGACAACCTGGGGGTTCGCGTCACGCTTGAGGTCGATGACCATTCGCATCCCCTCACGCGACGATTCGTCACGCAGATCAGCGATGCCGGTGATGACCTTGGTGTTGACCAGCTGGGCAATCTTTTGGAGAAGATTGGCTTTGTTGACCATGTACGGGATCTCAGTGACCACGATCCGTTCGCGGTCCGCCTTGCTATCGGCTGCTTCGATCGTGCACACGGCCCGAACTTTGATGGATCCGCGTCCGGTCGTGTACGCGTCGTAGGCACCCTGCCTGCCCAGAATCAGCCCGCCTGTCGGGAAGTCGGGTGCCGGTATGAACTCCATGAGGTCGACGGCCGACAAACTCGGATCATCGATGAGTGCGACGGTGGCGTCGATCAACTCGCCCAGGTTGTGCGGCGGAATGTTGGTAGCCATCCCAACGGCGATGCCGGTAGCCCCATTGGCCAACAGATTGGGGAACCGCGCCGGCAGAACCACCGGTTCCTGCTCGTAGCCGTCGTAGTTCGGGATGTAATCGACGGTCTCTTCGTCGATATCGCGCAACAGCTCCATCGCCAATCGGGACAGCCGCGCTTCCGTGTAACGCATCGCTGCGGCTGGATCGCCATCAACTGAGCCGAAGTTGCCGTGGCCATCGACGAGCTCGTATCGAATGGAGAAGTCCTGACCCATACGGACCAGCGCGTCGTAAATCGCAGAGTCACCGTGTGGGTGGTACTTCTTCATCACGTCACCCACCGCCGACGCACACTTGCGATACGGGCGATCGGGGCGCAGGCCCGTCTCGTCCATCGAATACAGAATCCGTCGGTGGACGGGCTTCAGCCCGTCGCGCACGTCAGGTAGTGCCCGCCCAACGATGACGGACATGGCGTAGTCAAGATACGACGCGCGCATCTCGTCTTGGATGACAACCGGTTCGACTCGCGCTGCGAGCACACTGCCAGTTTCGTCAAGGGGTGTGCCGTCGTCGGCCCGGGCAACCGGGTCTATCGGCGTCGGATCCGGCGTGCCAATCGGTGGGAGTGCGTCGTCCACAGTTCCTCCAGCAGTGTGCCCGCGCTAGCTTGCGCGCATGCGCAGCCGTGTCAGTCTTCGTCGTCGTTGTGCTGCCGGCGATTCCGGATGACTACCGCAGCGATCCAGATCAATCCCGGAACACCGGCAACCAGAACTCCAGCGAATACGGTGAACATCGCCGCCGGCCGCGCCTGCAGGAGTTCTGGTGCAGTGAGCAGCAGAAGCACTGGCACGGCAAGCAGCCCGGCCGCGAGCCAGACAAGCTGGCGGGCCATGTCAGACATCGATCGTGGCGTACTTCGCGTTCAGTTGGATGAACGCCCGCCGGGATTCGACATCGTCACCCATCAGAATCGAAAACATTTCGTCAGCAGCAGCCGCGTCGTCCAAAGCAACCAGCTTGAGCGTACGTCGCTCGGGATCCATCGTCGTTTCCCACAACTGATTGGGGTCCATCTCACCCAGACCCTTGAAGCGCTGAATATCGATCTTCTTCTCCGACGGCATCGTGGCGAGAATCGCGTCGCGTTCAGCATCGGAGAACGCGTAATGCACGTCCTTCTTTTTTGATGGATTGATGATCTGGTACAGCGGTGGCTGTGCCAGATAGACATAGCCCGCTTCGATGAGCGGCTTCATGTGCCTGAAGAGAAAGGTGAGCAATAGTGTGCGGATGTGCGCGCCGTCGACATCGGCGTCGGCCATCAGAATCAACTTGTGATACCTGGCCTTGTCCACATCGAAATCGTCCGCAAAGCCCGTCCCCATCGCGGTGATCAACGCCTGGACTTCGGTGTTGGCCAATACCTTCGGCAACCGCGCTTTTTCAACATTGATGATCTTGCCCCGGATCGGCAGGATCGCCTGGAACTGGCGGGCGCGCGCCATCTTCGCCGAGCCCCCCGCCGAATCACCCTCGACAATGAACAGCTCTGACTCTGCGGGATCACGCGTCTGGCAGTCAGCCAGTTTTCCGGGTAGCGATGTCGACTCAAGCAGTGATTTCCGCCGCGTCAGATCACGCGCTTTGCGCGCGGCGATCCGAGCCTGTGCTTCAGCTTCGGCTTTCTGAACGATGAGTTTGCCATCGGCCGGGTGCTCCTCGAGCCACTCGGCGACTTGCGCGTACGTAGTGGTTTGCACGAACGACTTGACTTCGGTGTTACCCAACTTGGTCTTGGTCTGACCTTCGAACTGTGGATCGCCCACTTTGACCGAAACGATTGCAACCAGCCCGCTGCGCAGGTCGTCACCGGTGAGCGAATCAACTTCCTTGGATCGCAGTAGTCCGCGGTCTTTGGCCCACCGGTTGATTACCGAAGTGATAGCAGTCCGGAAGCCCTCTTCGTGGGTGCCTCCCTCGTGCGTGTTGATCGTGTTGGCGAAACTGAGGATCGAGTCATTGAAATCATTGATCCACTGCAACGCGACTTCGACCGACTGCAGCCCGTTGGGCCCCTGCTCTTCTGCTTCAAAATGCACCGGCGGGTGGAGGCCATCCTTGGCTTTCGTCGCCCGGACGTGATCAACGAAGTCCCGGAGGCCACCCGGAGCATGGAACACGTCTTCGCGTGGTGTATCGGCACCGTCAGCCGGCCGCTCATCGCGCAGCACAATGCGCAGTCCGGCCGTCAGAAAGGCCGTGTCCCGCAGTCGCCGAGCGATGGTGTCGTAGGAAAACTCGGTCGATTCGGTAAATACTTCTGTGTCCGGCCAAAACGAAATAGTCGTGCCGGTGTCAGCTGCGTCACCTTCCCGCTCGATCGGTCCGTCGGGCACACCGCGTTGGTACGTCTGGCGGTACTGGCCACCGTCGCGGCGGACTTCGGCGACCAGCCGGGACGACAGCGCGTTCACCACCGAGATACCGACGCCATGCAGTCCCCCTGACACGGCATATGCCTGCGAATCGAATTTGCCGCCGGCGTGCAGCACCGTCAGCACAACTTCTAGTGCCGACCGCCCTTCTTTGTGATGCAGGTCCACCGGGATGCCAGAGCCGTCATCGCTGACCCGAGCACCGCCGTCCGCCTGCAGTATCACTTCGATGGTCGAGCATCGGCCAGCCAGCGCTTCGTCGACTGAGTTGTCGACTACTTCCCAGATCAGATGGTGCAAACCGCGCGCACCAGTGGTTCCGATGTACATCCCCGGCCGACGACGTACGGCGTCCAGTCCTTCGAGGACGGTGATGTTCTTGGCCGAGTACTCCGAGTTGAACGCCTGCTCAAGGTTGTCCGTAGACGGCGTGGACGCAGCGACCAACCGGTAGCCTCTCACTCGTGGAAACGGCCCTGTCCGTCGATCAACGGTGGCCGCGGATTGCTACATATGGTAGCAGACCGGCGGGTCCTCCTCGCGCCGTGCACGGCCCCTAACAGCGAGAATCCCCGGCCGTTCGTACCGTCCTACGTGACTGGGGTGTTCCTGGCGGCTAGCGGACTCACAGGCCCATTTGAACGAACGTCACGAGTTCGTCGAGGTGTTCTGGATCCAGTAAGCCGGCGGCGCGGAACACCACCTGACCTTGGGCATCGATCGCAACCCAAAACGGTGTCGCGGACAGTCCAAACGCGTGCGCGATAGTCGAGTCGGTGTCATCGACGATCACTGGCCCTGCGTACCCTTCGTCGTCCAGCCACGGCTGCGGCGGCCAGTTCGGTCTGGAGTCGTCGAGCAACGTTGAAACGACGACGAAATCGACATCCGCCGGCAGCCGTCCCGCATCGAGCCAGGCGACGATTTCGGGTAGCTCCTGCTGGCACGCCGGACACCATGACGCCATGAATGAAACGAGTTGTGGCCTTCCTGGCTGGCCTACAACGACCGGCTGGCCATCGAAATCGACGCCGCGCACCTGGGGTGCTGGGGTCCCTCGCGCCGGGTCGGCAACAGGATCCCCGCCAAACGTCGGCAGCGGCTCACCGTCGACCTCTACCGGGCTGGCGATATCTCCGACACTGACCTGTGCCTGCGAATCCCGAGCGGTGAATATGCCAATGAGAACCGCCAGGAGGACGACAACCGCACCGACGATCCACACGAGATTGCGGGTCTGTCGCTGCGAACGTGAGCGGTGCGCGGCTCGGTGGGCCATCGTACGTCCGATCCTGTCGCTGTAGAAAGGGCTAGCGAGTACATCGTTCCAGCTGGGCCAAGCCTACGAGACGCAAGACATGCCGACCTATGGTGCTACGTCCGTGTGGCCGTTCGGCCTCGCCGCTACAACCAAAGTCACGATCGCCACAAAGCCGATCAACGCCATGGTCGGCAGCGTCAAGAACCCGAATTCGTTGACCCAGCGCAGCGCGCAGGGCGCAGCTTGGTCACAGACTCCGCCACCCAACGCAGGTCGACGCTCGACCGCGACATGCCATGCGGCGATGCCCGCGCCGATCGCAGCAAGAGGAACGGCCGTACGCCACACCTGCAGGTCCCGCCGACCGGCTGCCACGCTGAGGACTATCACCAACGGATACATCGCTATTCGCTGATACCAGCACAGCACGCACGGCACATATCCGGCGACCTCTGACATCAGCAGGGACCCGGTCGTTGCGACCACGGCGATCGCCGTCGCTAACGGCAACGCAACGTCGTCACGAAACCACACCGGTACCCGTTGGCGTGCCATGAGAACCCAGGTGGCAAGCGTGACCAGCAGAGCTACGAGTGCCAAGACCGCAAATATGCGCTCAGTGATGGGCATACCCGTCTCCTGGTGAACTCTCGCGGGTGATGTTGCCCACGATGATGGAGATCCGTCGGACGGTATTCGGACCGACGATGTCTGAGCATCGCTGCAACACGGTGGTCTGGAAGTATTGCAACTGGGTTGCCCACATCTGGTTTTCCGCACGCACCTGAAGATTGCCGTTCTTGAGGCGCACTGGTTCGCAGCGCTGGGCCAGTTCCGGTCCGACGATCTGGTGCCAATTAGTCCACACGGCCGCGTTGTGCAGCTGCGACGACCAGCCCTTCCGTTGGACGAAGCCGTCGATGAGCTGCTGTACCTGTTCAGGTGCCCGCAACCGGACTAGCTGGTCGGTGACGTCATCGCCCATGGTCCAGTCGTCATCGTTGGGCGGGCCTGGATCGAAGTCTTGGCGGTCGAGCGCTCGACGTCGCTTCGCGAGTGCGGCGCGTTTGCGCGCGTAGACCTGGTTGTCTCGATCCGTGGCCGAGGCGCGGCGGTCTGACACGACGCTGCCCGGGCGCGAACGGCGCGCATTTCGGGATCCAGGTCGTGGGTCGTCAAGACTCACCCGATTCCTCCCGCAGCGCCAGTATCGTCATACCCGTGTCACGCACCACCGTTACATAGTGCCCGTCCAGCGGTACGTCCGCAGCGACGGCCGCAGTGACCAACACCTGATCGTAATCTTGGCACATGTGTGCAAGCTGCTGGCGACGATGCTCGTCCAGCTCCGCAAACACATCATCGAGGAGAACAACTGGCCGATCTCCGACTTCAGTCAGCAGGTCAACAGTGGCCAGTTTCAACGCTAGAGCAAGTGACCATGCCTCCCCATGAGACGAATAGCCGCGTGCCGCTAAATCACCGATCCGCAGTTCAACATCATCGCGATGAGGACCAACCAGCGTCGTCCCGCGACGGATTTCATCAACCGCCCGGCGCGCAATCGCCGCGCGATACTGCTCGGTGATCGTCGCCGGGTCGATGGAACGGTCGGATAGTGGCATCGCCGTGGCATCGGCATTGGACTCTTCGGAAATGGTCGAAACGTACGACACGCCGATTCTCTCAGGGCGCCCCGACAAGAACTGGTAGTGCCGAGCAATAGGTTCAGCCAGGACCTGCAATGCGGTGAGTCGTGCGGCAACGAGCTGCGTACCGAATTGCACGAGCTGTTCGGTCCACGCGGCCATGGTTGCGGATGCTGCCTGCTGTGCCGATGGTGACAATGCCTGCATCTGCCGCAACAATTGGTTGCGTTGGCGCAATACTCGTTCGTATTCGCTGCGGGCCGCTGCATATGCCGGCCGTCGTTGGCTCAACGCGTCGTCGAGAAATCGCCGCCGTTGTTCCGGATCCCCCCGAACGATCGCGAGATCTTCCGGAGCAAATAGCACTAGTGGCAGCACCCCATTGAGGTCACTGTTGCGACGGAGCTGTTGGCCGTCGACCCGAGTACGGGTCCGCGCGACGTTCCCGAAGGCAACGTCAATCGTGCGGCGGCGGCGCTCATCGGTTACGCACACCAGGTGGATGGCCGCCTCTTGGGCACCTTGGCGCAACAACGGCTGATCCCCGGCGACCCGATGTGAGGTTCCCCGAGCCGCCCGGTGAATCGCTTCGAGCAGGTTCGTCTTTCCCTGCGCGTTCGGTCCGACGAAAATCGTTATCCCCGCCTGCAGTTGGAGTTGTTGGCGCTCATACGAGCGAAACTCCGTCAGCGCAATCGATTCGATCCACACGTTGGCTCGTCAGCTCACCCGCACCGGCATGATGAGGTAGACGAAATCGTCACTACCGTCGTTATCGAGCTGTGGCTTCAGTACCGCCGGTTTGAGGCCGTCACGCAACTCGATCCGAACCTGGTCAGTGCCGGCAGCTTCAAGCCCAGCCAGCAAATACGTCGGATTGAATGAAATCGTCAACCCTTCACCATCGATCTCGGCCGGAAGCGATTCCGCAGCATCGCCCATTTCTTGGTTCGAAGCCTGCAAATCCACCGATCCGTCACCAAATGTCAATGTCACCGGCGTGTTTGCCTGACCCATTGCGACAATCGCGACTCGCTGCAGCGCCTCGGCTAGTGCGGCGCGATTGACGGTTACAGCGGTTTCGCACCCGTCCGGAAGGAGTGCACCGTAATTGGGGAACTGGCCTTCAATGAGTTTGGTTGTCAAACGGCGATCCCCGAACAGGAACGAGACTTGAGCGTCTTCGAGAACGACGGTTACGTCGCCACCGCCTTCGTGTGCAGCTTTGGCCGCTTCCTGCATCGATCGTGCTGGAACCAACGCTGAACCCTCAATTGGTTGCTCCCAGGAAACCGACCTGACGGCAAGGCGATAGCTGTCGGTGGCCGCCGCCGTGAGCCGGCCATCTCGGGCGTCCAATTGCACACCAGTAAGCACGGGCCGGCCTTCATCACTGGCTGCAGCGCGTGCAACCTGGGTGACGATGCGATTGAACGCGTCGGCTTTCAATACGCCTTGCGCTGCATCCGGTGCTGGTGCGGCCAACTCGGGAAAATCCTCGGCTTGCATACCGCGAACGTGGAACGTGGCGCGTCCGCACGAAATCTCGATGCGCGTTTCATCAGCATCGAGTTCGACCGGCGCGTCAGCAAATCGCGCAACTAGTTGCGACAGCAACCGTCCAGGTAGTAGCAGCTTGCCCGGACGGTCAACTTGCACAGGGATGGTGATCTCGGCGGCGACTTCCAGGTCAGTTGCCCGGCAGGTCAGTTGCCCGTCCGCAGCGTCGAGGAAGATGCCCGACAAAGCTGGCAACGTAATCCGCGTGCCCACCGTGCGGGTGGCCCACGCCACGGCTTCTGCGAATTGGACCTTTTCAGCACGGATCTTCACCAGGTTCCTCCTTGCGGTTCTTCCACAGAGAGATGAAGAAGTTGAGAGAAACAAGTGAAATACGTCTTCTTCATCGGGGGTGTGGAAGTTGGGGATGACACCTCAAGTGAGGCTGTCAGACGGTGTTTTTGGGTGGTGGACGAACTGTGCATAGCAAGGGTGTTCATCCACACGACGTGCAATGACATTGATGTGCTTCCACATGCAGGCGGTGTTTTCCCCTGGTTGTCCGAGGCGTGTCCACAACCGTTATCATGAGAATCGTGGTTCGTGTCTTGGCCGTGCGTGAACAGCGCTGCACTCATTGGCGCCGCGATTTCGTCTTGACACGGTTGGTTAATTCTTGGACCTGGTCGTAGATCGCACGCCGTTCTTGCATGAGCGTTGCGATTTTCTGCTTGGCATGCATCACTGTGGTGTGATCGCGACCACCGAACGACTTGCCAATGCGGGGCAGCGATAAGTCAGTCAGTTCACGCGTGAGATACATCGCGATCTGACGGGCAGATACCAACTGCCGGCTGCGAGATGGCGAGCACAAATCATCAATGGTCAGTGAGAAGTAGTCAGCAACTTCTTCCATGATTAGTTGCACCGAGATGTCCTGTTCCCGGTCGTGAGGAAACAGGTCTTTGAGCACCGTCTCTGCCATCTCCGCGTTTGCCGAGGAGCGCTGCAGACTCGCGAACGCGGATACGCGGATCAGTGCGCCCTCGAGCTCGCGGATGTTGGATTGGACCTTTGAGGCGATGAGTTGCAGCACCTCGGGATCTATACCGAGCCGGTCACTCTCACACTTCTTACGCAGAATCGCAATGCGGGTCTCAAGGTCGGGCGGCTGAACATCGGTCATCAAGCCCCACTCGAACCGGCTGCGAAGACGGTCTTCGAGTTGCGCGATCTGCTTGGGTGGCCGATCACTCGAAATTACGATTTGCTTTTCTGCATTGTGGAGTGCGTTGAACGTGTGGAAAAACTCTTCCTGCGTGCGCTCTGCGCGCTCGAGGAACTGAATGTCGTCGATGAGGAGCACGTCGGTCTGGCGGTAGGTGCGCTGGAAGGTTGTGATGCCATCGTGGCGGATGGCATTGATGAATTCGTTCGTGAACTGCTCGGTGGTGACATAGCGCACTTCGAGACGTGAGTACAGATTACGCACGTAGTGGCCGATGGCGTGGAGCAAGTGCGTCTTGCCGAGGCCGGCTCCGCCGTAGATGAACAATGGGTTGTAGGACTTGGCAGGTGCTTCGGCGACCGCGGTGGCAGCAGCGTGTGCAAATCGATTGGACGAACCAATGACGAAGTCATCAAATGAATACTTCGGATTGAGTTGGGGCTGGTGGCCTGTGGCTGGAGAGGAGCGTTGTTCGGGAAAGGACACCGTCGGACCGGCTGGCCGACCGGGTGCCTGCAACGGAGCGTTTGTGTCGAACGGCGGGGCGATCGGCGTAGAACCGGAGGGGCCGTCTGAAGGCGGCGAATAGCCGCCAAATTGGCTCAAACGTTCGTTATCGAGCGCAGCGAACACAGCGTCCGCGGTACCGGTTCCGTGTGTGTGTTGACTGAATCCAGGCGTGTCGTCGTCCGAGTTTGGCGGTGTGATCTCCCGTTGGGTTACGTCCTCTGGTGTGGCGTCAGTCACCGGCTGAGGGTGTGGCTGGACAGTGATGACTACGTTGAGTGGCCGTCCGGCCGCCTGTGTGAGGGCATGACGGATTCGGTCACCGCACCGGGTATCAAGCCACTCCCGCGCGAACGCGTGGGGGGTGGCGAGAACGACCGTGTCGTCGCTGAAACCAACTGGCTGGGTAGCGGCGAGCCATTGCCGTTGCGCGGGAGAATTGACGGTCGTCATGACGTCGTCGCGGCTTGCGTACCAGAGGGATTCCAAATCAAGCGCCGCTGTGGATGTCACACGTCCTCCTCTGCACCGTCGGGTGGCAGGCCTGCCGTCGTCGGTTACACGGCTGGTTGTGCGCAGCGCGCACAACCAATTCGTGGGATGTCGACCAGCGGCAACCCAACCACAGCACTCCGCGCATTTCCACACAGTTTTCCACACTTGTGGAAATACACGCATGCCGTTGTGCCCGAGGTCGCCGCAGCCGTCCACAATACCGTGCGCGTTGCGCACGGTTGACGCGGTGCGATACCGGTCATCCCGGAAGTACCCGGCATGACCACTGTAACGGTCGACCTCGCTGGGGAAGGTCCGTGATGAAGCATCAGTCGGACGGTCGGGGACATTACACCCGGGGCGCCCACAAGCGCAATAGTTCGTTCCACGGCGGCGGGCGATGTTTCATCAACGCGCAGCGGTTGCCCAGGGCGCACACTGACCGGTACGCTACGCGCCGCACTCGTCCGGCGTACTTTGCCATGATCTGTCAAGGATGCCTTCCAGGCGCTTGCCCGTCTGGGGCTTGATGCCTGGAGTCTGCGGGGCGTTGTCGGTTGGCCAGAGATTGCCACAACTGATCGGGTCACAGACGGCGCGCTGCTGCGTGTAGCTGGATTGAGTACAGGATCCTTTCACACCTGAAGACCTGAAGGACGTTGCTGTGAAACGCACGTTTCAACCGAACAATCGCCGACGCTCGCGCAAGCACGGCTTTCGTGCGCGTATGCGCACACGGGCCGGTCGCGGCATCATTCGCAACCGCCGCAGCCGTGGGCGTAGCCGGCTGTCTGCGTAACGTTCAGTGACCTCTACTACTGAGCGCCTGCGGGACAGCCGCAGGATCGTGGCAGTCCTTCGCGGGCGACAGCAGCGTGCTGGGTATCTGCTCGGAGTGCACGCGGCGACAGATCGAGACGCGGGCACGCCGCGTGTGGCTGTCGTGGCTTCGCGCCGCGTCGGCGACGCGGTGAACCGCAATCGTGCCAAACGCTTGTTACGCGAAGCTTCGCGACGGGTTTCGTGGCGACCGGGCGCCGATATCGTGCTCGTGGCGCGCGCGACGTGCGCTGAAAGCACGCTCGGTGACGTGGAGCGGGAATTGTCACGACTGGCGGCGGAACTCGATGTCGGTTCCGGCGGCCAGGAGCAGCTCGGATGAATTCGCCAGGGGTTACGAACAGCGGGCATGTTGGTGTCGCGGGGCACCGCGTTGCGGCGGGACGCCGTTCACCACTCGCAGCACTACTGGCGGGACTCGTGCGTCTGTACCAATGGACGGCAGTGGTGCGATCACCGCGCTGTCGGTTCTACCCCTCATGTTCGGCGTATGCGCTGGAAGCACTACGCACGCATGGTGCGGGCAAGGGTTTGTGGTTATCAATTCGACGTGTGGGGCGGTGTCATCCCTGGAATCCCGGCGGTGTTGACCGCGTTCCCACCAGGAGTAAATGATCGTGAGTGGTCTGCGCGACAGTGTTCTGGCGCTGTTTGAGTCGGTATTGACGTTCTTGCACGATATTTTCGAGCCCGTGTTTGGCGTGCATAGCTGGGGTTGGGCCGTTATTGCGCTCACGGTACTCGTGCGGGTTCTGCTACTGCCGCTCGCCATAAAGCAGACACGTTCGATGCGCGCGATGCAGGCCATTCAACCCCAGATGAAGGAGTTGCAGAACAAGTACAAGGTCGATCGCGAGTTGATGCGCAAGGATCCGGAGCAGTACCGCTCCCGTCGCGCGAAGCTCAACGAAGAAATGATGGCACTGTATCGACGGGAAGGCGCGAATCCCGCTGCAAGTTGCCTCCCATTGCTGGCCCAGGCCCCCGTGTTCATCGCGTTGTTCTGGACGTTGCGGGGGATGGACGAGCTGGTCGGGCAACCCTTCTACTTCGTCACGTCCGTGTCGCCGGGTGGCCTGGAAGTCAACGTCAGCGACGCTGGTTGGCCGGGTTGGTTGCTGATCGTGTTGATGTCTGGATCCATGTTCTGGATGCAGAAGCAGATGATGGCCCGGAATGCCGGGACTGCAGCGAGCAATCCGATGGCACAGCAGCAGAAGATCTTGCTGTACGTGATGCCCATATTCCTCGCGGTGATTTCGTTTCAGTTCCCCTTGGGGATCCTCCTGTACTGGGTTACGACCAACTTCTGGCAAGTCGGACAGCAATCGATCATCTTGCGGGAAGTGAAGCATCACCCAACGGATGAGCAGCCGGACACGGTCGGCCACGAACCCCCGCGACGCTCTCCGGGAGCATCTTCGGGGAAGCAAAAGGGCCAGGTTCCGAAGCCAGACCCGAAGCCAGACCCGAAGCAGCCGGACGAGGAAGAAGCTTCGGACACAGGTACGTCGGCTTCGGGCGAATCGCCGCGTACCAAGAAGAACAAATCCGGGAATGACTCCGGCAGCACCCCCAAGACACCGAAAAAGAGCAGCGACCACTTGCCAAAGCGACGCAAGCGGGACGAAGACGGATAAAGGAAGCCACCTTGTCAAGCGCATTCAGGGACACGAGCGAAGATCTAGCGACGCTATTGAGCGAGGCGATTGCCGCTGTCACGGGTTGTTCTAGCGCCGATGTGAGCGTTCAACTACCGGAGTCCCTGGATCTCGGTGGCTTGATGTTCCACGTGGAACTAGGCGTGGTGCAGGAGAAGAGCGACAGCACACCACCGTCGGATCCGGGTGCCGCTAGCACGCAACCGGAGCGGCAGGCACAGGTCGCATCATCGTTCGACAAACCGCCGAGTTCGGAGGAACTCGACGAAGAGGCCGATGCAGCGGCCGATTTCCTCGAAGGTTTACTCGATGCGTTCGACCTACCCGGTGATCTGCGCATCCGTGTTCTTGAAACGCACGCCGAAGTGGAAATTGCTGATGTGGGTACTGGAGCGCTCATTGGCCGGAGGGGACAGACGCTCGACGCTATGCAAGAACTGGCTCGCTGCTCACTCCAGCGCCAATTCCAGCGTCGTTCTCATGTACAAATTGACGCCGAGGGCTACCGCGCACGTCGCAAAGAAAAGCTCCTCGAAAAAGCCGCCGAGGCCGTTGAGACCGCCCTGGATTCTGGCGAGGAGGTGCGCCTTGAGCCGATGGATGTTTTCGAACGGAAAGCGGTTCATGAATACGTCGCGTCGATAGATGGGGTGATCAGCCGGAGTCACGGCCGGGAGCCGGGACGGCGGGTCGTGATTGCTCCCGAGTAGTCGAACGAGTGAGCTTCCGGAGG
>JBBDVU010000049.1:0-6136 GCA_040903225.1 Nitriliruptoraceae bacterium | reverse complement strand
CGTAGCGTGTCGCCGAATACAGGAGAGACAATGCGCGCGCTGCAATTTGTGCCCGTGAATTCGGCAGAGGAAGCTGTTTCGATCGCCGATTGGCTGCGAACTAGCCAGCGCGACGACGGACTGCCGCTGGTCGACGAGTCGGAACATCTGCGGCTCGAATCGCTGGCCGGCGGGCGAACGCCGGCCGACTGGGAACCTCACGCAGTCTGGTCTGACGGCCAGGTGCTCGCCTACGCCGGATTACGCACCGAAGAGCAGGATGACGGTCGGGTCGTCGAACTAGCCGTGACTCGTCGGGCTGTCGATGCCGAGGAGTTCCGCGATCTGCTGCAGGCTGTTGCAGGGATCGCGCCGGATGCCAACATCTGGATCCGTGGCGTGAGGCGCGGCGAGCACCGGGCGTGCGACGATGCCGGATTCGACATCTCCCGTGAACTAGCGATCTACCGCTGCCAACTGGCCGAGGTTGGACCGTCGGTCGACGTGACTACGACCGACGCCAGCGTACGTCGGATGGAACCGGCCGACGTCGAGACCGTCGCCGGTGTTCTCGCCGCCGCATATACGGGAACGGCTGAAGCTGGCTGGAGCGCTGATCTTGTCGCATCGCGCATGGCGTTGCCGTGGTTCCGGCTCGACGATGTGCTGTTGGCCGTGGCAAATGATGGGGTAACCGTCGACGGTCTTCATTGGATGAAACGTAGAGATGCCACCACCGCGGAGGTGTACAACCTGGCGGTCCACCCGCGGGCGCATGGCCGCGGTCTCGGACGATTCCTGCTCGAAGCGGGCAAGCGCCACATGCGCGAAGCCGGACACGCACGAATGATCTTATGGGTTGACGCCGACAACGAACCTGCTGTGCGGCTGTACCAATCCGCGGGCTTCCTGCCCTACTCGCTAGACGTGATGTTGTCACCGTCGCGGTCACGCTGGCCTGGAGGCACCAGCTTGTAGCCGACGCCACGGACCGTGGCGATCATCTGCTCGTACTCCGGGCCAAGTTTGGCGCGCAGGCGTCGGACGTGGACGTCGACGGTTCGAGAACCACCGAAATAGTCGTAGCCCCAGACGTCCTGTAGCAGCAGTTCGCGCGTGAAGACGCGATTTGGTGCGCTGGCCAGCGTCTTGAGTAGTTCGAACTCTTTGTAGGTCAGGTCGAGCGGCTGCCCGCGCAGCCGCACTTGGTAGCTCTCCTCGTCGACGATGAGGTCACCGACGTTCGCTGCTCGTTGCGGTCGACTCGCCGCAACCGCGTCAGCTGCAAGCCGCAGCCGAGTTTCGATCTCGCCTGGTGATGCGCTTGGCAACAGCCAATCGTCGAAGCCCCAGCTGACCTTCAATGCTGCCAAACCGCCCTCAGACATGACCACGAGGACGGGACGGTCGAGTTCGTTTAGCGAGGCGGTACGTGTGACTGCCGACGCGTCGCGAAGGTCGTGGGTGCCGTCCACGAGGACAATGTCACAGTCCGACATGCCCATGATCGAGCCGGGGTCTAGCGGAGCATCCTGGAGGCTGTGATCGAGATACTCGAGCGCAGGCAGGAGGGATTTGCCTCCGCCTGAACGATTCGTGAGCACCAGCAGGTGCACAACGGCCCTTCGGGTCAGACGTCGCGCGGATGCGATGGAATGCCGATCACCGGTCCTCCGTGCACGACGCAACCCACGGAGAGGGCGTCGTTGCCGAGCATTCCGATACCAATAATGCCACGTCGGTGGCTGCGAAGTCCAACCTGCAACACACATGATCGGTTTGCACTATTTACACTAGCTGGTGTCACGTATTGGTCCGCGACCATGGATCCTAGGCATATGCCGGCAACCGCAGTCCGCGATGTTTCGGTCCCACCTGAAGACAAGGTGGTCGACCGTGTTCTCGCCGTGCCAACGCGCGCGGGCATTTACCGCCGCATGCGCACCTACGGCGAACCGGTGACTGCGCGTGATATCGCTGAGATGTTTGGCCTGCACCCGAATGTAGCCCGTGGGCATCTGGACCAACTGGCGGAAGCCGGCCTGGTGGTTATCGGGAGCCGCAAACAGGCCGGCGGTGGGCGCCCAGCAAAAGTTTATGTCGCCCGCGAACAATCGTCCGATCGGGCGGATATTCAGGTCCCACCTGGCAGTCAGCTGGCGGTTCATTCGATTGTTCAGTTGATCGCTGGGCTGTCCGAGCATCTGGACAAGTTGTCGTTGTTGGCAGAGGAACAAGGCCGCAAGCTGGTCGCGGCCACGGCCGGTCGTGCCGATACCCGCGACTTCGAGGCGGCTGCGGTCATTGCCACGGAAGCGCTCCGGACGGCCTTTCCGGAGGTGCGGCTCGACGTCGTCGACAGCGACGCTGTGGTTGTCGAAGGACTCGAAGTCGGCTTGCGCCTGGTGGGCGAAGTCGATGGGTCAGTCGGTGATGCACTCGCTGTCGGCTTGTTACGTGGGGCGTTGGCTGCAGCCGGCGCCCCAGCACGCGTCGACGCGCGAAACGGCGTCGTCCGGGCGGAGCTGGACGAAGCTGGTTTGGGTGCGATGCCGAGCCCGGCTGAGACGATTGAGGCGCGCGGGCTGGATTACCAGCGCGGTGTCGCCAAGGCAATGCGGACGATGCAGGCGCTACGGCCGGGTGATCACCTCGAAGTGTTTACCGATACCCCGGGCGCGCCGGCTGCGTACGCACGCTGGGCCGACCGTTCCGGGCATCAGGTGCTCGATGTATCACGTGTGCGTGACGCTCGCGGTCGACCGGCTGTCCGCATCTTGCTGCGCAAGTCGACCGGACGGTGACCACCAACCGCGGGGCTGACAGCGCACCGCAGTACTAGGCCAAAGGAGTGCACGAGATGGCACAAGAACTCGCAACCGATGAACAAGGCCGGTTGCTGATTGATGTGCGTGGTCCACGTTTTGGTGCCGCGATAACGACGGTCGTGCTCGCATTGGCACTGATCATTCAAGGGCCGGTCGGTGTCGGGCTGGTGGTGTGGCAGTGGTTTGTGTTCGCTGTGGCAACCTTTGCAGGTCTGCGTTGGTCCATTTACGGCAACATTTTCCGGTGGCTGAAACGCCGCTTCGATATGGGTGCGCCGCCAGCCACAGAACTCGAAGGCCCGCCACGTTTCGCGCAGCTGTGTGGATTTGCTGTTACGACGATTGCCCTGATCCTGATGTTGTCCGGCGCTAGCGCGGCTGGCTGGATCACTGTCGGCGTGGTCCTCGTCCTCTCGGTGTTGCTGGCGTTTACTGGCGTGTGCGTCGGTTGCGAGTTGTACGTCCTCGGTCAGCGGTTGCGTTCAGCCAAGTCGTAGTTCGAATCTTCGTTCGAGGTCATCAATGGATCCGATTGTTCTCCGCGCACTCGTTGTTGGCGTGGTCGTCGTTGCCGTGGTGGTCGCCGGCAAGCGGTGGCAGTCCCGCGACGGCAAGATCACACTGGCGGCATCGAGTCCGCAGCCGTCGCGACACGATCACCGTGCTGTGCCCCGGCCCAGCGGTCCGCGTATTGAAGCCCGTCACCTCGATGCGGTCGGGCTCGATTTGCGCGAAGCCGATGCGGGCGCACTCCTGATCGGTTCTCCGACCTGTGCGCCGTGTGACACCGTCAAGCAGGTTCTCGGAGACATCCAACAGGGGCGTAGTGGATTCCGTTGGGTCTATGCGGATGCTGCTGACCATCTTGAACTGGCTGCAGAACACCGGATCATGCGGGTGCCGACCGTGCTTGTCGTCGCGCGCGATGGGCGTATCGTTGCTCGAACCAGCGGTGTTCCGCGTACTGACGAACTGAATGCCGTGCTCGACGGCGAGTTCCAAGCAGCAGCTTGAGCGTCACCGCGGCGCAGATACCAAGGCACCTGGAGGGTCGTTGGCGTTTGCCATGTTTCCAGGCCGGTGGCACGCTCGCGTCAACTCGGCTCGAGGCGTGGCACACATGACCGACACAATCGTGGTTCCGCTCGACCTGCGGCGTGTCGACGTGACCGGCACCGATCGCATCAGCTATCTCGATGATGTCACAACCCAGCAGTTCGCTGATGCGCCCATCGGTGCACTGCTCCCGTCGCTGTATCTGGACATCCACGGTGCCCCACAAGCGATGTTCGACGCGGTCGTGCTTGGTGACCGCGTGAGTCTGATCGCTGAACCCGGTGTTGCAACGACGCTCGTGAATGTTCTCGGCGGCCGGACCTTCCTGTTGGATGCAACGTTTACGATCGTTGATGACGCCGCCATCGCTGTCCGTGGGCCAGCAGCAAATGACATCTTGGCGGCGGCGGGCTTTGGACGCGTCGCGGGACGTTGCCGGGTTGCCGACGACGTCCTGATCGTCGATCGCTCCTGTGCAAACGCTGACGGGGTGTATGACGGTGCGGACCTCGTGGGTCCTCGTGCAACGCTTGCCGAAATCGTCGACGAACTGTCACGTCGGGGTGCGCGACAAGCTGGCGTTTCTGAGATTGAAGATCGTCGAGTCCATGCGGGCGTGCCACGATGGGGCTGTGAAGTTGTCGCACCCCACCTCCCAGAAGAAGCCGGAGTGTTGCCGACCCACGTCCACCTGGCGAAGGGCTGTTATCCAGGTCAGGAAGCCGTGGCGCGGATGTGGATGCTCGGCCGCCCTCGACGCCGACTTGCTCAGGTCCATATCACTGCGAACGCCGGATCGGATCCGGCCGTCCCACGTGCCGGTGACCAGATTGGCTCAGGCCGCCAGTCGGTGGTGTTCACCTCGGTCGCCGCTAGCGGCGACGTTGCGCTGGCGTATGTGCCGCCGGACGCGACGGAAGGCGCGGTGGTCCACGTCAGTGATGGTCAAGCGTTTGACGTCGAGGTTCGACGGATCATCGGCGATGATCCGCAACCACCGGGGCACGATCCGGCGATGGTTCGCCGTCGCGATCGCCGAGCTGCATGACGCCAGCTAACTGGGCCGGAGCAACCTTCGGCTCAGTTGAGTGCGCGAATCGCCTCCAACACCGTGTCGGCGTGCTCTTTGGGTTTCACGTTCGGCCACACTGCAGCGACGTTGCCGTCACGGTCGACCAATACGGTTGAGCGGATCACGCCCATGAATGCCTTGCCGTACATCTTTCGCTCGCCCCACGCACCGTACGGTTCGATCGCTTGCCGATCGGGGTCGGCCAGGATGGTGTGTGGTAGGTCATACTTGTCGACGAACTTGGCCTGGGCGTCGACGTCATCTGGTGAAATCCCGAGAACCACCGCGCCAGCCTCCTGAAATTCGGACCATTGATCACGGATGGCGCAGGCTTGGGTCGTGCAGCCTGGTGTATCCGACTTCGGGTAGAAATAGACGACGACGGGTTGACCACGCAATGCTGACAATGCCACGTCATTTCCATCTTGGTCGGCCAGCGTGAAGTCTGGTGCCGCCGTTCCAACCTCGAGCATGTGCACTCCTTCGTGTCAGTTATCGTCAATGTCACCGATGTGCGCGAATGCAAGTCGACCCGCCGCCAGCACTACGGTAGCTCTGTCACGGAGACGACTATGGCAGACATTCCACAACGGCAGCCGATCGGCGACGTCGAAGTCTTTGTTGAGGTTCCGATGGGTTCTCGGAACAAGTATGAGTGGGACTTCGAACGCCAGACGTTCATCCTGGATCGCATGTTGTTCACCGCAGTTCGTTACCCGGGCGACTATGGATTTATTCCCAACACGCTCGCACTCGACGGTGACCACCTCGATGCGATCGTGATCCTTGGCGAACCCACGTTCCCTGGTTGTGTGATCCACGCGCGGATTCTGGGGATGCTCGACATGAGCGACGACAAGGGTCCGGACGAGAAGATCCTCACGGTCGCGCAGCACGATCCGCGGTGGCGTTCGCTGCGAAATCTTGACGACGTACCGCAACACCTCCTTGACGAAATCGCGCACTTCTTCGCGATCTACAAGGACTTGGAGCGCAAGCTTGTCGAGGTCCGCGGCTGGACAGATCGGAAGACAGCGTTGACGGTCGTCGACCAGGCACGCGATCGATATCCCGGACCGTCAACGCCAAGCCAGGCGTTCCCCGGCTGATCCATTCCCTGACGGGCCGGCGCGTATGCGGCAGGCCACTAGAGGAGCCGCGGGCGCCTGCGGGTACGTCAATGATCGGTTGCGGGCATCCG
>JBBDVU010000048.1:7935-34615 GCA_040903225.1 Nitriliruptoraceae bacterium | reverse complement strand
CGACGCTGGCGTACTGACGGTGTCAGCAAACACCGAAGTGCACGACATCGAGGTTCAGGGTGGCCGCATCAGCGCGGTGATCACCAACCGTGGTCGGGTCGAATGTGACTATGTCGTGATCGCCTGCGGGGTCTGGGCGCCACGTCTGGCAGCCATGGCCGGCGCGTCCATCCCGCTGACCCCAGCGGTCCACCAGATGCTCGACGTCGGACCGATCCCACTGCTCGAGCAGACCCGGGCCGAGATCGCCTTCCCGATCATTCGGGACATGGACACCAACATGTACGAACGCCAAAACGGTGGCGACATGGAAGTTGGCTCGTATGCGCACCGGCCGATCTTCCACGATCCCGACGACATTCCGTCGATCGAAGCATCGCAGCTGTCTCCCACCCAGCTGCCGTTCACCGAAGACGACTTCGACGCCCAGATGGAAGACGCGCTTGAGCTGATGCCCGAGTTGTTGAATACCCCCGGCGCCGGGATCAAGCATGCCATCAACGGGTTGTTGTCGCTCACCCCGGATGGCGCTCCCCTGCTGGGCGAAACTCCCGAAGTCAACGGCCTGTGGTCAGCAGCGGCCGTGTGGATCAAAGAAGGGCCTGGCGTCGGCAAGATGATCGCCGAATGGATGACCGCCGGCGTACCTGAGATCGACCCGCACGGCGCTGACATCGCCCGGTTCACCCCCAATCAGCGCACCTGGCACCACATTCAAAGCCGTGCCGCCGAAGGGTTCAACAAGACCTACGGGATCGTGCACCCACGCGAACAGTGGGAATCGAACCGCAGCGTGCGCATCGCGCCGATGCATCGGCGCACCGAAGCGCTCGGTGCCGTCTACTTCGAAGCGGGCGGCTGGGAACGGCCACAGTGGTATGAGTCGAACGCGAAACTGCTCGAAGAATTCGGTGACCGGATCACCGACCGTGAGCACGAGTGGGACCGGCGCTGGTGGTCGCCGATCATCAATGCCGAGCATCTGGCGATGCGCGAACGGGTCGCGATGATCGACCTGACCGCTTTTTCGATTTTCGAGGTGACCGGGCCTGGTGCGCTCGACTATCTCAACCGGATGACCGTGGCGAACCTGGACCGCGAAGTCGGCCGGATCATGTACACCCCGGTGCTTACCTACAACGGCGGGTTCCGCAGCGACCTCACCGTCGTTCGTCTCGGCTGGGACCATTTCCGCATCATCACCGGCGGTGCCGATTGGGGCCGGGATCTCAAATGGTTCAGCGACCATGTGCCTGAAGACGGTTCTGCGCACCTGCACGACGCCACCAACGCCTGGACCACCGTAGGGGTGTGGGGTCCGAAAGCACGCGATCTGGTGGCGCAGACGACCAGCCATGACTTGTCCGACGACAGGTTTGGGTTCGGGACCAGCCAATGGGTTGAGATTGCCGGGATACGCACGTTGATGGTGCGCATTTCTTATGTCGGTGACCTCGGCTGGGAAATCCACGCGCCGATCGAGCAGGGCGAACGGCTGTGGGACACGCTCTGGGAGGCCGGGCAATCGCTTGGTGTCGTCGCTGCCGGCGGCGGCGTCTACGGCACGACGGGACGGATCGAAAAGGGCTACCGGCTCATGGGGGCCGAACTCGAATCCGAGTACAGCCCGGTGGAAGCTGGCTTGGCGTTCCCGAAGGTCAAAGCTGCCGAATTCATCGGCAAGGATGCCTATGTGGCCGCCCGCGAGCAAGGGCCGGTTGCCGTGATGTGTTCGCTTACCGTGGAAGACCACACGTCGGCTGCTGGCATTGCCCGCTACCCCCAGGGAGGCGAACCGTTTGTCAGTGCCGACGGGAAACGGATCAAGGATGCGCACGGCCGGCCGTGCTACGTCACGACGTCCGGTAGCGGACCGTCGCTGGGCAAGCACATTGTGCTCGGCTATCTGCCCGTCGAGCTTGCCGAGGTCGGTAACGAGTTGTTCATCGAGTACATGGGCGAGCACTATCCCGTGCGGGTGGGATCCACGACACGGCACGGCCTGTTCGACCCCGACGACTCCCGAATGAAGGGGTAGGCCCATGCATGTGCTCGTGTGCATCAAACGGGTGCCGGCACCCGGCGCGCGGATTGTGCTGACCGAGGACCAGACGGCCATCGACACGCGCCATCTGGGGTTTACCGTCAGCCCACATGAAGAATGCGCGGTCGAAGAGGCCGTCCAGATCAATGAGCGCCTAGGTGGCTCGACCACCGTGCTGACACTCGGTCCGCCGGAAGCGCAGGAGCAATTGCGGACCGCCATGTCGATGGGCATCCAGCGCGGTGTGTTGCTGCAAACCGACAACCCCGGATGGGATCCGCGGGCGACCGCGACAGCTATCACTGAGGCGGTCCGCCAGATCGAGTCGCAGCACCAGCCGTTTGATCTGATCCTGTTCGGGACCGAATCTGCTGACGCGGGCAACTACCAGGTCGGTATCCGGGTCGCGCAGGCGCTCAACCGGCCGATCGTCAGCGGCGTCAAGCAGCTGTCGATTGAGGACGGTGAGATTGTCATGCATCGCGCGGTCGAATCTGGTTTCGAGTTGTGCCGTGTGGCGACACCAGCGGTCGCAGCGGTCATGGAAGGCCTCAACCTTCCGCGCTATCCGTCGATGCGCGGCCGACTGGCCGCCAAGAACGCCACAATCGACATCATCGAGCCGCAGCCACGTTCGGGAGGTTTGATAACCCGCCGGCTGCATCATCCTCCGCAGCAGCAGTCCGAAACAGTCGTGCTCGGAACCGGTTCGGAAGCCGCAACAGCGGTGGTCGACTTGTTCGAGCGGGTGGGGTTGCTATGACGGCCACTCTCGTTATTGTCGAAGTCACCGATGCCGGCGTGGCGAAGTCTTCGCTGGAAGCGATCACGTTCACTCGCACCGTCACCGAAGGTCTCGACGGCGTCCTCAGTGCCGTGTCGATCGGCGCCGTTCCCGCTGCCGCCCGAGACGCGTTAGCAAGCTTCGGTGTCACTTCACTCGTCGAACTCGTCGGCGACATCGCCGACACCTACGCCCCAGCGGCATGGGCGGCTGCGGTCGTCACGCTTATCCATGAATTGCAGCCTCAAGTTGTAGCTGGGGCAGGCTCGCAACGAGGCAGCGAAATCCTCGCACATGTTGCTGCGATAATGGACGAACCGTTGGCAGCACAGTGCGTCGCGCTCGAAGCCGGAGACGGCGGGTGGGACCTCACCAGGATCCGTTGGGGCGGCGTGTTGTTCGAGGATGCGTATTTCGACGCCGAACGCGCCATCGTCACCGTCGCTCCCCACCACACGGCCGCGGCGTCGGCAGCGTCATCCGGTCAATTGCAGGTTGACACGCGGCACGTCGTAGCAGATCCGGACGACTTGACGGCAACCGTGCAGGAAACCCGACAACGCGACGGTGGTGTGAGCCTGGCGACTGCAGCCGTCGTGATCGCTGGCGGCCGCGGTGTCGGCAGCGCCGAAGGTTTTGCCGAGCTCGAAGAGCTTGCTGGGCTGCTCGGCGGCGCTGTTGGTTGTTCACGGGTGGCGACCAATAACGGCTGGCGATCGCACAATGACCAGGTCGGCCAGACCGGCACACGTGTGGCTCCAGATCTCTATGTTGCCTGCGGCATCAGTGGCGCGACACAGCACTGGGTGGGCTGCATGAGCGCGAAGCAGATCCTGGCAATCAACACCGACAACGAAGCACCGCTGGTAGCCAAGGCCGACTATGCCGTCATCGGCGACCTGCACACCGTCCTGCCGGCAATCATCGAAGAGGTCAAAGCGCGTAAGGTCGGCTGAGCGTGGCTATGTCACGCGGATGTTGGCGGGTGCCATTGCCCAGACGTACGCCGTGCGGCGAGCGCGGTCCGGCTCATCTCCTACGCCCGGAACGGACTCAACTGGTCTCTGACGTTTCGGTGTAGTAACCGAGTCGGCGCGAGATGTCGGCTGCCGCTTCGGTCGTGATCGCGGCGACCTCACCGAGCCGTTCCGGCTCTAGTCGATACGACGGGCCGGAAACCGACACGCTGGCGACGACTTCGCCGTCTGGTCCTCGAATCGGGGCGGCGGCGGCATTGAGCCCTTCTTCCAGTTCTTCGATTGCGATGGCATAGCCCTGCTCGACGATGACGTCGAGCTGTTCAAGTAGTGCGTTCTTGTCGGTGATCGTCGCTGAGGTGTACGCCGGCAACTGGCCGCGGAGCAAGTCGCTGCGCAGCCCATCCGACGCAAAGGCCAACAGGACCTTCCCGCTGGAGGTGCAGTGCACCGGCGTATGGCTGCCGAGCCAATCGACGCTGACCCGGCTGGTCGACAGGTTCACCTGATGGATGTTGACGACGTCGAGATCTTCGAGCACAGCGACGTTGACGGTCTCATCGGTGCGGCGGCTCAGCCGGTCACAGATCGGACGAGCCGCACGCACGAGATCGAGCGACGATCGGACTGCACCCGCAAACCGAACGACCGCAAAGCCGAGTCGATACTTCTGGGTCTCGGTGTGTTGTTCGACGACACCGCGGCGTTCCAGTGTCGCGAGCAACCGGAACACCGTCGACTTGTGGATGTCGAGCTCGCGGGCGATGTCGGTCACCCCGGCCCAGCCTTCGCGTGCAAGGATCTCCATGACGGTGACCGCCCGGTCCACCGATTGCACCACGGGGATGTCGTCAACCACGATCGACCCTCCGATTCCCCAACGCAACCTAGCGCCTGTCGACCGGCGCACCTGCACTCGGCGCCGTCAGGCCCGCATGTCCATGGCTGCGGGCATCCCGGCCAGTTCAACTAGGCCGCGGCGCGCCTCACCGACCAGATACAACGAGCCGGTCACCACGACGACTTCTGCACCCAACTGTTCCCGAGCATGCCGGATCGCCACGGTCACGTCATCGGCCAGGTGTGCTTGATAGCCCGCAACGTTCAACTGTGCCCGCAAACGCGATGCAGGCACCCGACTTGGCGTCGACGTGTTGGTAACGATCAGCGCATCCGCAGCTGACCCAAAGGCGTCGGCGATGACGCCCGGGTTGCGATCGCCGGTCATGCCGACCACCACCACGAGCCGACGTTGAGCAGCCATGGGGATGACGGTGCGCGCGAGTGCCTGGGCCGACAACGCGTCGTGGGCGCCGTCGAAGACCAGCAGCGTCTGGTCGCTGCAGGCGACTACTTCGCCGCGGCCACCGAGCGCAACCGATTCAAGGCCGCGTGCAAGTGCGGTGGTGTCAACCGGGGCCCCACGCAGGTGCGCTTGTATCGTCGCCAGCGCCTGGACAGCGTTGGCGGCCTGGTGTGCGCCACGCAGCGGCAGTACCCCGTCAACGGTGACACCGTCGACACCGCGGAGGACGACGTGCTGGCCAAACGGGGTTGAACGGCGGTGATCAACGTGGAAGTCGTGACCCGCGACCAACAGCCGCGCGCACCGTTGGGAGGTAACCGCCGCGACGACACCTGCGACATCGCGCCGTTGCTGTGCGCTGACCAGCGTTCCACCGGTGGCGATGACACCAGCTTTCTCACGGGCGATGTTGGCCGCCCCTGGTCCCAGAATGTCCTCGTGGTCACAGCCGACCGGAGTCAGCGCAACCGTACGGCTGTCCACGACGCTGGTTGCATCATGAACGCCGCCAATGCCTGCTTCGACAACGGCGATGTCGACCCGGTTGCGCGCGAACCACAGCAGGGCTGCAGCGCTGATGGCCTCGAAAAACGAGATGCGCACCGCATGGCGGGCTTCGATCGTCCCGATGGCGACGAGCACCTCGTCTGCCAGCCGGTGGAGATCTTCAGCAGCGATCGCACGACCGTTGAGCCGCAGCCGTTCGGTGACATCATGCAGATGTGGTGACGTTGTTTCACCGACCTGCTTACCCAGCGCGGTCAGCATCGATGCGGTGATCCGCGCAACACTGGTCTTGCCGTCGGTTCCAACGACATGGATGACATCGAGTCCGGTTTGGGGATCACCGAGTTCGTGACAGAGCAGCCGCATCCGTTCGGTACCGCGAGGTTCGCTGCCCCGCCGTCGGCTCATCAATACAGCGAACGGGTCGCCAGCGATCTGCGACGGCAGCAGCCGTTCGCGTGTCTGCTCGAAGCTGGTCATGGTCGGCCTTGACGTGTGGGAGCTCGCCACGCTGGACCGTGGTCGCGCACCCATTGCGCGACGTCTACGACAGACCGACGATTTCGCCCTGTTCGTCGATATCAATACGTTCAGCGGCAGGAGTTGACGACAATCCTGGCATCGTACGCATCTCGCCGGAAATGAGATAAACAAAGCCTGCCCCGGCGGACACTTTGGCTTCACGGACCGGCAGCCGCCAGCCCGTTGGTGCGCCCAGCAACGTCGGATCCGACGAAATGGACAGGTGGGTCTTGGCGATACAGACCGGAAGATTGCCGAAGCCCTTTGCTTCAAACAGGTCCAGTTGCTTGGCGGCCGCGGCGGTGTAGTCGACCCCATCGGCGCCGTACACCTTGGTGGCGACGGTCTCGATCTTGTCGCGCAGCGGCGCGTCATCCGGATACAGCATCGCGAAATTCGACGGTTCGTCGGCGGCTTCAGCGACAGCTTCGGCAAGTTCAACCGCACCACCACCGCCGTCGGCGAAGTGGGTGCTGACGGCCACACGGACACCGAGTTCGGCTGCGATCTGCTTGATGACCTCATGCTCGGAATTGAAGTCGGTTGGGAACGCATTGATCGCTACGACTGGCGATACGCCGTGGACCCGAATGTTGTCGATCTGCTTGCGCAGATTCGATGCTCCTGCCACCACATCGTCGGGATTTTCGGCGAGTAGTTCGTCCGGCAGCGGCCGGCCGGCGATGACCTTGTGTCGGCCAGAGTGGGCCTTGAGTGCCCGTACAGTGGTGACCAGCGCGGCCGCGTCGGGTATCAGGCCCGAATTGCGGCACTTGATGTTGAAGAATCGTTCAGCCCCCATGTCGGCACCGAATCCTGCTTCGGTCACCAGGTAGTCGCCGCCGTGGATGCCGATCTGATCGGCCACAATTGACGAGTTGCCGTGGGCGATGTTGCCGAATGGTCCGGCATGCACCAGCACTGGGGTTTGTTCGAAGGTTTGCATGAGATTCGGCTTGAGCGCCTCCTTCATGATGACCGTCATCGCACCAGCAGCGCCGATGTCTTCGGCCGTGACCGGCTCGCCGTCGCGGCTCATACCAACGACGATCCGCCCCATACGCGCCCGCAGGTCGGCCAGGGAGGTTGCCAATGCCAGGACCGCCATCACTTCGGATGCCGCAGTGATGTCGAACCCGGACTGCCGCGGGATCCCGTCAGCCTTTGACCCCAAGCCGATCGTGATGTTGCGCAGCGTGCGGTCGTTAACGTCCAGCACGCGTCGCCAGGTAATCGAATGCGGGTCGAGGTCAATGGGCTTGCTGCTTTGGAACAAGTAGTTGTCGACCATGGCGGCCAGCAGGTTGTGGGCAGCGGTGACGGCATGCATGTCGCCCGTCAAGTGCAGATTGAGAATCTCCATGGGTACGACTTGGCTGTAACCACCACCGGCCGCTCCCCCTTTGATACCGAACGTCGGTCCCATGGAAGGCTGACGGATAGCGACGGTCGCTGTCTTGCCAAGATGTTTGAAGCCTTGGCCCAGACCGACGGTCGTGGTGGTCTTGCCTTCTCCCAACGGCGTCGGGGTTACCGCCGATACCAGCACATACTTGGCCTTGGGGTGGTGAGCGAGCTCGTTGACGGCGTCTAGCTTGATCTTGGCGACGTTCTCGCCGTACGGCTCAAGCAGGTGCGAACCGATGCCGATGGACTCGCCGATTTCGTCGAGCGGCTTGAGGCTTGCCTGCCGGGCGATCTCGAGGTCGGAGGGGAAAGCTGCCATGTCGACTCCAAACGTCGGTGGATTACCGTTGGTGGTTATGCGGCGCGCAGGGACGCCATCAGCTGCTGGCGCCACTCCTCGGTGCGCGCGACCTCGTTGAAGGTGAACAGGTGCCAGCCTGCAACCTGCTGATCGGGGTGGTCGATCAGATCGGCCAGCGCATACAGCAGCTCGTCGGGTTGGTAGCCGGCAAGCATTCGGGTGGCAACGTCGTGCTGCTTGCGCAAAAACCGCACCGAATCACCTAGACCTACCCGCATCGACACGCGCAGCAGACGCGCCCGATCGATTACCCCCGGAATCCCCAAGAACACTGGCAGATGCACGCCGCGCGTGCGTACCTGCGCTATCCAGTTGCGAATCGTTGCCGGGTCGTAGCAGATTTGAGACACGATGTGGGTGGCGTGCGGTGCCTTGCGGTCCATCGCTTCGATGGTGGTTTGATCCGGGATGAACGCGTGCCGTTCCGGATAGCCGGTAATGCCGATGTGTTCGAGATGGTGGCCGCACTGTGCCATCGCTTCCAACAGATCCGCCGCGCCCTCGTAGGGACCAAGCGGTTCTTCGATGTCACCTGCGGGCACGAACGCTTCGACAATCCCCAGCCACTGCAGGTGTTCGAGAATCTCCTCGAGATGATCGCGGCTACGCACCAGCCGGGCTGAGAGGTGTGGCACAACCCGATGGCCTTTCCCGGCCAGCGTTGCTGCCAGTTCAAGTGTCGCACTGAGCCCTTTGGTCGGCGACGCGGTGACGGTCACGACGGCCTGATCAGGCAAGTGGTCGATTTGTTCCTCGACCCCCTTCATCGGAATGATTTCGAACCGCGCCCGCTCCAGCGAACTCAACAGCGGCGTCATCGTCATCGTTGCCACCTAGCTCACCCCTTGATTTCTGACACAAAGCAGTGCCAAGCTCGGCATCGATGACCTGGCATGCACCGCCATCCGTCTCGACCCGCTCGCACTGCTTTGTTGCGTAGAATAGAACATCATGCGCATTACGCAACAGTATTTTCGGCGATTTTTGTGGTGTATCTGACGCGCAGGGCCACGAAGATGCCGGGCGGTGGCTTGCCGGCGACGAAGGTCGACTTCGGCGGTAGCACGCGTCGTCGGCAGGCGACCCGGTGGATGTCCTCCATACTCACCGCAGCAGGTACGAAGTACACGCTGGCTGCATCCAGCCGATCGGGGCTCAAGTTCGCAGGCTCGGTTGTCGATGGCCAGTGGCGCAAGCGCACATCGGTCCGGGGGTCAGTGATGCCGCACATCGGCGCGAGCACCTCGGTCTGCAGTCGTACTGGAGAGAGCCCGGCGACGAGGTCGCTGGCCGGTTCAACGAACCTCGCCCGGTACCAACGCGAGGCGTGAAACAAGAATTCGCGATGATCAGCCGGGCGACGAGGCTGAGTTTCAGCCACCACTTCGATGCTTGGCTGCTGCAACATCTGTCCGACAAACGCCGCAACGTCGGACGCCGACATGACCACCTGCCGGTCGAACGCAAGCAGCTCAATGTCACCGTCGGCAAACAGTTCGACCATGACGGCATTCGCCGTTTGGTCGGCGCGCGCAGCCGCTAGCCGATGATGCCCGTCGACGACGCTCGCTTGCGACACGCGACCAACCGCTTCGGCTAGCGCCGTCTGCGTTTGCCGATCGTCAACCAGCCAGATCCGATGCCGCGTATTGCCGAGGTCGGTGAACTCTTCATCGGATGCCCGCTCGGTCACGGTGGCGATCACCTCCGACAGGGCCGGTTCGTTGCCATACGCGAGAATGATTGGACTGAGGTCCAACGCTGCAGCGGCAAGAAACGCTTGGAGTGCAACCTCGCGATCGCTGTGCGTGGCTTCATGCGGCAACACGGCGTCGCTTGTGAACACCGCGCGCGGCAAAGCTGCGACCAATGCCGTCGCAGTGTCGTTGTCACGTTGCATCTGGTGTATGGCCATCACTGCATCGCACCTGCGGTAGCGGCCGCGTTCGATGAGTGACTGCATGCGGTTTCGTGTCCGGTCTCCAGCACCGACCGGGTCGGCAGCTTCATCATCGAACACTTCACCAAGGTTGCCGGCCGGCAAGCGTGTCTGACCATGAGGTGCAGCCGGCGGGATCAACCCGACCGCAGCATCGGCTGCAACCACATGCAGGTGCAGCGGTTCAATAGCAAGCCTGGTCATGCTGGCTGGCTACGCGCCGTGACCGCTGCTTGGTTGACACATGCTGGCAACCGGCCACGCGAGAACTCGTCGATCATGGCGACAACCGCGTCAGCGACTGCGTGCTGCGCTTGTAGCGTCGATGCTCCGACATGGTGGGTTCCAATGACGTTGGGGTGTTGCGCCAGGCGGCTGGAAAAGCTCGTCCGGCCCGCTGTGGGCTCGCCGGGATAGACATCCAAGCCAACGAACAGTGGTTTGTTGTCCAGTGCGGGCAGCAGGGCATCTTCGTCGATCAGTTCACCGCGGGCGGTATTGATGAGGATGGTGCCCGGCTGCAGACACGATATGAACCCACTATTGATCATTCGAGCCGTCTCGTCACACAACGGCACATGGAACGACACGACGTCGCAGGCGTTCGCTAGGTCGTACATGTCATCGAACTGGGCGATCCCGATGCTGGTGATGCGCTCCTCAATCGTCGGTGGCCGATTAGGACGACGCAAGCTGAATATCTCGCAACCGAACGCGGCAGCGCGTTCGGCAAAGGCCAGGCCGATATCGCCGAGGCCAACGACACCTACCCGCCGGCCGAAGATACCCCGGCACGCCTGGAAGTCTGCTTTACGCCACTGCCCATCACGCAGCTCCAGCGTCTGGGTGACGACCTGGCGATCCAATGCCAGCATGAGCGCGAAGGCCAGCTCAGCGACGGCGATCGCGTTTCTACCCGGCACGTTTGCGACCGGTAGCGCGCGAGCGCTGGCGGCGGCAACATCTATGGTGTCGGTGCCAGATCCCGCGCGAATGATCAACCGCAGCGACGCCGCGTGTGGATGGTCGATGACTTCGGCGGGAACCCGCGTACTGCGGACTACCAGGATGTCAGCGCCGGCAAGTTCGTCAGCCAACGTGGCGGTCGCCAGCTCCGGCAGATAGGCAACGTCTACACCCTGATTGGCCAACGCGGCAAGCGCCTGTGCCGGAAAACGGTCTGCTACCAGAGTTCGCACCACACTCCCCCACACCCGTACGGACACCTCGCAGGTGTTGTGTTCTACGCAACCGTTGTTCTATGCGCATCGTGGTGGGTGCGGCACGTGGTGTCAAGGGTTGCTGTATCACGGGTGCGCTGTCAGCCTGCAACAGCCGACTGAGCGCGCACCCGTCGCCATTATTCGTCGAACGTTTCGGGCCCGTCGGGCAGTTCGAGCACGACCACCGACACGACATAGTCGCCGTCACGCTCGTCGAGTTCGACGGTCATTCGTCCGATGACATAGTCCTCGGTCACCGCGAAGTGCTCATCGCCCCGACGACTGACTCTGATCGCTGGATCCAGCTCGCTTTCGGTCACGCCGAGCAATGCGTGGGCGTCGCTACGCAGCACCGAGGTGTCACGCTCATCGAGTTCAATGTCGCCACCTGCAGCGGGCTCGCCAACCGTGCCGTCCGGATCGATGACCACATCGACACAATCGGGTACCTCAGGCGCGCACATGCCAGTTGCGGGCGACCCGGTAATCGGTGCGGCGTCATCCGTGCCTGGTACCGCATCCGACGCTGCGATGTCGCACGCAACTGCCATGATGCTCACTAGTGCAACCACAGTGATACCAAATACGCTTTGACGACATGCAACCGAGCGATGTCGCAAGCTAAATACGTTGCGAGCGAGCTTGTCCATTGAGATCCTCATGATCGTCGCTTTCGGAAACTTGGCGCGGACTATCCGCGCTCTCCGAGATAGACGTCGCCGAATGAGGCTCAGTTGCATGACCGAAACGACAACGCACTGAGCCATTCACATCGAGAATATGAACGACCCGTGTATTATGCCGATGCTGTCCCCGACGCCATGTGACGCGATCCAAAGGAAGGCTCCGCGCAGCCAGGTTGGGACATCGACAACCGATAGCTCCGCCGCACGTGGGGGAAGTCAGGAGCCGTAATGACGCCGAGCGAACAGGATCGCCTCGCAGCGCTTGAGGAATCCGTTGAAGAACTGCAAGCATGGCGCGAACAAATCGACACCTTGCTTGCACTCGTCAGTGGCGCGACCGAGGCGGTACTTGCGCAACGCGACGATATGCACTGAGTAGCTGCACTTTCGCTTCGCGGCTTAGCCCATCGTCTGCCGCGATCGCATCCTCCACGGTCGGCGGTTCTCCCGCGCTATCGAGCGGAGCAAATCCCAGCAAACGACACAACGTGCCCCGTTCCAGCCCCACCGCACGTTCGAGGCCAAGAACGACATCGATTCTGTCCGGCGCACGGCGTCCATTCTCGTAGTTGTAGATTTGCTGCGGCTCCGAGATACCGTCAACGGCTTCGACGATCGCGCGACGTGGCAATCCTGCCGCAGCGCGCGCATCGGCGAGTCGTGCTGCAAAAGCGTCGATGTTGCGCTGGTCGAACTTCATGCTGCTCGCCTCGCCGATCCCAATCCGTACGACAGGTTTACGCGGGATCGTGGAGATCCTGCATCGCCGGAGCATGAACTGTAGACGACCACCTTGTTCAGTAGCCGAGCCGACCGAGCTGTTTCGGATCACGTTGCCATTCTTTGGCAACCTTGACATGTGTCGTCAGGTGAATTCGTGCGCCCAGCAGCTTTTCGAGCTCTTCACGGGCGCTTGTTGCCGCCGCTTTGAGGTTGTCGCCGCCGCGGCCAATGACGATGCCCTTCTGGGAGTCCCGCTCGACATAAATCACCGCATCGATGCGCAGCAGATCATCCCGGTGTTCGTCGGGTACGACTTCGTCGACCACTACCGCGATTGAGTGCGGCAGTTCCTCTCGGGCGCGTTCGATCAATTTCTCGCGGATGACTTCGGCGGCGAGCTGGCGCTCCAGCTGGTCGGAAACAGCATCCGGAGGAAATAGTCGCGGACCGTGCGGAAGCTGCTGGGTGACCACCCGCAGCAGTTCGTCGGTGTTTTCGCCGGTCAGCGCCGACACCGGGACGATGGCGACAAACGGTTGGCCGTCGGGTGCGAGCGCATCCAATGATTGCAGCGCCGGAAGCAATGCCGACTTATCGGACACCTCGTCGATCTTGTTGGCAACAGCGATGACCGGTGTGCCAATCTGGGCCAGTTGTGCGGCGAGAAAGCGATCGCCGGTGCCGATCCCCGCTGCGATGTCGACAATGAACACCACGGCATTCACGCTTGACCAGGTGTCACGTACCAGATGGTTGAGCCGCTGACCCAGCAGCGTCTGCGGCTTGGCGAGACCTGGCGTATCGACGAACGCAATCTGTTCCGACCCTGTTGTCAGCACCCCGCGGATGGTGTTTCGGGTGGTGCCTGGCACCGGGGTGACGATGGCAACCTTGGTGCCGAGCAGGTGATTGAGCAGTGTTGATTTACCGACGTTCGGCCGCCCGGTGAGCGCTACCAGGCCGCTGCGATGATCGGGTCCGACCTCATCGTGTACGCCCGACAGGATCGCGTCAACGTCGAGGTCACGTGAAGTCATGCCGACTGTCCTTGCGCCAAGCGCTTGGGACCAAACCCATACGGCAACAATTCCGTGATGTGCTGCGCCAGCGGCCGCCCCGCATCTCCGGAGGCATACACCATCGCGTCAGGTCCGAACTCGAAAATGGTCTGACGGCATGCACCACACGGTGTGCACGGATCGGCGCCGTCACCAACGACGGCAACCGCGACGATCGGTCCACGCACACCGGCCGCGACCATCGACACGATGGCGGTCTGTTCAGCACACGATGTCAGCCGAAATGACGCGTTTTCGACGTTGACGCCGCTGAACATCGCCCCACTTTCGGTCATGACGACCGCCCCCACACGAAAGTGTGAGTAGGGCACGTACGCGCGCGTGCGAATTTCACGGGCGCGCCGCAGCAGATCGGCTTCGTCGTGCATCGGCTGGCCAGCAGGACGGTCAGACTTCATAGCGACATCTCCGCAGCACGATCAGCAACACCGGGACTGGTACGCACCGAGCCTAATGGGCGCTGGCAACGCCGACGACGATCGTCGTCGCACCGGCTGACCGGACTCCTGAGCGGCGGCGCGCCGTCTAGTGGTATCGGCTGGCGATACGGGTCAGCGTGCCCAGATAGTTGGCCCGCTCATATTGGGCCGGGTCAGCCACGTTGCGGTAACTGACCGCACCGACGGCGTCGCTGACACTGCCATAGCCGTGCTCGGCGAGCCAACGCTCAACGCCGCTGTGTAACACATGCACATGGCCGGGGCCATGTTTCAGCAACGCCGACGTTGTCATGGCCACATGCGCGCCGGCCAACAGTGCTTTGACGACGTCGTCAACGGTGTGCACGCCCGTGGTCAGTGCTAACGACAGGGGTGTGCGGCCGGAAAGAATTGCGCACCAACGCAACGGCAGCCGCATTTCATCTGAGGTGGACAACACCAGCTTGGGTTCGACTGACAGCGTCGTCAGGTCGATGTCTGGCTGATAGAACCGATTGAATACGACCACCCCGGCCGCACCTGCGTCGGCGATCCGGTGCGCAAAATGTGCGAACGCCGAAAAGTACGGCCCGAGCTTGACCGCAACGGGAACCTCAGTCGCTGCAACGACCGCTTCGATCAATGACAGCGTCTCGTCTTCGATGTCACGGCCGCTGAGTTCCGGCTCGGCTGCAATCCGATAGACGTTGAGTTCAATCGCGGCGGCACCTGCGTCGGCCAGTTTGGTTGCGTAGGTCACCCAGCCGCCACGAGTGACGCCGTTGAGGCTGGGAATCACCGGAACACCACATTGCCCGACCGTTTCACGCACGAACTGCAGGTAACGCTGCGCACCGTTGTTGTAGGAATCGAGGAGTCCGGGCGTGTAACCCGTGGACGCTTCCGCGTCGGCGGCGTCAGCAAACACGTAGGCGGCCAGCTGGTCTGCTTCTTGGTCGATCTGTTCTTCGAACAGGCTCGGCAGGACCACGGCGCCGACGCCAGCTTGCACGAGCATCGGCAAGGCCCGCAGGTCACCGGTCATCGGGCTGGCCGAAGCAACCACCGGAGATCGCAACGTCATACCCAGGTAGCTGGTCGACATGTCAACCGGTCCGGTCGTTTTCGGTCCGCTGGGCACGACACGGCCTGGTCCTGGTGGCGCAACGTCACCGTCGTCGTCGACAAATGGCTGCGGCTCAGTCATCGCGAAGCTCCTTAGCTGCCGGATCAGCGTCGCTGATCCGCCGGCCGACTCCGGCGAGCTGCTCGTAGTAGTGCCAGCGTTCATCGATGTCGGCCTGAGCGAGCTGCCGGAATTCTTCGGCTCGAGATGGATCCGATCGTTCCAGCACCGCGTAACGTCCTTCGGAGCGCATAAAGTCGGCGACCGGCACGGTCGGTTTCGCTGAGTCCAGATGGAACGGTGCGGTGGCTTCGTCGACGTCGGGCAGGAACCGGTACAACGGCCAATAGCCGGATCGCACGGCCAAGTCCATGCGGGTCATTGACTGTTCCATGTCGACCCCGTGCGCAATGCAGGTCGAATAGGCCAGCAACAGTGACGGTCCCGGCCACGCTTCGGCTTCTCGGAACGCTTTGACGGTGTGCATCTCATTTGCGCCCAACGCGATCTGTGCCACATACACGTTGCCGTACTGCATCGCGAGCAGTCCGAGATCTTTTTTGGCGGTGGTCTTTCCGGCTGAAGCGAACTTGGCGACTGCACCTCGTGGGGTCGCTTTCGATGCCTGCCCGCCGGTGTTGGAGTACACCTCGGTGTCAAGGACGAGAATGTTCACGTCAGCACCGGATGCCAGCACATGGTCGAGACCGCCGAATCCGATGTCGTAGGCCCAACCGTCGCCGCCGATGATCCACACGTCGCGGCGGATGAGCGCAGAAGCGGTGACGTCCAGCAGCTGTGCCGCGCCTCGAATGTGCTCGTCGGTTGACGTGTCAGAAAGTTCACGCAACTGGGTGACGAGACGGTCCACCCGGTTGCGCTGCTCCTCTATCGTTGCCTCATTGTGCTGGTGATGTCCGTCGGCGTGCGAGATCACCTCGTCGACCAAGTCGGCGTCAAGTTCCGCACGCAACTGACGTGCCAGACTGATCGCGCTGGCGCGCTGTTCGTCCAGCCCCAGACGCAAGCCGAGACCGAATTCGGCGTTGTCTTCGAACAGCGAGTTCGACCATGCCGGTCCCCGACCGGCAGCGTTGGTGCCCCACGGGGTGGTCGGCAGGTTGCCGCCATAGATGGATGAGCAGCCGGTCGCGTTAGCGACGACAGCCCGGTCGCCGAACAGCTGTGTCATCAGTTTCAGATACGGCGTCTCCCCACAACCGGCGCAAGCGCCAGATGCTTCAAACAGCGGCTGCAGCAGTTGCGAATGTTTGACGGTGTCATGGCGCACCTGCGACCGATCCAAATACGGGATTTGCTCGAATGCTTGCCAGCGCTGCCGTTCAACACTTCGGGTCTGTTCGGCCGGCATCATGTCAAGCGCCTTGTGGCCGGTGTTGGTGCGGCTCACCGCCGGGCACGTTTGCACGCAAACACCACAGCCGGTGCAGTCGTCAGGCGCGACTTGCACGGTGATGTGGTGGTCGACCAGGTTGCGGTCTTTGAACGGTTTGGACAGGAACACATCCGGCTGGGCCGCAGCCGTGTCCGCATCGAACGCTTTGATCTGGATGGCGGCGTGGGGACACACGATCGCGCACTTGCCACAGTCAATGCAGATGTCGGGATCCCAGTTGGGCAACGAATCGGCCAACGTGCGCTTTTCGAACCGCGCGGTTGCGGTCGGAAACGTGCCATCGGCCGGCAGCGCCGACACCGGGAGCAGTTCGCCTTCACCGGCGGTCAGCCGGGCGGTCACCCGGGTCACGAACGATGGGATGTCGCCGGCGCTCATGCCGCGCAGGGCTGCGGCTCGTTCCACCGGATTGACCCGCGCATGTGCCGCAGTAACCGCCTGCAATTCGATCGCGACCACAGCACCGCGGGCTGCGGCGATCGCGGCGAGGTTGCGGTCGACGATCGTGTCGCCCAAGTCTGCGTAGGTGGCGCGGATCGATCCGGCAATCGCGTCAAACGCGACGTCGGAGTCCATGAGCCCGGCGACGTCGAACAGCGCAACTTGCATCACCGTATTGATGCGCCCGGCGATACCGGCTTCGCGCGCGATGGCATACGCATCGATGGCATATAACTTGGCATGCTTGTCGATCAGCGTCTGCTGCACGTCAGCGGGCAGACGGTCCCACAGCTGGTCGGGCGCAAACGGCGCATTGACGATGACCGTGCCACCGTCGCGCAACCGATCCAACAGGTTGATGCGCTCGAACAAACCAAACTGGTGACAGCCGATGATGTCGGCCTGTTCAACCAGATACGTCGAATTGATCGTCCGTTTCGAAAACCGTAGGTGCGATTCGGTGACGGCACCGGATTTCTTCGAATCGTAGACGAACGCGGCCTGCACATGGAGGTCAGAATGTGCTGCAACGATCTTGGTTGTGTTCTTGCTGGCGCCGACGGTGCCATCGGAACCCAACCCGTGGAGAACGACCTGCAGGTCACCGTGTGGACGCGGCAGCGTCAGCGCGCGATCGACGACGAGCGACAAATGGGTGACATCATCGATGATGCCCACGGTGAAGCGTGGTTTGGGGCTGGGACGCGCGAGTTCGTCGAATACCGCCATCGCCATCGCCGGGGTGAACTCCTTGCTGGACAGCCCGTAGCGCCCGCCGATCACTACCGGCAGGTTGTCGATGCGTCCGCCGGTTACCGCATCAGCGAGGACATGTACGACGTCTTGCAGCAGTGGCTCACCAACCGAACCGGGTTCTTTTGTCCGGTCCAATACGGCAACCGCCCGGGCCGTGTCGGGCAGCGCCGCCAGCAGGGCCTCAACCGGAAACGGGCGGTACAGCCGAACCGTGACAACGGCAACCCGGCGACCGTTCGCGTTGAGATGGTCGACGGCTTCGCGAAGCGTCCCGGACGCCGATCCCATCACTACCACCACATGCTCAGCGTCGTTGGCCCCGTAATGCTCAACCAGGTGGTACCGGCGGCCGGTCAGCGCCGCTAGGTCATCCATCAGGGCAACCACGGTGGGCGCTACAGCATCGTGGTACGGATTGGAAGCTTCGCGGGCTTGAAAGAATACGTCCGGGTTCTGTGCCGATCCGCGCAGCACTGGGCGGTCGGGATCAAGCCGCAGCTGCCGATGCTGTTGCAAGGCAGCGGGGTCGATCATGGCAGCCAGTGCTTCGTCGGACAGCAAATCGACTTCGTTGAGTTCATGCGAGGTGCGGAAGCCATCCATGAAATGCAGCATCGGCACCCGCGTTGCAAGGGTGGCCGCGTGCGCAATCGCAGCCAGGTCGTGCGCTTCCTGGGGGCTGGTAGATGACAGCATCGACCAGCCGGTGGTGCGCGCCGTCATCACGTCTGAATGGTCGCCAAAGATCGACAATGCGTGGGTAGCAATAGTGCGGGCGGCAACGTGGATGACCGCAGGTGTGAGTTCGCCGGCAATCTTGAACATGTTCGGCAGCATCAGCAGCAAGCCCTGCGATGCGGTGAAGGTCGTCGCCAACGCGCCGGCCTGTACTGCACCGTGCAACGCACCGGCGGCACCTGCTTCGGATTGCAGCTGGCTGACCGCAGGCGTGTTGCCCCACACATTGGGTTTGGCGGTCGATGACCATGCGTCTGCGTGCTCGCCCATCGGCGACGCCGGTGTGATCGGATACAGGCAGATGGTTTCGCTCAGCGCATAGGCGACACGCGCGACCGCTTCATTGCCGTCGATCACGGCAGTCTGCCGGGTCTCATCGGTCGTGGACGCGTCAGCGATCGTTGCTACATCGACGGTCATACCGACTCCCGGGTGAGCGCACGCCTACAGATTGACTGCCACCCTACGGCTGGTTTGTTGCCGCCTCCCCGGTCGCAGGTCCCGCAATCCCGGGACCATCGACCCCGGCGTCGGTGGTCGCCCGCTCATCGGTCTGCTCCGACCTGTCTTCGTGCGCGACCAACACTTTGCCAACTCGACGGCCCTGCACACTTTCGACCATGAGCACATGCCGATCAACGACGACCGTTTCGCCTACGACCGGCACGCGCCCGAGCGTGCCGAACACCAGCCCACCAACGGTATCCCAGCCATCTTCGGGCAGCGACGCCGACAGCATGTCGTTGAGGTCGTCAACGCCCAGGCGGGCGTCAACCCGCAACGACCCGTCAGCAAGCACTTCAAACAGTGGTTCTTCCTGGTCATGTTCGTCGATGATTTCACCGACGATTTCTTCCAGGATGTCTTCGATGGTGACCAGCCCGGCGATCGCACCGTATTCGTCGACGACGATCGCCATGTGGACGGTGGCGGCTTGCAGGTCACGCAGCAGCTCATCGCCGCGTTTGGTTTCGGGAACGAACGTGGCTTCGCGTACCAGATCGGCCCACTGCTGCTGGCCGTCGTCGATCGCCATGCGCGCCAACAGGTCTTTGGCGTAGACGATGCCGACGATGCTGTCGGCGTCGTCTGGATCGTGTACCGGCAGCCTGGACACGCCCCGTTCGGTAATGGTCGCCGCCAACTCGGGCAGTGTTGCTGCCGCGGACACCATCACCATGTCGGGCCGAGGCGTCATAATCTCGCGAACCCGGGTGTCGGCCAGTTCGAAGATCGACCGGATCATTGCTCGCTCTTCGGGTTCGATCTGCTCGTCATGCTCGGAGGTTTCCGGGTCGAGCTCGCGCAACTCCTCGTCGGAGGCGTATGGTCCTGAGACTTCGTGCCGGCGTGGCACCACCGCCCGCGTGAGTGCGACGGTCGCCTGACTGGCTGGTGTGAGCAGTCGCACCAGCAACCGCACGGACCGTGCCAGGCGCAATGCGGTGGTTTCCAGGTTCCGCAATGCGACGGTGCGCGGCACAGCTTCGCCAATGATCACCGTGACGATCAGAAGCGCCGCCAGAACGACGAGCACCACCCAACCGGTTTCGGTCAGCCGCCAACTGACGGCAGCGACGAGGCCAGCAGCGGCGATCCGCACCGTAACGGTGGCCACCAACAGCACGTTCTGTGCCGACATGCGATGTTCCATGAGCCACAACAGCGCCGCAGCGCCAGGCCGGTCTTCATCTTCCAGGCGCAATGCCCGCACCAGATTGACCCGCGCCAACACCGTTTCCGCGGCCGCCAGGTACGAGCCAGCCAAAACCAGCAGTGCGGTGACCCCGATGAGTGTGGTGGGCGTCACTGAAAACTCTCCAGCAGCGCATCGGTCAGCGCAAACATTTCACGTTGTTCATCTTGGTCGGCGTGATCCATGCCGAGCAGATGCAAGATTCCGTGGACGACCAGCACGCGCAACTCGTGATCGAAGCTGCGGCCGAACTCGCTGGCCTGCTCGCGCGCCACCTCAGGACAAACGACGACATCACCCAGGATTGACGGCGCACCGGGCGGGCTTTCTCCTGGCTCGTCGATCGGAAACGCCAGCACGTCGGTTGGAGCATCTTTGCCCATGTGGCGGGCGTTGAGTTCAGCGATCGTGTTGATGTCGACCAGCAGCACCGACACTTCCATGTCACCGGGCACTCGCTGCGCGTCGAGGACATGCTGGGTGAGTCGTAGCAGCTCGTCGGCGTCGATCTGGATGTCTTGCTCGTCGGCTACAAATGCCGGCATCGGCTGCTCCCTACAAGCTCACGGTTGTCGTTCGTGCTCGCTGCCCACCGCCGCACCACTGTCAGCAGTTCGGCGAGCGTCGCCGGCGTCGAACGCTTCATAGGCTTCGACGATGCGCTGCACGATGTGATGGCGGACCACATCGGTGGGTGTGAGGTAGGCGAAAGCGACACCATCGATGTCGGTGAGGATGTCGCGGACGGTGCGCAGACCCGAAGCGCGGCCAGCTGGAAGGTCCACCTGGGAGATATCGCCGGTGACGACTGCTTTCGAGTTGAAACCGATCCGGGTCAGAAACATCTTCATCTGCTCGGCGGTGGTGTTCTGTGCCTCATCAAGCACGATGAACGAGTCGTTGAGGGTGCGCCCGCGCATGTACGCCAGCGGTGCGACCTCTATCGTCCCCCGGTCGACATGGGCAACGAGCTCTTCGGGCTCCATCATGTCCTGCAGCGCATCCCACAGCGGCTTGAGATACGGGTCGATCTTCTCATGCAACGTGCCTGGAAGGAATCCGAGACGTTCACCGGCTTCGACGGCAGGCCGAGTGAGCACCAGCCGGTTGACATCCTTCGCACGCAGCGCCTGGACGGCAGCGCCCATTGCGAGGTAGGTCTTACCCGTGCCGGCCGGGCCGATCCCGAAGGTGACGGTGTTTCGCCGGATCGCATCGAGATAGCGCTTCTGACCGAGCGTCTTGGGGCGGATGCTGCGGCCACGATGGGTGACCAGCGTGTCCGAGAAGACGTCGGCAGGCCGTTCTTCAACTTGGGCATGCATCATGTTCACCGCTTGTTCGACCATTGCCTGATCAGGATGTTGGCCGGCTTCGATCAAACCGGCGAGGTCAGCGAACAGCTGAGCGACGCGGCCGGCTTGGTCCGCGGTGGTTGCGCTCACGCGAATGGTGTTGCCACGCACATGGATGTCAGCAGCAACGGACGTTTCGATTTGGCGTAGCAAATGATCGTGAGGCCCGAGCAGCGACACCATGACGGTGTCAGCAAGCTGCAACGTGACGACGCTGGGTCCATTGTCATCGTGCGCGTCAACGCTGTCGGATGCCGACACGATGTCCACAGCGGACATCGAAGAGTTCACCACGGGTTGTCGCCGCTCCTGTCATATTGGACGACCAGACACGCCAAGCGTACCGGGCCGTCGACCGCGCTACCAGCGCCCAATCGCCGCCGAGATCACCGCAACTGCGGCGGCTGCGGCATGTTCGGTGCGCAACACACTGTCACCCATACCCACAAGCCGTCCGCCGACCGCCGCGAAATGATCGAGTTCGTGCGCCGACCAGCCGCCTTCGGGACCGACGGCAACCGCAACGCGAACGCCAACATCATCAGGTAGCTGGGTCGACAACCGCGGGGCTCCCGGTTGTGTCACGAGCAACGTCGTACCGGGATCGACCCGCACGTCGGTGGATGTGACCGGACCGTCGATGCGTGGCAGGCGGCTGCGGCGCGACTGCTGAGCCGCGGCATGCACCACCGCTGACGCCCGTTCAAGCATGCGTTCACTGCGCAACGCATCCACTTTGCCGACGGTGTGCGAAGCTGCAAGCAGCGTGATGCCGTCGACACCAAGCTCGGTCAAGACACGCACGATGTCGTCGAACTTGCGACCTTTCGGCACCGACTGCAGCACGTCGACCGCCGGATCTGGTTCAGGATCAACGGTGGCGGCCTCGGTCAGCACGACGTGGCCTTGACCGAACTGCCCGACCGCATGTGCGCCCCGTCCGTCACACAGGTGGAGTTCTGCACCATCACGTAGCCGCAGGACCGTGCCCAGATGGTGACGTTCCGCCGACGACAGTTCGACTTTGCCGCCGGCCGGCTGCTTGGACAACGGTGCCGCGACGATGACGTACGGGATGTGCTGGCCCATGGAGCTACCGTTGCATCACGTCTCGGAGACGGGCGAACAAGCCGGATCCTGACGATTCAAGATGGTCGCCTCGCAGGTTCGCAAGATCACGCAGAAGTTCGCGCTGCTTGTCGTCGAGGCCGGTGGGTACTTCCACGCGTACGACCAGGTTGAGGTCCCCTCGCCGGCCACCACCTTTGGCCGGGAGTCCGGCTTTCTTGACGACGAGCACATCACCAGATTGGCTGCCAGCGGGTACCGCAACGTCGATGTCGTCACCATCGATACTGGGGATGGTGAGCTTGCCACCCAGTGCCGCCTGGGTCATCGGAATGACAACTTCGGCGAACAGGTCCCGACCGTCACGTTCATACAGGCGATGTTCAGCAACATGGATCTCGACGTACAGGTCTCCGGCGGTTGCGCCGTGGCGGCCGGCTTCACCACTGCCACGCAGACGCAGACGGTCGCCGTGTTCAACCCCGGCGGGAATGTCGATGGTCAGGGTGCGCCGCTCGCTTCGGCGTCCTTCACCGGAACAGCCGGTGCATGGCTCGCCGATCGCCCGTCCACTGCCTTTACACGACGGGCAGGGCGACGCCGTCGCCATCTGCCCGAACGCGGTACGCACCACCCGCTGCACCTGGCCGGCACCGCCACACGTCTGGCAGCGCCCCAGCGACGCGCCGTCTGCTGAACCAAATCCGCCGCACGTCGAGCACGCCGCGGCGGCTTCGACCTCGACGTTTCGCTGCACGCCGGTAACAACCTCATCGAGTGTGACATCGACAACCACAAGCACATCACGGCCTGCCGACCGCTGCCGCGATGAAGTCTGCCCGCCGAAGGCTGATCCGAAGAATGCGTCGATGACGTCGTTGATGCCGCCGAAACCTTGGGCGCCAAACCCGAACGGGTCGCCGGCGCCACGGGTCGACGGCGTGCCATCGTCACCGAACCGGTCGTAGCGGGCGCGGGTTTGCGGGTCGGACAGCACGTTGTGCGCGTGCGTAACCTTCTTGAACATCTCTTCGTCGCCGCCCGCATCCGGGTGATATTCCCGGGCTTTGCGGCGGTAGGCACGTTTGATGTCATCCGCGGACGCATCTTTTGACACGCCCAGCATTTCGTACAGATCTTCAGGCACAGTGTTTCCCAGGTCAACGGCAGCGGCAGGATGACGGCGTAGCGCCGGCTCACGGCGACGTGTAGCGCCGCCACCTACCTCGACAGGTCAGTGATCGTTTCCTGCAGTTGGTCGGCCACTGCACGCACCGTGGCCAACACACCCACGTAGTCCATCCGCGTCGGTCCCAGCACACCAAGCGACCCTGCGGTCACCAAGCGGTAGCGCTGGGCAACCAGCGACGCCGACTGTAGGTCTTCGACCGTGTTCTCGTGGCCGATCCGCACGGTCGGATGGTCATCTTCGGTCGCATCCGACAGCAGACGCGCCAGGGTGGCACGCTGCTCCAGCAACTGCAGCACGCGCGAAAGGTGTTCACGTTCAAATGTTTCGTCACCGGCCAGTGACGCTTGCCCACCAACATAAACGTGGTGAACGGTTTCGTCTTCCAAGTTGCTGACCGTCGCCTCAGAAAGCGCGGCGAACACCTGGCGCAATTCCGTCGGCGCGTCCTCGGCGATCAGCTCCAACTGCGAGTGAACGTCACCGAGTCGGCGGCCGGTCAGATGCTCGGTCATGACCTGTCGGACGCGCTGTTGATCACCGTCGGAAACGTCAGGAGGTAGTTCTACGGTGCGCTTTTCGACACGGCCGGTGTCGGACACCAGCAGGAGCATGCCGGATCCTGGCGACAGCGACACCAGCTCGGCGAGCCGGATCCGTGAGGCATCGATTGCCGGGGCGATCACCAGCGACACCAGCCGGGTCAACTGGCTGAGCACCGAAGATGTGCGCGTTAATAGGTCTTCGACGTCACGCGATGAACCGAGCAGTTCCTGCACCAGTTCGCGGCGGGAATCATCGGCAGCCGGGTTGTCGCGCAGGTCATCAACGAACCGACGGTAGCCGCGGTCAGTCGGAATACGCCCTGCCGAGGTGTGCGGCTGCGCGATATAGCCCAGTTCCTCCAGGGCCGCCATATCGTTGCGCACCGTAGCTGCCGAGACGTCGAGCCCGGTGATGTCGACTACCCGCTTCGAACCGACCGGTTCTCCTTGCGCGACGTACTCGGTGACAATGGCCCGCAAGATCCTGAGCTTGCGGTCGTCGAGTTCATCACTCGGTTCAGCCGCCTCCGTCCCGGTTATGATCGGCGACTGGGAGCGCGCGCGCAGGCGCACCACGTTGCCTTGAGGATCGAGATCACCCATGTCAGCCACGCTCACCTCCTTTCACGCCTGACCTGCCGGTCGAACAGCCCCGTTATTGGCGCCGCCGGCGATAGCCGTTGCGCGACCCGTCGGACTGTCGACAGGTGCCGACCGCCCATACGATTCGGATCGAACGCCACTTCACGATGCGATGCAGGATCACACAAGGGTACCGACGTCATGCACAAATCCGGGAAGGCGCACGGCGACCACCATATGTCACCAGCGGACGCGCGGGCGTTGTTGCAGGTAGGCCCGCAGCCCACGCTGGCTGAACTCAAACAGGCATTTCGTGCTCAGGCGCGCCGGCGTCACCCCGATCACGGCGGTGACGCCGATGCATTCCGCCAACTGCAGAACGCACTCCGCGTGCTGCGTGATCACGGTGGACCCGCCGAACAGGACAATCGTTCGCCGTCGCGGGGCCGACCGTCCCGTTCCCGAACACGTCGGACGATGACCACGGATGCAATCGACGTTGCCGCTGTGACCGGCGCCCAACTTGCGCCGGGTACCAGGTTGACGACTGAAGCTGTCGCGGCAGCGACGATCGACATGCTCGAAGCCATCACCGACACGCCGGCGAGGCCGGTGTGGCCGTTGATCGCCGTGAGCAAGACGCCAGGCGCACGGCTCAACCGTGTGGCTGCGCACCTGTCGCCCGATTCGGTGTCGCGGCTGCGGATTTCGCCGAACAAGGACGATCGCCGGCAGGTCGTCGTGGCCACTACCGTGCATGCGCGGACACGCGGGGCACGCAAGTCGCTCGACCACGTCGCGCTCGGCGATCGATGGGTGCGCCGACGTGGCTCGTCGGTCACCGAACTTCACGGCGCCGTACCGATCGGAACGACCCATCAGGTCACCGCGCGACAAGTGGCGGCACAACTGGCGACACTGTTGTGTGACTTGAGCTGGGATCTACCGCAGTGGACGGTCGTGCGTCCCAACTGACCGGAAGCATCGGGTTGTTCCGCTGTCGCCGTCGCCTGTCGGCTGCTAGCAGCCGGCGGGCGGGGCCATGGCTGCACCGTGCAGACGTTCAAGCAGAGTGGCAACCGGGACTGCCAAGCCAGTCCCGCGTTCGGCCTCAAGCGCAAAGACAACCCCAACCACTCGGCCTTGCTGATCAAGCACCGGGCCACCGGAGTTTCCTTGGCGAATTTCTGCATCGATTCGGATGACGTCGGCCGGCTCACCGAGCATCTCACCGGAAACCAGACCAACGACTTTGCCGGTCGTCACTGTCGCCGGTCCCCCTCCGGGATAGCCAACCACCACGATCGGTTCGTCACGGCGGACAGGTTCGTCGCGAAGTTCAGCCACTGGTAGCACGATGTCGTCTTGCAATCGCAGGATCGCCAAATCCGAGTCGACCGCGACGCCCTCGACCGACGCTTCGAGTGTTTGGCCGTCCCAGGTGTTGACGGTCACGGAACGTGGCTCATCCACCACATGCCGGTTGGTGACAACGATTCCGCCCGGTAGCACGAACCCTGAGCCAATACCGAACTGGCGGCACCCAAGAGTGCGGATACGCACCGTGATTTGTTCGGCACGGCGGACGATCGCCTGCGCCTCGAACTCGGAGAAATCTGCGAGTTGGGTGTCATCGAACACCACCGGGTCATCCAACGGTGGCGGTTCCGGCACACATCCGGCACCCACGATCGCAATTGCCACCAGCCCAGCGGTAACCCGCCGCACAAGAACCTCACGGGTGGCAGCTGTAGACGACCTCATCGGATCTGGTTTGCGGCCGCGGGGGG
>JBBDVU010000048.1:0-7925 GCA_040903225.1 Nitriliruptoraceae bacterium | reverse complement strand
CCAGCGGCCGCCGACCTGGCATCGTTGCAAAAGTTCGTTGTCGTTTGTGCCAGCTGGTTGAGCGGGCCGACATCGACCTGCTCGCCGGCGGTGACCCGGTTGAATGCGCTGACGGTCGTGGTGTGTAGTTCACCCATCCGGTTTACACACTGGTCGAGTGCCGAGATCGCACTGGCAATGCGGTTTGACAACTGCACCAACTGATCGCGCTGAACTTGCACGGTCGTCGCCGTATCTTCGGCCTGCGCCTTTTCGTCTGCAAGGTCGCGGACACGTTCTTGCAGTTCGTTCAGGTCGGTTTCGGACGCGTCGAGCAGTTCAGCAACCTCGTCGAGCTGCAATTGCAGCGCCTCGACACGACCCAGCGCATCGTCGCGGTGATCTTCGACGGCGAGTGCGCGCTGCTGCCAAAGCGCCGCTACTTCGCGTTGCTGCCAGGCCACAGCACCGGCAGAAGCAGCCATGACCAGCGCAAGCGACAGTGCCACCACCCACGGCCACCGTCGGCGGGGTCGTGACACCAGCTCCGGTGGCGGCAGCGGGACGGATTCGGGATGTTCCATAGCGGCAGCCTCCGGGTGCACACCGACCTCTTGCGATGCATCGTTCGAGCACAATTATGCAGCACATGCTCGGCTCTGTCGGCCACATAAGGCAGGCTACGCAATACCCGTTGGTATAAGGAGCTGGTGTGGCCGACAATAATCAGCCGTTTTCGCCAGAGGTACTGTTGCGTCGCGCTGCGGCTGGTGATGCGGCACGCGCAGTCGAACTGCTCGAAACGGTGTCGTCCGCCCGCCTGCTTGACGCCGTCGTGACCCAAGCCGAACTGGCGACCGATGACGACCGTCGGCGCCGCGCAGGTATCGACGCGATTGCCGAATTGGACCGAGCGGCAATCGAAGTGATGGATCTGCCGCAGTCCAGCCGGCTGGCAGTTGACGCCGCTGTCGACACGCACCGACGCAAGTCGCACGCAGCCACGGCCACGATGCTGGTCGGCTGGGAATTGGTCACGGTGCACCCCGACGACCTCGACACGGCGACCGTGACGATCGATGCGCGGCCGTGGCAACTCGCGCTGGTTGCGTTCGCCGACACGATCGATAATCATGGGGTGTGCTTCCGTCGGGTAGTCTCTGCAGCTGCAGATGGACGTTTACTCGCCGCCCAACTGAGGTTCACCGCCGATATCGCCAGCGCCGACCTGCTCGACGCAGTGGTGTCACACCGGCATCGGGATCTCACCGACGATGCGGCACTCGCGGCCGGGCTGCTTGCAGCATTGCGGGCGGCAGCTCGCGGGTCGTAACACGCGACTCTGCAACCCATCGTCCGACCGAACAACACGCAAATGGTGAAGCCTTGCAACTCTCTGCCCGATTCCGGCCACATCCTCGTGGATTTGGTTTCCTGCATGTCGTCGCATCCGACAACCTGACTGCCACCGAGGTGACCGTCGCCCGCGATGACGGACCGGCGGTGACGGCTGACCGGGTGTTCGTTCCCCCGCCGCTGTGTCGCGGCCTGATTGCCGACGACCTCGTCGACGCGCGCGTGAATGCCGATAGCAAAGGCCTGACCGCCGAGACCGTGACGTTGCGCCACCGGCCCCGACGGATGGTTGTCGGCACGGTCGCCAACGGCCCAGGACGTCTGGTCCTCGAACCGGACCCGTCAATCGGGTCAGGATGGTTGCGACTCGACCCCACGATGACGGACGCCCAGCCGCTGCCTGTTGGCCGGGTGGTGGTGACACTCATCGGTGATGGCGACGACGGCGAGCCCGTCGGGCGCGCATTGGTCGCCGGCCCGTATGTCGCCGGCTCACCACAGGCGATCCGGGCCGCTTCGACCGTCATCGCGCTTGGCCGCGCCGCACCAGATCTCATTCCGGGTGGTGCTGCAGCAGCCGGACTCGAGGAGTCCACCGCCGCCCTTGGTCACACTCGGGCGATCGGTCTGCTGGCAAGCGGACGCCGTGGAGCCGCCGCCGGGATCGACGCCGATGGTCCCATCGCTGGCGCATCGCTGGAACCCGACGACCGGCGTGACGAAATCTGTGTCACGATCGACTCGTCGACTACCAAAGATATCGACGATGCCGTTGCGGCCGCATGGGACGGTGCATCAGACAGTCCGGTCGACGTTGCGGTGCACATTGCCGATGCCGCCGGGGTCGTCGGTGTGAACTCACCAGCCGACGAGTACGCGCGGATCGTCGCCTCGACCGCCTATTTGGCCGTCGGCGACAATGCGCCGATGCTGGATCCAGCGCTGTCCGAACAGGCGCTGTCACTGTTGCCCGGCGAAGACCGACAGGTGCTATCGGTAGGGTTTCTGGTCCAGCCTGACGGTTCGATCGCCGACGTGACCGTCAGCCCGTCGCTGGTGAGTTCACGCGCAAAGCTGACGTATCCATCGGTTGAGCAGTGGCTTGACGGTGACGACAGCGGGATCCGGGCCGAAGCTGGTGACTACGCCGACGATTCTTTGGCGGCATTGACCGCGATTTCCGAGGCGTCGCGCCGACTGGGTGTGCAGCGCGACAGTCGGATCACGTTCGAGGATCTGTTCGCACAAGCAGCGGTGACGCCGCAACTGGTCGACGGCAAGCTCACGGTCGTCGATGCGGAACCGCACGAACGGGCCTATCGGGTCATCGAACGGCTCATGGTTGCGACCAATGAGGCAGTGGCAGGATTTCTCGTGTCACGCCAGGTTCCGGCGCTGTATCGCACTCACGCTGGGTTGGATATTGAGCGGCTCGACCGGATTCGCGCTGCGATCGAGCTGGCAGACGTCGCCGTCCCTGCGGCGAACGAACCAGAACCGTCGGTCGACCGCCTGGCCGCCGAACTGCTGGCGGCAATCGACACGCTGGAAGCCTCCGGCGCGATCGAACATCGGAACTTGCTGGTAGCAGTGGCAACGTCAGCGACCGCACGCGCGAACTACGACACCGATCCGGCACATCATCGGGGGTTGGCATCGCACGCTTACACCCACTTCACCTCGCCGATCCGCCGTTACGCCGACCTGGTCGTGCACCGGCAGGTTCGTGCCGCGCTCGCGGGTGAGGCTGCGCCGTATGACAAAGGCACGCTCGCGTCACTGGCTGGATGGCTGGATGCCCGCGCCGGCGCACTCCGCTACCTGCAGACCCGAGAACGCAACGAGCTGTGGAACCAGCTGCTCGACCGCGGCTATCTCGACGATGAAGAACCAGCCGTGATCACCGCGCTAACCGCCAACGGCATCGTCGTGCGGCTGCAGCGACTTGGGATCACCGGTTTCATCACCGCTGAACGAGCACTTGGGCTGCCTCCGAAGCAGCGCGGCAGTCTCGTCGTCGACGAGCACGGGTTGACTACAACATCGGGACCCTGGCAAGTTGGCGGTCGCGTGCACGTCCGGTTTGTCGGATTGGATGACACCGGACGCACCATCTGGCGACTGGGCAGATGATTGTGGCACGACCTGATGATCTGCTCAGATAGGTATGCGCCAACCAACACCGGCGCGGACCACGTTTTGTCGCATGCAGGGAGATGCCCATGATTCTCGAGGTTTTCGGACACACACCGAACATTTCACCTGACGCGTTCCTTGCGGACAACGTCACCGTCGCTGGAGACGTCACGATCGCCGCTGGGGCATCGTTATGGTTTGGCACGGTCGTGCGAACCGAGTTGGCCCCGATCGTGATTGGCGAAGACTCGAACCTGCAGGACCTCACGGTGGTTCACGCAGATGAGGACACACCGACGTTTCTCGGCAAGCGCGTCACTGTCGGACACCGCGCGATCCTCCATGGCTGCGTCATCGGAGACGACGCACTCATCGGTATGGGCGCGGTGCTGCTCAACGGCAGTCGCATCGGCGCCGGCGCGGTGGTCGGAGCTGGCGCCGTCATCACCGAAGGGATGGAGGTGCCGGCTGGAACGCTGGCACTCGGAGTTCCAGCCAAGGTGTTTGAACGCCCAGTGCCGCCGGTTCCACGCGTTAACGTCGCCAACTATCTGCGGTTTGCGAGCGAGTACCGCAACGCACGGGTCGTCGATTCAATCGACGGGTGACCACAATCGCTCGGCGAGGCCTGACGATCGCTGAACCCGTCGTGTGAGCGCCTCCGTGATGATGTCTCCGGTAGCCACCACATCGATACGGCGCCGACCGCGCGTCACCGCCGTGTACACCAGTTCGCGGGTCAGCAGAGGCGTGTCGCGGTCCGGCAGCACGACAATCACCTGGTCGAACTGTGAGCCTTGGCTCTTGTGAATCGACATGGCAAACACCGGTTCGTAGGCGGGCAAACGATGGATAGCAAGCTGTCGGATGCCGCTGCTCGCGCTGTCGAAAGCGACGAGCGCGCCGGTCGGACTGGTGTCGGTGACGACACCTACATCACCATTGAAGACGCCGAGCCGGTAGTCGTTGGCGGTGACCATCAGCGGAGTGCCAACGCATGTTGTTGCGCCGGCCTCTCCGATACCGAGCAGCGTCATGATGTGACGGTTGAGCTGATCGACGCCTTGCGGTCCCACACGCAACGCGGTGAGAACGCGAAACGCTGTCAGCTGTTGGAGTACCTCGTCGGCGGATTCGGCACGTTCGGCGGCGGCAAGCAACGCGCCGTAGTGTTCGACGATGACACCTTCGATGTCTGCCGGCAGTCGAGCTGGTCGGGTGGCATCCGGTTCGTGCAGTGCAACATCGTTGTATCCGCCATCACGCCCATCTTCGCGCCACGTGCCGGTGAGCACGTCGACGGCGCGCTCTGGTGCAAGGTCAGCGCTACGGATAGCACGCGCAAGCGCGCCGATGCCGGAATCGTGTCCGAATCGGTGGAATTGACGCAGTTCGATCACACTGCGCTGCATCGGATGCGGGTCGGCCGATGAGCGTGCATTATCGGCATCTACGTCATTAGCGTCTGACTGGGATTCGGTCAGGCTCGCCCCGCAGATGTCGGCGAGTACTGCACCGGCTTCGACAGATGCCAGCTGTTCCCGGTCACCGACGAGTAGCAGACGGCTTTCCGGCTTGAGCGCATCGACGAGTTTGGCCATCAGCGGCAGCGACACCATCGATGCTTCGTCCACGATGACGATGTCATATACGAGCGGATTGCGGTGGTGATGGAGGAACCTGGTCGGCTGATGCGGGTTGTAGCGCAGGAGGCGATGCAGCGTCGCCGAGGTGATGTTGGCTTCGATGTCGAGTCCGGTTTCGCGGACTGCTTCAAGCATCCGGGCTGCGGCCTTGCCGGTTGGGGCAGCTAGCGCGACGCGCAGCGACGGTTGCGTAGCGTGTAGCCGGTCAATCAGGCGCACGATCGTGGTGGTCTTGCCGGTTCCCGGTCCCCCGGTCAGTACGGCGAAGCGGCGATCGGCCAGCACATCGGTGACGGCACCGACCGGGCCACCTGTTTCCGTTTCACCGTCGCCCACGGCAAAGGTGGCGCCACCGACGGCCCACGGTGCAGCTGACTTGGTGATTGAGTCCCGGACGTAGGAGACGAGCCGCTGTTCGTAGCGCCAGTAGCGGTCGGTGTAGAGGCGATGACCGTCGATCACGAGCGGGCGAGGCTCTTCCGGCTCATCTGGTTGCGCCACGGTGGTGCTGTCATGCAACCGCTCCAGCCACGCAGTGCGGTCAGGAAGCCTCAGCGGCACCACGATGTCGTTGGCGCCCGACACCCCGACGGCATACAACCGGTCCAGGTCGAGACACACATGACCTAGCCGTGGCGCTCGCAGTGTCAATGCAACCGCAAGCGCCACGTGGTCGTCGCTGCCGGCGGTCAAACGCATGATCGCTTGGGTAGCAAGCACTTCGGCGCGGGTGAGCACACCTGCTTCGGCAAGGTCGGCGATGCTCGTCGCCGTTGACCGGGTCGCGTTCATGCCGTGCCCTGCCGTAACAGGTCGTCGAGGGCGGCAACCAGTTGGTATGGCGGGCGGTCGGCGAATACGCCGTGACCGTGACCGCTGGGTGACATGCCACGAACGAACAGATAGACCGCTCCGGCAACATGCCGGTCGTAGTCGTAGTCGCGTCCGAGCCGTCCATGCAAATATCGGTGCAATGCGACCAGATACAGGTGGTACTGCAACACATAGTCGTGCACGATCATTTCGTCGCGAAGCAACGTTGGGTGATAGTGCGCCTGCGTGGAGATGGCGGTGCCGTCGTCGCCGGTGTGACCTAGCCAGTTGGACTTGTAGTCCGCCAGCATGTAGCTGTCACCGACCCGTGCAATCAGATCGATGCTCCCGGTCAAGAACCCGCGCACGTGCTGGTGGCCGTGCCGACGCAAACGGCGCGCGTAGTCGGCATGCATGCTGCCGGGTTGGCTGTACTGGTCGAACACGTCGGCGATCGCGTGCAACGACACGGTCCGGTCCGTGGCTGTGTAACCGCCTGCGAGCGGCAAGTCGAAATCGAGTTCGTTGAGCCGGTCGTCGGCATGCAGGTCGGCCAACCGCACGTTTTCGACGGTCGGTCCAAGCGGCGTGTCGACCGCCTGCAGGATCCCGGTCCGCAGGGCCTGCCGTTGCGGTGCAGTGAGGTTGTGCCCGCGTGCCGCCCGGCCAATCATCGCATCGAGGGTGTCGGCAGCAGCAGGAAAATCGAGGTGCTCGAAGATGTCGTGCAACATGGTGCCGATTGCCGCGCCACGCGGGAAACGTGCCAGCGGCACGGGCTCGATACCGGTGTCCATCATGTCGTAGCCAGCGGCAGCGGTAGCGGGTTCGTGCAGTTCGCTGCCGTGTCGCGTAAGCGCGCTGAATGACGTGCGTTGCCACGCAACGTCGAGGTCGCGATCAAGCGTGCGCGCCGACAAGCTGTCTACCCGATCTGCTGTACCCGGCTCGGTCGATGGGTTGGCGCCCGACGGTGGTGTCAGTTCGCTCCATGCGAGGGCGCCCGGCGCACCTGCAACCAGGTCGTCAAGTCTGCGCTGCCAGTCGTCGTCGCCCAGCTGCGTTGGATCGGGTGTGGCTGCGATTTTGGGTTGACGTAGGCGATCGTCGACGACCAACCGGGTGTGATGCACCAGCCGGCTGATTGCCGCGAACTCGCTGCCGTTGACGGGCCCCAGATGAACAACACACTGGTGTTTCGCGCGGGTCAGCGCGACGTACAACAGTCGCAGGTCCTCCTGCCAGGACTGCTCGGTGTCACGTGCGCGGTGGCGTCTACGGTCCGGGTCGAACGGGTCTTGGTTAACATCGATGACCGTGCCGCCCTCGCGGCCAACGCGCACGACACTGCCGTTGTCGGAACGAATGCGGGCTGGTCCATCCCATGCGAACGGCACCCACACCACCGGGAACTCAAGGCCTTTGGCACTGTGGATGGTGATGAGCTGGACGGCCTCACCGTCACTTTCCAGCCGCTGCTCGACGTGTTCGTCACTGCGGCTCGTCGGTTGTTGGCGTTGCCGTCGCAGCCACATCGCCGTGTGTTCGGGATGAAGTCGCCGGGCGCGTTCGGCATGATCAACGATTTCTGCGATGTGCAGCAGGTTGGTGACCGCACGTTCGCCTCGGTGCGTACGTACAAGCCGTTCGACCGTGTTGCCGTCGCCGAGAGCATGGCGAAATGCCGCCGCAAATCCCGCGGTGTCCCAGCGTCGGCGCAGGTCGGTAAACCGGCTGATCTCCCGATCGAGGTCGCCATCGTCAAGTGTCGCCAGCGCAACTGCGCGATAGCCGTAGACGTCGCTGGCCAGCGCACGCCGCACTGCCCGTTCATCGGATGGGGCGAGCATGGCGTCGATGAGCCATTGGACGGTGGTGGCTTCCGCGGTGCACAGCACGCTGTCGTCTGAACGCACGACCGACGGAATGCCTGCGGTGCGCAACGCCTGCTGGAGCTGGTCGGCCTGGTGGCGTTTGCGCACGAGCACAGCGATG
>JBBDVU010000047.1:0-6162 GCA_040903225.1 Nitriliruptoraceae bacterium | reverse complement strand
CGACCTCTGTTGGCTGCTTCGCTTCTATCTTGCCGGTAGCGATCTCTTCCAGTGCGATCGACAGGGGTTTGTTCGTTTCAGTCGTTACCAGCGGGGGTACGTACTGGCCGAGACCTTCGCCGAGATGGGCGAAGTACGCGTTGATTTCCCGCGCACGTTTCGCAGAGAGATGAACCAAGTGGAATTTCGAGCCCACACGGTCCATGAGGTCGTCGATACGAGTGATAATGCTGCCTTTCACGTCCTGCACACGGCTACGAGCGTACCTGACACACCATCACTCCGTGCTGCACGCCGCATTGCCCTTCCACGCCGCGTATGCCAAGCCAACTCTGGATCCTGCTCGTTATGCGAGCGCGTCGAGCACTTCTGCGACGCAGGCGTCCAAGTCATTGTTGACGACGATGACATCGAAGTCGTGGCGCGCGGCTATCTCGTCACGGGCGCGCTCGAGACGACGTCGTATTGCTACGTCGTCTTCAGTCCCGCGCAGATGCAGCCTGCGGGCAAGTTCATCCATTGTCGGTGGCAGCAGAAATACCAGCAGCGCACCCGGTAGTGCGCGCTTGACCTGGATTGCGCCTTGCACATCGATATCGAGGATGAGCATCACGCCCTCGTCGATGGCGTGATCAACCTGGTCGCGCGGCGTCCCATACCAATTCCCGGCGTATTCGGCGTGCTCAAGCAATGCACCTTGGGCGACCAGTTCGTCGAACGTCACCCGGTCAACAAAGCGATAGTCCACACCGTCCTGCTCGAAGTCTCGCGCCGGGCGTGTGGTGACCGATATCGCGAGTCGGCTGTCGGGTACCAGTTGCCGTAGGCGCGTGTGAACAGCACCTTTGCCGACGCCAGATGGTCCGGAGATCACGACCACCTGACCGTCGCTTGACCGTGGCGGCAACGCCATCTCAGCTGGTGTCTCCGAGTCCACTATCAACGCCGCTCGAAGAATGCGAGCAACTGTGCGCGCTGTCGCGAACCGAGTCCTCGCAATCGGCGATTGGACGCAATCGCAAACTGATCCATCAGATGCGCAGCTTTGGTCGGGCCGATACCCGGCATGGACTGCAACACGTCAGCTACACGCATGCTCGCCAGCGCCCCACCTGCAGCCGAGTCGCTCGCGGCAGCGTCGAACACCTCGGCAAGTGACAGCGCTCGCGACTTCAGCTGGCGTTTGATGTCGGCTCGGGCCGTCCGCGCCTGCATTGCGGCCTGGCGGGCTGCAGCGTGCTGTGCCCGGTCGTATTCAGGTGGCCCCATCGGTGTCGTCCAGTCTGGTGTTTCGGCGCGTCGGTGCGGCAACAGTACTGTCACGGCTGGACCGAACGATCAGGACATCTGTATGCACGAGCGCAGCCGCCAGTTCGCAGAACTGTTGTGGGAGGCAAACGTCGTCACGTTCGGCGATTTCGTCGCGAAGTCTGGCAGAAGAACACCATATTTTGTAAATGCGGGCAATTTTCGGCGGGGACAACAACTCGCGCAGCTGGGGACGTTCTATGCCGACACCATCGCTGAACGGTTCGGAAACCAGGTCGATATTGTGTTTGGGCCGGCATACAAGGGCATTCCGCTTGCTGTCACCACCGGCATCGCATTGGCCAGCGGCCACGGCCACGATGTGGGCGTGGCATTCAATCGAAAAGAAGTCAAGGACCACGGAGAAGGTGGCAACATCATCGGTTGCGTACCCGGTCCGCACGATCGGGTGGTCATCGTTGAAGACGTAACAACTGCAGGTACGTCAATTCGCGAGACCATGCCGCTGCTGACCGCCAACACCGACGTCAATGTTGTCGGCCTTGTCGTTGGTGTAGACCGGCAGGAACGCGGACAGCGTTCGGACCGGACGGCACTGGATGAAATCGGCGATGAATTTGGCATTGAGACCGTTGCAATCGCCACGATCAGCGAGGTGGTCGAACATCTGGGGTCTGACCGCATCGGCGAGAACAATGTCGTACGCCTACGCGCATATCTCGAGGAGTACGGCCCGTCCGGTCCCTAAATGGCGTCGAGTTCGGCCACGATCGCTTGGGCCGCGGCTCGTGGATCGTCGGCTTGGGTGATCGGCCGGCCCACGACAAGCAGATCGGATCCGGCGTCGATCGCCGCAGTTGGCGTCGTCGCCGTCGCGTGATCATCGGTGCCGAATCCGGTGGGCCGAATGCCCGGAGTGACCACCAGCGGCCGGTGACCGATGCGTGCACGAACGGCCGGCGCTTCGGTGACCGAACACACAATGCCGGATGCCCCGTGGTCGGTCGCTAGTTCCGCCAGATCGGGAACGTGATCCTCATGATCGGGAATGCCCAGCCGCTCCCGGTCCTGAGCCGAAATAGAAGTCAGGACGGTCACCGCCAGCACGCGACCACGGGTACCGAATGCTTCAGCTGCCGCGGCGACCATGGCCGGACCTCCCGACGCGTGAACGGTCATCAGGCTGATGCCAAGCGCTGCAAGTTGACGGGTTGCACGCCCGACAGTGGTCGGAATGTCGTGCAGCTTGACGTCTAGGAAAATATCGCCGTAGGGCCGGATCGCACGGACAGCTTCAGGCCCGTAAGCGCTGAACAACTCGAGTCCGACTTTGAAACAACCAACGTCGTGTTGCAATGATCGTGCCAAGTCGACTGCCCGTTCGAGTTGCTCAACATCGAGGGCGACGGCCAGCTTGGCCTGCGCGGAAGCACTCATCGTCGTTTCCGTTCGGGTTCAGGTATCGGCCACTCGTTGACCGCACCAACCAGGTGCTGTACGGACTTGATCTGGTGTTGGGTCATCCAATCGGCCAACTGCACCTGCATGCGTTTGCCGATGAACGGGTCGACAAATGTTGACGTACCGATCTGGACGGCGGACGAACCGGCTCGCAACATCTCGACGACATCTTGGACCGTTCGCACTCCCCCGCAACCAATGATGGGCAGATCCGGTAGGGCCTGATGCACTTGATAGATGTTGCGTACGGCGACGGGGTGGATGGCCGGACCCGATAGTCCACCGAGACCGTTGTGCAGTTCGGGCCTTCCAGTGACCGCATCGATCTTCATACCGAGCACAGTGTTGATCAGTGTGACCCCGTCGACGCCAGCATCGGCCACGGCCCCTGCGATATCCACGATGTCGGTGACATCGGAGGTGAGTTTGGCGAACACAGGCACGTCAGCTTCGCGTACGACTGCAGCGACCACCTCTGCGGATGCATCCGGCGAATAGGCGAACACCAGACCGGGGTGGTCAACGTTGGGGCACGACAGGTTGATCTCGATCGCCGCTATGCCAGCGAGCCGCCGCAAGTGCCGCGCCACCTGACGAAACTCATCGACACTGCTTCCGGCGATTGACACGACGACGGTGGCACCGCGTTCGCACAGCCATGCATGATCGCGTTCAATCCAGGCTTTGATACCCGGGTTCTGGAGGCCGATCGCGTTGAGCATTCCAGACGGTGTTTCCACCATCCGTGGTACCGGGAGTCCTTCTCGCGGCTTGAGCGTTACCGACTTGGCCACAACCGCGCCAAGCTCAGCGACGTTGTAGAACTGATCAACTTCCATGCCGGAGGCAAAGCAACCGGATGCCGACATGATCGGATTCGACAGGCGCAACCGTCCAACGCGCGTCGTGAGATCGTGCGCCATCACATCCACTCCTGCGCTTCGTCATCCCAACGGCGAATTCTCGACGTTGTGAATGACTCGGCCGGTGCCTCGGACGGCTCGAGGAGCGCGACGGTGTTCGGCGGCGGTTCGGTTTCAATGTTGGGGGCGGCGACGTCATATCGGGTGTGGTCCCAAGCAATACGCGCGCCGTTGAGCACCGGGCCATCGATGCAGGTGCGTCTCATGCGGATCGTGCCGTCTTTCGCGCGCATCGGCATCGTGCAGGTGAAACACACCCCGATACCACACGCCATGCGTTCTTCGACCGCGACTTGAACCGGGATTCCGCGTTCAGCGCACACCCGCGACACGGCATTGAGCATTGGATTAGGACCGCAGGCGTACACGACCCCAGTGTTGGTCGATGAAATCACATCGTCCATCACATCGGTGACTCGGCCACGATGGCCGTATGAGCCGTCTTCGGTGGTGAAGCTTGCCGTCACTGACAGGCTCTTGGTTTCGAGTGGACTCAAGAGCCGGTCACCGGTGGCCGCACCGACGATCATGTCGACCCGAAACTGTCGATCGGTCAGCTCCCGCGCTAGGTAGAACAGCGGAGCCGCGCCGTAGCCACCTCCGACCAATAGGCACGACACCTTGCGCTGTGGCAGTGGGAAACCGTTGCCGAGAGGTCCGATGACATCGATGAAGTCGTGCAACTCAACGTGGGTCAGCCATTCGGTGCCCGGCCCGTGTGCATCAAACACCACATCGATGGTTCCGGCCGCCGCGCCTTGACGTGACACTCTGGCGATCGAGAATGGGCGACGAAGTAGCGTTCCCGGCGCGCCGACCGCAATGTTGAGAAACTGGCCAGGCCGAGCACGTAGCGCGATCTGCGGCGCAGCAAACGACAGCAGCCAGTATGCCCCCTCGCGCCGGCGTAGCAATACTTCGGCGTCTACCCGCACCGGACACCGTTCGTCCTGTTCGCGACCCTCGACGAGGCCCGTGCTGGTTCGCATCATGCCTGTCCTTGCAACGCTGCGAGTTCGGCTTGATAGTCCTGCAGGGACTTCACGGTGATCGCCCCCTTTTGAAGCGATTCGATGCCCTGAACGGCGGCGAGAATTCCCGCCAAGGTGGTAACGCATGGGATGCCGTTGCCAACGGCAGCTTGCCGGATGGCGTAACCGTCACCTCGCGTACGTGACCCGAAAGGTGTGTTCAGAACTAACGCCACGTCACCTGAAATGATCGCGTCGAGCAGCGCCGTAGAGCCCTCTGACACCTTACCCACCACTGCGGCAGGCATGCCGGCACGGTGCAGGACTTCGGCCGTGCCCTGGGTGGCGAGTAGGTCAAAACCCAGGTCAACGAGCCGTTTCGCCGGAAACACGATTGCCCGCTTGTCGCGATTGGCGACCGACACGAACACGGTGCCTTTCGTTGGTAGCACCATAGAACCCGTTCCAGCCTGCGCTTTGGCAAACGCCGCACCGAAATCGAGATCGATACCCATCACCTCGCCGGTGGAACGCATTTCAGGACCGAGTAATGCGTCGACACCGGGGAACCGATCGAACGGCAACACGGCTTCTTTCACGGCCACGTGCGGGATGGTTGGCCCGTCGACCACATCAGCGGGTGGCAGCATTCCTTCATTGCGCAGTTGCGCCAAGCTCGACCCCGCCATCACCCGTGCCGCGACCTTGGCCAACGGTGTGCCCGTGGCTTTCGACACAAACGGGACTGTCCGTGATGCCCGCGGATTGGCTTCGATGCACCACAGCACGTCATCTTTGATGGCGAACTGCACGTTCAGCAGCCCACGCACCCCGAGGCCGCGCGCGATGCCGGCAGTCACATCACGAATGTGGCTGATCTGGGCGTGTCCGAGGGTGATCGGCGGCAACGTGCATGCCGAATCACCGGAATGTACACCGGCTTCTTCAATATGTTCGAGGACACCGCCAACGAACAGTTGATCCCCATCGAACACCGCATCGACATCAACTTCGATGGCGCCTTCAAGAAATCGGTCAATCAGAATTGGCTGATCCGGTGATGCCGCCACGGCTTCGTTCAAATAGGTCTCTAAACCCGCAACGTCGTACACGATCTGCATGGCCCGGCCACCGAGTACATACGACGGCCGCACCAGTGCTGGGAATCCGATGCGGTCGGCAATATCGCGAGCTTCAGCGAACGAGCGGGCAATGCCACCCGGAGGCATTGCGACATCCAGCGATGCCATCAGCTCGCCAAACCTGCCGCGATCTTCGGCAGCGTCGATTGCGTCGGGTGAGGTCCCCCAGATGGGCACGCCGGCCGCTTCGAGTTCGGCTGCGAGCTTCAACGGCGTCTGCCCGCCGAGTTGCACCAGCACACCTGCCGGTTGTTCGCGCAAGCACACTTCATACACATCTTCGAACGTGAGCGGCTCGAAATAGAGGCGATCCGCCGTGTCGTAGTCCGTGGATACCGTCTCGGGGTTGCAGTTGATCATGACCGTTTCGAATCCGGCATCGCGCAACGCCATCAC
>JBBDVU010000046.1:0-1063 GCA_040903225.1 Nitriliruptoraceae bacterium | reverse complement strand
AGCAGGTTGTATTGGGGCTGCTCGGTGACCGGTTTGTGCCAGCCGTAGCGATCCGCAACGTCCCATGCGGCACGGATCTCGTCGGCCGTCCATTCTGAGGTGCCCCAGTAGAGGGCTTTGCCACGGTCGATCGCATCCGACATGGCCCGAACCGTCTCGTCGATCGGCGTATCCGGGTCGGCGCGGTGGCAGTAGATGAGGTCAAGGTGTTCGAGGCCAAAACGCGTCAGCGACGCATCGATTGCTTCGAGCAGGTACTTGCGGTTGAGCGTGCCTTTGGTGTTTGGACCGTCGTGAATACCCCAGTAGAACTTGCTTGATACGAGATAGCTGTGACGCGGCCACCCGAGCTTCTTGAGCGCCTTGCCCATGACGATCTCGGCGTTACCGCCGGCATACGCCTCAGCGTTGTCAAAAAAGTTGACGCCCGCTTCATAGGCCGCAGCCATGCAGTCTGCAGCGTGATCGACGTCCATCTGGTCGTTGAACGTCACCCATGAGCCGAAGCTCAGCACGCTGACCTTGACCCCTGCGCGGCCCAGTCGCCGATACTCCATTCCTGCCTGCATCACGTCTCCTTGATCGCATAGAGCGTAGCCATCACCGTGTCGCATTAGGCTGCGCCGTCATGCCTCGATTCGTTGCTGCCGCACTCGTGTTTGTGTCGTCCGCTGCCGTTCTCGTGCTCGAGATCTTGGCGGCCCGACTGCTTGCGCCCTATGTCGGGGTTACCCATGAGGTCTACACCGCAATCATTGGTGTGATCCTCGGCGGCATCGCACTTGGTTCCTGGTGGGGTGGAAAGGCTGCGGACCGCGTCGATCCGCGCACGTTGCTCGGTCCGCTGATTGCCATCGGCGGCATTCTGTCGTTTTTCACGATCCCGGTCGTCGATGCGCTTGGCGCTGGCTTGCGGGGCGCGGGCCCGGCAGCGACGGTCATCATCACATTTGTGACGTTCTTCGCGCCAGCTGCAGTGCTCACTGCCGTAACGCCAGCGGTCATCAAAATTCAGTTGGCGTCACTCGATGAAACCGGGCGCGTTGTTGGGCGCTTGTCAGCG
>JBBDVU010000045.1:0-6270 GCA_040903225.1 Nitriliruptoraceae bacterium | reverse complement strand
TGGAAGCCGCCTTCCTCGACATCGGCAAAGGCCGCAACGGGGTGCTGTATGCCGGTGAGGTTCTCTACGACGAGCTTGACCTCGAAGAAGGTGACGAACAGCGCATCGAAAACGCGCTCAAACCCGGCCAGAAAGTGCTGGTGCAGGTCACCAAAGACCCGATGGGCACCAAAGGCCCACGGCTGACCATGCACCTGTCACTTGCCGGGCGTTACATGGTGCTGGCGCCTGGTGCCGACCTGTTCGGAATTTCGCGGAAACTCACCGACCGGGAACGTGACCGGCTGCGCAAGATCGTCAAGCGGATCAAACCCGACGAGCACGGGGTTATCGTGCGCACCGCTGCCGAAGGCGCGACCGACGAACAGCTCACCGCTGACCTCGAACGGCTACTCAACCGTTGGAACAAGGCCGAAGAAGCCGCAGCTGAGGCCAAAGCACTCGACGCGGTGTATGAGGAACCGCCGCTGGTCGTCAAAGTCATCCGTGACAACTTCGGTGCCGAATTTATCCGCTGTATCGTCGACGACGAAGACCTGTACCACCAGGTTCGCAGCTACCTGACTGAAGTCGCCCCCGAACTGCTCGACAAAGTTGAGCTATACGGGCAGCCGACCGCTGACGCGGCGGCACGCGCGGCCGGCGCGCCTCCTGCCGAAATCCCAACCGGTCGCAACGCCATTCAGCCGGATACCGGGCCAAGCGCAGCAGCTGCCGGTGCGACGCGCGCTGACGCCACGACGGCGGGCAGTGATGTGGCCGGCCGCACGTCGACCAGCGACAACGGCGCAGCCGCAGGCGATGCAACCGCCGACACAGGTCGCGGCACCGACACCGAATCTGAGGATGCAGCCGACGAAACCACAGCCACGGGATCCGCCGATGGTGGCGCCAGCACTGCAATAACTGGCAACACCGCTGCCGAAACGGGCGGGCTGGTCACGATCGTCATCGCTAATGATCCAGAAGCGATTCGGCAGGCCAACGAACGGCGAGCCGAACTGCCGCCGCTGTTCGACGCGTACGACGTCGCCGACCAGCTCCGCAAAGCGATGTCACGCAAAGTCTGGCTCCCATCCGGCGGCTACCTCATCGTCGAATCCACCGAAGCGATGAAAGTCATCGACGTCAACACCGGCAAGTTCACCGGTGACGCCGGTACCAACCTCGAAGAAGTGGTGTTGAAAACCAACCTGGAAGCCGCCGAAGAGATCGTGCGCCAGCTGCGTCTGCGCGACATGGGCGGCATCATCATCATTGACTTCATCGACATGCTCCTCAAAGCCAACCAAGATCAGGTGGTGCGACGGTTGAAACGGGAACTGTTCCGGGACCGCACCAAGACGCGCGTCTCCGAAGTTTCGCGGCTCGGGTTGGTGCAGATGACTCGTAAGAACGTCAGCCAAGGTCTGGTTGAAGCGTTCAGCAAACCGTGTGAGGTGTGCGAAGGCCGCGGTCTCATCTCCGAGCTCGACTGAGCTCGGCCACGGTGATGCAGACACGACGGCACCGGCCGCACGGCCAATTTCGGCGCGGACTCCACGTCGTCGGGCTCGCCTTGCGCGGCGCCAAAGGCCCATTTGCCATCGGCATCGGCGGAGCCACGCTGTATGCGATGATGACGGTCGCCGCATCCCTGGTGCTGGGCTGGGTGACCGACGAAGTGCTGCTCGACGTCATCGCATCCGGCCAGATCGACCGCCAGCTGCTGACTGTCGCGGTCATCGCCATTCTGGGGGTGGCCACCTTCAAAGCCGCCGGGGTTGTCGGACGCAGGCTCGGTGGTTACATCGCCCAGTACACGCTGCAAGCCAAGTATCGCCGCCAGGTCACCCGGCGGTACCTCGAACTGCCGGCGGTCTGGCACCGCAAGCACAGCACCGGCCAACTGCTGTCCAACGCCAACGCAGACGTCGAATCAGCGTTTTTTGTGGCCGCCCCACTGTCGATGGCGGTTGGCGCGGCCGTGCTGACCATCGTCACCGCGGTGCTGCTGGTGATCACCGACCCGCTGCTCGCGCTCATCGGTTTTTCGGTCGGTCCCGTCCTTGCATTGGCGAACTGGCATTATCAGCGGCGCATGCGCACCGCCGCGACCCTGGCACAGCAATCACGAGCCGACGTCGCCGAAACGGCGCACGAATCGTTCGATGCGGCGCTTGTCATCAAGACGCTCGGTCGCGAAGCCGCCGAAGTCGAGCGATTCGCGCAACGGTCGCATCTGTTACGCGATCGGATGATCCGCGTCGGGCGACTGCGTGCACTGTTCGACCCGATCATCGAAGCGCTGCCCAACGTGGCGATTCTGCTGGTGCTGCTCATCGGCGCCCGTCGGGTGCAAATCGGGGCGCTGACTCCGGGCGACCTCGTGCTGTTCGCCTACCTGTTCCGACTGCTCGCGCTACCAATCCGCGTATTCGGTTGGATGCTCGGCGAAATGCCGCGGGCGATCGTGGGATGGGATCGTGTCCGCCGGGTCCTGCAAGCCACCGGCGACGTCGACTACGGCAGCCGTCAGTTACCTGACGACGGGCCGGCCACCATTGCGTTCGACGACGTCAGCTACCTGCACCCGGCGACCGAACGGGACGACCTGGTTGAAGACCAACCGGCCGCGACCGACACGCAGACCTTGGACGTCACCGCCGTTGACCTGCTGGCTGACGGGGCCATCGAGGTCAACCCAGCAACCGACGAGACGGTCGGAATCCGGGGAATCGCCGACGTGACGTTCGCCATCGATGCTGGCAACACCGTCGCGCTGGTTGGCCCGACCGGTTCCGGCAAATCGACCATTGCCAACCTGATGGTGCGACAGTTCGACACCGACCAGGGCCACGTTCGTCTCGACGGTGCAGATGTGCGTGAACTGGCGCGCAACGAGCTGGCACGCCATGCCGCGATCGTGTTTCAGGATGCGTTCCTGTTCAACGACACCATCCGGGGAAACATCACCCTCGGTGACGACTACGACGACTTTGATGTTCACGCCGCTGCGCAGGTCGCCCAAGCCGACGGGTTCATCGCTGAGCTGGCTGACGGGTACGCCACGCTGGTCGGTGAGCGCGGTGCAACTTTGTCCGGTGGGCAGCGGCAGCGGATCGCTTTGGCGCGGGCACTGATCCGCCGGCCGCGGCTGCTGGTGCTCGATGACGCAACGTCGGCGGTCGACCCTGCAGTGGAAGCAAGAATTTTGCAGGGGCTCGCCGACGGACCATTCGCTACCACCGTCGTGATTGCTGCCTACCGGCAGCGGTCGATCATGATGGCTGACGAGGTGCTGTACATCAACAACGGCCGGCTCGTCGCCCACGGCAGCCACAGCCAGCTTCTCGATCAGGTGCCCGGCTACCACCAGCTCGTCACCGCCTACGAACACCAGGACGCCTGATGCCGGTACCCGGGTTTGCCAGCGGCGCCACCGACGTGACCGGCCCGTCCGACGTGTCGGCGTGGGACACGCTGGTGCGCGGAATCCGCATGAGCCCGCAGCTGCGGGTCGGATTGCCGGTGACCATGCTGTTGGCACTGATCGCCACCGCTGGGCGTGCCATCATCCCGATCGCGGTACAGCAGACCATCGACCGCGGGTTCGGTGCGGGCGCCGGAAATGTCGACCTGGCGATGGTTGGTCGGATCGTCAGCTGGTCGGCGGTCGCTGTCGCTATCACCGCACTTGCCAGCGCCGCGATGAACTACCGCCTGGCTGCCGTGGTGGAATCCGCCCTGTCGGACACGCGTGTGCACGCGTTCGCGCACATCCACGACCTATCGATGCTGCATCAGGCGTCTCAGCAGCGTGGCTCGCTGGTAGGACGGGTCACCACCGACGTTGACGAAATCAGCCGATTCATGCAATGGGCCGGGCTGAACCTGATCACCGCGATCGGCCAGCTCACCGTCGCCACGATTGTCATGCTCGTCTACTCGTGGCAGCTTGCGCTGGTGGTGCTAATCACGTTCATCCCGTTCGTGCTGGCGGCCCGCTGGTTCCAGCAGCGACTCATGCGCGCCTACATGATCGTGCGCGAAAACATTGGGCGACTGTTGGCCACCATCGCCGAAGCGGTCGTCGGCGCCGACGTCGTGCGCGCCTACGGTGTCACCGCCCGCACCCAGCACAACCTCGACACCGCCATCGATGCACACCGGACCTCAGCAGTGCGTGCCGGCGGGTATGTCGCCGGTTTCTCGGGTTCCGGTGAAGTGTTCGGCGCGCTTGCCACCGCCGGCGTTGTGGTGGCCGGGGTGATCCTTGGCGTTGCCGGGGACGTCAGTCCGGGAACCGTCGTCGCGTTCTTGTTTCTGATCACCCTGTTTGTCGACCCGGTGCTGATCGCCGGTGAAGTCATCAACGAAGGCCAAACCGCGATCGCTGGCTGGCGGCGCGTCCTGGACGTGCTCGACATCGAACCCGACGTTGCCGACCCACCCGACGGGCGCAACCTCGGCGCCGAACCGCTCAATGTGCACTTCGAAGATGTGGAGTTTCGCTATCCAAAGCCAGGTGAAGGCGCCGCAAATGCGTCGGGCCCGTGGGTCCTGCACGACATCGACGTGACCATCGCTGCGCGCAGCCGCGTCGCCATCGTCGGCGAGACCGGCTCTGGCAAGACGACGTTCGCCAAGCTACTCACCCGCTTGATGGACCCGACGCACGGACGGGTCGTCGTCGGCGGTATCGACCTGCGCGAAGTCACCTTCGCATCACTGCGCCAACGGATCGTGATGGTGCCCCAGGACGGGATGCTGCTCGAAGGCACGATCGCCGACAATGTGCGCATGGGCCGTGACGAAATCAGCGACGCCGAAGTCACCGAGGCGTTCGGTGCGATCGGATTGGCTGACTGGCTCGACGAGCTGCCTGATGGCGTCCTCACACCAGTCGGTGAACGGGGCAACGCGCTGTCAGCAGGGGAGCGGCAACTGGTCGCACTGGTACGCGCCTATGTCGCCGAACCTGAGCTGCTGGTGCTCGACGAGGCCACCTCGGCCGTCGATCCGCACACTGAAGTTCGGCTGCAACGCGCGATCGTCGGGATCGCACACGGGCGTACAACTGTGACCATCGCCCATCGGCTGTCGACCGCTGAAGCGGCCGATGAGGTGATTGTGTTCGACCAGGGCCGAATCGTTCAGCATGGCCGTCACGACGAGCTGGTTGCTGCCGATGGCATCTACCGACGGCTGCACGCGACCTGGGTCAGTGGCACACGTCGTCGACGCAAGCCTTATCCTGCAGGTGATCACGACGTCCCCGATCTCGTCCACGCGCCCGACGATTCCGAACTGTCAACTGATGAGCGTGAGGAACCCGCCGATGGCCACTTCGACCGGTAGGTCACCAGCGGCCACAGGCTGGGCGACAACCACCAGCCAGCCGCACCTCGACGCGGCGCTGGCGACCCTGCGTGTGCGTGCTGCAGACTGGCAGAACACCTCGCTCGGCCGGCGTATCGAACTGCTCGACGCCACCATTGCAACCACCGTGGCGCAAGCTGCTGACTGGGTGGCGGTGTGTGCCGACATCCAGCAGACCGCTGACACGCCGTGGGCACCTGAAGGTTGGCTGACCGGAGTCGTCCCAGTCGTGCGCTACCTGGCGTTGCTCCGCGACACGCTTGACGACATCGCCACCAATGGCCGGCCGCAGCCGCCACGCATGGGAACCCGACCCGACGGCCAGGTCGTCGTCGAAGTGCTGCCGACCAGCAGCGCCGACCGGCTGCTATTCCGCGACTATCTCGCCGAAGTGCGGGTGACGCCCGGCGTTGCCCTGCCTGAGGCGCAGTCCCGGATGGGTCGTATCTACCGCGAACCGCCAGCGGATGGTCCGCAGGTCGCCCTGGTGCTCGGGGCCGGAAATGTGTCGTCGCTGGCACCACTGAATGTGCTCCACCAGCTGTTTGCCGAGCGCCGGGTCGCCTTGCTCAAATCACATCCGGTGCTCGCGCCGCTCGGGCCGCTGATCGGTGCCGCGTTTGCTCCACTGGTCGAAGAAGGCGTGTTCCGACTGGTCTACGGCGGCAGCGACGTCGGTGCAGCGCTTGCCCGCCACAACGACGTCGACACCATCCACCTGACCGGCTCGATTGCCACCTACAACGCGCTGCAGGCCGCCGGTGCCCAGCCTGCCGATGACCGCGACGTGGCTGATGGTGCCCAGCCTGCCGATGACCGCGATGCCAGCGACGGGGCGGCGACTATCACGACCACCGTTCGACGTCTCGACAAGCCGGTCCACGCTGAACTCGGCAACGTCACGCCGGT
>JBBDVU010000044.1:0-6274 GCA_040903225.1 Nitriliruptoraceae bacterium | reverse complement strand
AACCTCGATGTCGTGCACTTCGGTGTTTGCTGACACCGTCAGTACGCCAGCGTCGATCGCGCGCTGGCGCATGATGGTGCCGGCCTGCAGTGAGTCGACCACTGACACGCTCGGGGTGTAAAAGCCGCCGTACAAAATGTCGGTGTTGACGAACGGGACCAGCTCGGCGATCTCGGACGGGGTCAACAGCTGCGATTCGACGCCCCATGCCTTGGCTGATGCCATGCGCCGGCGCAGCTCCTCCATGCGCTCGGGTGTACGTGCGACTTCGATGCCGCCACACGTGGTGTTGACGCCCATCTCCTCATACTGCCGTTGGGAATCAAGCGTGAGCATGGCGAGTTCTTTGCCGTGGTCAACCGGAAAGATGAAGTTGGATGCGTGTCCGGTTGACCCGCCAGGGTCGGGCAGCGGCCCCTTGTCGACCAGTACCAGGTCCTTCCAGCCGTGGTCGGCGAGGTGGCCGACGATCGAATTGCCGACAATGCCGGCGCCGATGACGACGACCTGCGCGCGCTCGGGTACGTCGCTCACAATGTGCTCCTTCACGTTGGACTACAGCAGTTGACGGATCTGTTGTTCGAACTCGATGACGTGGTCACGGGCAATGGTTTCGGCCGTTTCCGCATCACCTGTCGCGATGGCTTCAAGCAACGCCACGTGCTCGTTGACGGCGTCATGCAGCCCGGCCACACGCTCCAGCGCCAGAAACCACAAGCGCAGTGCGAGCACGTAGTAGCGGTCGAGCGACGCTTCAAGGAACGGGTTGCGAGCACAGTGGTAAATCAGCCGGTGGATGCGCTGATCGAGCTCTATCAACTGTGGCTGCGTCGCGTTGTCTGCTTGCGCCAGTTCGCCGAGCAGTGCGTTGATCGGCTCGTGGTCGGCGTCGGCACGGCGCTGGGCTGCCAGACGTGACACGAAGCCTTCCATCTCCACCCGAATCTCGGAGATCGCGCCGAGGTCACCGACGTCGATCGGTCCGACGTAGATGCCGCGTCGCGGAAACACTTCGACCAGATCCTCGTCAGCTAGCCGTCGCAACGCCTCGCGGATTGGTGTGCGGCCCAGGCCAAACTCCTCGGCGAGTTCGCGTTCGTTGACCAGCGTGCCGGGAGCAAGTTGCAGCGTCACGATGCGGTCGCGCAGCAGGTAGTAGGCCTGCTCGCTCATCGACGAGGTCGACGCGTGCTCGGGCACGAGCACCGACAGGTTCGCCAATGCTGCCGGCACAACCGCAGCCACCATCCACCTTTCACGCTGCACCAACCGGACATGCGAAGTGGCCGATGACCGGCCGGAACGCTGGTGCGATATCGCAACGAACTATATTGATATATCAATAGATGCGCAATAGGCAATGTCGTGCTGATTGCCTTAGGCAGGAAAGAGGCGCCGGCATGATGCCGGCGCCCCTATTGGCGCTCAGATGCGAAGCGGACCGCTAGTGGGGATCGAGATCGCGTGACGCGGTCACGGTCGGGCTCGAATCGCGATCGGCTGGATCCACCACGACCTCGCCGGCAGCATCGTTGGCAAGCCCGCGTGCCAGGCCCCATGCGACCACGACCAGGACCACTGCGAACGGCAAGCCGGTTGCGACCGACCCCGCTTGCAACGCGCCCAGGCCGCCAGCAGCAAGTAGGACCGCTGCGACAATACCTTCGGACAGCGCCCAGAAGATGCGCATCGCCTTGGGCGGGTCGAGTTGGCCCCCGGAGGCGATCATGTCGATGACGAACGAGGCGGAGTCCGAACTGGTGATGAAGAAGATCGCCACCACGATGATCGCCAGTATCGACGTGAGCGTGGTCGCCGGTAGCGCGTCGAGCAAGCCGAAGAGGCCGCTGCCGGCATAGTCGACCGACTCGCTGATGGCGGCGACACCGGTCAGCTCCAGGTGGATTGCCGAGTTGCCCATCACCGTGAACCACAGGAACGAGACCAAGGTCGGGACGAACAGCACACCGGCGATGAACTCGCGGACGGTGCGTCCGCGCGAGATCCGGGCGATGAACATGCCGACGAATGGTGCCCAGGAGATCCACCATGCCCAGTAGAAGATGGTCCAGCCTGCGGCCCATCCTTCACCGTGGTAGGTGCCGGCCCATGCCATCAGCGGGATCGCCTGGAAGATGTAGTTGCCGAGGTTCTCGAAGTACGCCGTCAGCACCACCAAGGTTGGTCCGGCGATCGCCACGAACAACAGCAAAGCGCCGGCCAGCCACATGTTGGTCTGGGACAGTCGTTTGATGCCCTTGTCCAAGCCGGATACCACCGAGATCGAGGCCGCCAGCGTGATCACGGCGATCAGGAGCATTTGGGTTCCGGCACCGATGGGCACTGTAGTCGCCATTGACGTCGGATCGAGTGACGCGATCAGCCGCCTGCTGCGCGGCAGCGGTCGCGCTGTGGTGCGCGTGAGTAACCTCGCGGTCAACGAGGACAGCGAGGGCTCGGTGGCCAAGAAGAATGAACTGGGTGTCACGCCGCTCAGTGAAGATGTGTCGGCGTGGTACAACGAACTGGTGTTCAAGGCGGAGTTGGCTGACCGCGGCCCAGCCAAAGGCACCATGGTTGTGCGCCCGTACGGCTATCGCGTCTGGGAGTTGTTGCAGTCCCAACTCGATCAACGGTTCAAGGACACCGGCCACGTCAATGCGTACTTCCCGTTGTTCATCCCGATGTCGTTGCTGCAGAAGGAAGCTGAGCACGTCGAAGGGTTTGCCCCGGAGTTGGCTGTGGTTACCCACGGCGGTGGCAAGGAACTCGAGGAACCGCTGGTGGTCCGGCCGACCTCTGAGACGGTCATCGGCACGATGTACAGCCGATGGATCTCGTCATACCGAGATCTGCCGGTGCTCATCAACCAGTGGGCCAACGTGGTCCGCTGGGAGCTGCGACCACGGATGTTCTTGCGAACGACCGAATTCTTGTGGCAGGAAGGCCATACGGCACACGCCAGCGAATCCGAGGCGATGGACGAGACGCTCCGGATGTTCGAGGTCTACAACGAATTCTGCCGCAACGTCGCCGCCATCCCGATGATCCCCGGCGAGAAGACACCGGGCGAACGGTTCGCTGGGGCCGTGCGTACCTACAGCATCGAAGGGCTCATGCAGGACGGCAAGGCGCTGCAGTGCGGGACGTCGCACTACATGGGCACCAATTTTGCCCGAGCGTTCGACATCACCTTTCAGGACGAGAACAACGAACTGCAGTACGTCCACACCACCTCGTGGGGGGTATCCACGCGCCTCATCGGTGCAGTAATTCTCGCGCATGGCGATGACAGTGGACTGGTGCTGCCGCCGCGGCTCGCGCCGATCCAGGTGGTGCTGATCCCGATTGGTCGCGGCGACGACGCCGTGGCCTGTGTGGACAAGGCCAAGGCGCTGGCCGATGAGCTTGCGGCCAAGGGCATACGGGTACACGTCGACGACCGCGATGCCTCGCCCGGTTTCAAGTTCAACGACTGGGAGCTAAAGGGTGTCCCGCTGCGCGTAGAGCTTGGCCCCCGAGACTTGCAGGCTGGTCAGGTCATGGTCGCCCAACGCGTTGGCGACACCGACGATCGTGGCCGCGCGGTCAAAGAAGCGATGGCGTTCGATGCGTTCGTCGATGGGATCGGCGCGCGTCTGGATGCCTATCACGATCGGCTCTACGAACGTGCGCTCGCGTTCCGCGAATCCCGTTCGGCAGCCGTTGATTCCTGGGACGCGTTTTCCGAGCAGGTCGCCACCGGGCTGGCATACGCGTTCCACTGCGGTGATCCGGCTTGCGAAGACGACATCAAAGAAGCGACGGCTGCGACGCCCCGCTGCGTTCCTCTGGACGGCGGCGACGAGACCGGCATGTGCGTCCGGTGCGGCCGGCCGGCCGATTACACGCGTCGCGTCGCGTTCGCCCGCGCCTACTGACCAGCCCGGTCATGTCTCCGCAGAGTTCGCACGCATGGGTGCCTTCAGGAGGATTGGTGCGCTTCGTCGCCGGATGGCGCCATCGTGTCGTAGTGGACATCGGTGACGGTCGCCACAACGCTGTGTGCGGCATCGATGAACGTTTCGAGTGCCGGTGACAGCCCGTTCGACCACGCCAGCGACAAGTTGGTAGCAGCGTGATCATCGGCGACCGGTATCAGCTTGACGCCTTCAGGTCGGATCGTGCGGACACATGACGGGACCAACGACAGCCCTCGGCCGGCAGCGACCATGGCCAACATGGTCGGATACTGCGCCGCGTGCGCCACGATGTTGGGATAGAAGTTGGCCTCGCCGCACACGGCCACCAGATGGTCGTGCAGCCGAGGAACCGGAGGTCGGGGAAACAGCACGAATGGCAGATCTGCCAGCTCCGCGAGCGGCAGCCGTTCTCGGGTCGCCAGCCGATGCCGATGGGGGAGCGCGACCATCAGGCGCTCTCGTAGCAGATGCTCACCCGAGAGCCCTTCAGCCGCCAGCTCATGGATGCCGAGTTCGCGCACGATCGCGATGTCGACATCTGCCTGCAACTCGTTGAGCTGCTGCTCGGTCGACAGTTCACGCAGCTCCAAGGTCAGGGCAGGAACACGCCTGTCGAGTTCGCGCAGCAGCGGTGTCAGCAGCCCGAACACAGCAGATTCCACGAAGCCTACGGTCAGTCGGCCAAGCACACCCTGGGCGACACGGACGGTGCGGGCCACGGCAACATCTGCGTCGTGGAGCAGCTGTCGCGCCGTGCCGAGGAACTCGACGCCGGCATCGGTCAACGTGACCTGGCGGGTTGAGCGCTCCAGCAGGGCGACACCAATGTCCCGTTCAAGCCGCTGAATCCTTCGGCTTATGACCGGCTGCGCAAGGTGCAAACGCTCGGCCGCGCGACGAAAGTGGCGTTCTTCGGCCACGGCGACAAACGCCGACACCAGTGACAAATCGGCGAGACCAGCCATCGCAACTCCCAACTCGATTATTGTTCTAAACGTATCAATTTATGCTTATTAAGTATTGGACGGTATCGAACAGATTCTCTACCTTGATGGCTGTACGAGCCGCCAAGCGAAGAAGTCGCTGCGACCCTTGCGTGGACTGATCGCGGCTGGGGCAGCGGCCAATCCAGATCGGGGTGTTGCTCACCAACCCACTCTGCGCACCGGCGTGCAGCGCTTGCTGTGAGCGTGGATCGCTGTGGCCCGTTGCCGAGGAGGTGACCGAAGATGGCTGACGTCGATGACGAACTCGACTTGTCGACCCTCGAAGACGACGAACTTGTCGAGCAGATGCACGAGGATCTCTACGACGGTCTTGCCGACGAGATCGCCGAGGCGACCACGATCCTCATCGGTCGCGGCTGGAATCCCCAACGGGTGCTCGATGTCGGGTTGGTGGAGGGCATGCGCATCGTTGGCATCGACTTCCGTGACGGTGTGCTGTTCGTTCCTGAAGTCCTGCTGGCTGCCAACGCGATGAAGGCCGGCATGGAAGTGCTGCGCCCGCTGCTCGCAGCCACGGACGCCGAACCGATCGGCAAAGTGGTCATCGGCACGGTCAAGGGCGACATCCACGACATCGGCAAGAACCTCGTCGCCATGATGCTGGAAGGCGCCGGCTTTGACGTCATTGATATCGGGATCAACACCGACGTTGACACCTATCTGGCGGCACTAGACGAACACCAGCCGGACATTCTGGGCATGTCGGCGCTGCTGACGACGACGATGCCGTATATGAAGGTGGTCATCGACACGATGCGCGACAAGGGCTATCGCGACAACTACATCGTGCTCGTCGGTGGCGCACCTCTCAACGAGGAATTCGGCCAGGCCATCGGCGCTGATGCCTACTGCCGCGATGCCGCCGTCGCCGCCGAGATCGCAACCGACCTGGTGCAGCAGCGGCGTGCTGCACGCGTATGAAGGCCGGATCATGTCGCCGTCACCGCCGCGGGTTGCCATCGTTGCGTGCGGGGCGCTGGCACGTGAACTGACGGCGCTCAACCGCCAGCTATCGGAACCGATGGCCATCCACTGCCTGCCGGCAGAGTTGCACAACCGGCCCGAACGGATTCCGGACGCGGTGCGCGCGCGGGTGCTGCAGTTGCGTAACGACGCTGACCACGTCGTAGTCGGATATGCCGACTGTGGCACCGGCGGACAGCTCGACGCGGTGTGTGACGAACTTGGTGTCAGCCGGCTGCCAGGCGCGCACTGTTACGAACTGTTCGCCGGCTCGGAACCGTTTGCCGCACTGCACGATGACGAGCCCGGAACGTTCTACCTGACCGACTACCTGGCGCGATA
>JBBDVU010000043.1:0-6394 GCA_040903225.1 Nitriliruptoraceae bacterium | reverse complement strand
TTCCCGACGACGAGCTGCGTCAGAAGCTGTCCGAAGGCAAAGAGGAACTGTTCAACCTGCGGTTCCAGATTGTCACCGGCCAGCTCGACGACCCCCGTCGGATCAAACAGGTCAAGCGTGAAATTGCGCGGGTACTCACGATCGTTCGTGAACGTGAGATTGCCGCGGCACGAGAAGTTGAGGCATGACGATGGCTGACACCGAAGTTCGCAGTACGCGCAAGGAACGTCAAGGCATCGTGGTGTCTGATGTTCAGGACAAGACCGTTGTGGTGCGGGTCGACCGGACCACAACTCACCCGCTGTACGCCAAGACGCTGCGGGTGTCCAAGAAGTACCACGTGCACGACGAAGCCAACGACGCTCATGTCGGGGACACCGTCAGCATCGTGGAGACCCGCCCGATTTCCAAGCTCAAGCGGTGGCGGCTCGCCGAAGTGATCGAACGCGCGAAGTAATCCGCACGCAACCACGATCCTTTGTTTCGGCCGCATGCCCGAAGCCGCCAGTAATGGCGGCACCCAGACGCAAGAGAGACGACGATGATTCAGACGGAGTCGCGACTGAAAGTCGCAGACAACTCAGGAGCGCGCGAGGTGCTGTGCATCCGTGTGCTTGGAGGGTCGGGCCGGCGTTACGCGTCGGTCGGTGACGTGTTCGTCGGAACCGTCAAGCAGGCGATTCCCCAGTCCAACGTCAAAAAGGGCGAAGTGGTCCGCTGCGTGGTTGTGCGTACCTCCAAGGAGCGCCGCCGACCCGACGGTTCCTACGTCCGTTTCGACGACAACGCCTGTGTGATTGTCCGCCCGGACGGCACGCCACGCGGCACCCGGATCTTTGGTCCGGTCGCCCGCGAACTCCGTGACAAGAAGTTCATGCGGATCATCTCGCTCGCACCGGAGGTGCTGTAGTGCATCGCATCCGTAAAGACGACGAAGTCAGAGTTGTCGCTGGCAAAGACGCCGGCAAGGCTGGCCGCGTGGTCCGCGTCTTCCATGACCGCGGCAAAGCGCTCATCGAAGGTGTGAACTACGTCAAGAAACACCAGCGAATCCAGTCTGACCGTTCCGGCGGCCAGGAAGGCGGCATCATCGAGACCGAAGCGCCAGTGGCGCTCTCGAACGTGATGCCGGTGTGCCCGTCGTGCGGCGAAGCGACCCGTGTCGGTTTCGTGTACGAAACCGAAGGGGACCGGCGCTCGAAGGTCCGCAGCTGCAAGAAATGCTCGGCCACCTTCTAGACGCGCAGCAACAGTGAGGAGAACGACCCAAATGACCACCACCGAAACGGCACCGCGCTTGAAGCAGCGGTATCGTGACGAGGTTGCCCCGGCGCTCAAAGAGCAGCTGGGTCTCGACAACGTCATGCAGATACCGACGTTGGAAAAGATCGTCGTCAACGTCGGTCTGGGCGAAGCCGTCAACGATTCCAAGGCGCTCGAGGGTGCCATGGCTGACGTGGCGACCATCACCGGCCAGAAGCCCAAGGTCAACCGGGCCCGCAAGTCGATTGCCGGGTTCAAGCTCCGCGAAGGCATGCCGATCGGGGTGAAGGTGACCCTGCGCGGCGACCGCATGTGGGAGTTTTTTGACCGGGTGCTGTCGGTTGCGCTGCCTCGTGTCCGTGACTTCCGTGGGTTGAAACCGACCGCGTTCGACGGCCGTGGCAACTACACCTTTGGTCTGGTCGAACAGCTGGCGTTTCCCGAGATCGACTATGACGACGTTGACAGTGTTCGCGGCATGGACATCACCATCGTGACCACTGCGACCAACGATGAACACGGACGGGCCCTGCTGGATGCTTTCGGGTTCCCGTTCGCTGCGACAGGCTCGGAGTCCTAATGGCCAAGAAGTCGAAGATCAACTCGACTGCCCGCGGACGCAAGCACGCGGTGCAGAACTACACCCGGTGCGAGCGGTGCGGACGTCCCCGTGCCGTGTACCGCCGGTTCAGGCTGTGCCGGGTGTGTTTCCGTGAAATGGCGCACGCTGGCGAACTGCCCGGTGTCCGCAAGGCCAGCTGGTAGCCGCCGCTGGTGGCCGCTGCTGGCACCTGCCCGCTGCTGCCGATCCACCGGCACGACAACCGCAACAACCGCAACCTGACGCCGCCGATGTGCGGCCGACAATGGGAAGTGCGGGGCGAAACGGTCCCCGCAACCCCGAGGAGACGATACCGATGACGATGACCGACCCGGTGGCGGACATGCTCACGCGTGTCCGGAACGCGTCGATCGCCTACCACGATGCAGCTTCGATGCCGTCGTCGAAGATCAAGGTGAACATCGCCAAGATCCTCGAAGAAGAGGGCTACATCGCTGGTTGGTCTGTGGAGGAAACCAAGCCGCAGGCGACCCTGACGATCCGTATGAAGTATGGACCGAACCGCGAACGGGTCGTTGCCGGCATCCGCCGCATCTCGAAGCCGGGTCTGCGGGTCTACGTCAAGCGTGACGAGATCCCGCGGGTGCTCGGCGGGCTGGGTGTGGCGATCCTGTCGACCAACGCGGGTGTGATGACCGACCGCACGGCCCGCAAAGACGGCCGTGGCGGCGAGATTCTGGCCTACGTCTGGTGATGACGCACCTCGGCGTGCTGACCGCACGCTGACGTGACGTATTGGAGGAAGAGCTCATGTCCCGCATCGGCAAACTGCCGGTCCCGGTGCCTAGCGGCGTTGATGTCACCATCGACGGCCTGCAGGTGTCGGTCACAGGCCCCAAAGGCGAACTGTCGCGCGTCATGCCCGACGGTGTGACGATCACGCTCGAAGACGGCCAGGTGATCGTGGTGCGCAACGGCGACTCACGCACCGAACGGTCGCGCCACGGCCTGGTTCGCGCCCTCATCGCCAACATGGTCGAAGGTGTCAGCGACGGTTACAGCAAAGCACTCGAACTGGTGGGTGTCGGCTACCGCGCCGCGCCGAAGGGCAACGACCTGGAATTGCAGGTCGGCTACTCCCACCCGGTGGTGGTGGCAGCTCCCGACGGGATCGCGTTTGATGTACCGCAGCCGACCCGGGTGGTCGTCAGCGGCATCGACAAGGCGCTGGTTGGCCAGGTTGCCGCCGATATCCGCAAGGTCCGCCCTCCCGAGCCGTACAAGGGCAAAGGCATCAAATACGAAGGCGAGCACGTCCGGCGCAAGTCCGGCAAGGCCGCCGCACGCTAAACCGCCGACATGCCGGCAGGCGGTGGCCCTCACCGTATGCCGGCCGGTGGTGCAGCACGAGGAGACGAACAGCAATGGATCCGACCAAGAAGCGCGTCGCACGGCGCCGTCGCCATCTGCGCATCCGCAAGCAGGTGCGCGGCACGGCAGCCCGCCCCCGCTTGAGCGTGTACCGCAGCAACAAGCACATCTACGCCCAGCTGATCGACGACGAGGCGGGCAACACGCTGGTTGCGGCGTCGTCGCGTGACACCGGTGTCGACGGTGACAACAAATCGGCGGTGGCGGCCAAGGTGGGCGCGTTGCTGGGCGAGCGGGCAGCAGCCGCCGGCATCACCACCTGCGTGTTTGACCGTGGCGGCAACCGTTACGCCGGACGGGTGGCCGCACTGGCCGAGGCTGCACGTGAAGCCGGGCTCGAGTTCTAGGGTCGCCGACTGGCAAACCCAGCACAGGAGTAGTCAATATGGCAGCAAACAAAGGTGGCGGCGGAGGCAACCGCGGCCGTGGTGGTCGTGACGACCGCCGTGGCCGGGGACGCGAAGCCGAACGTGAACAGTACGACGAGCGTGTCGTAGCGATCAACCGTGTCTCCAAAGTGGTCAAAGGTGGCCGCCGGTTCCAGTTCACCGCCCTGGTGGTCGTCGGCGACGGCAAAGGCATGGTTGGTGTGGGCCACGGCAAAGCCAAAGAGGTCCAGTCCGCCATCCAGAAGGGCGTTGAGGAAGCCAAGAAGAACTTCTTCAAAGTCCCGATGGTGGGTGCCACGATCGTGCATCCGGTCGTGGGCCGTTCCGGTGCCGGCCAGGTGATGCTCAAGCCGGCCGCTCCCGGTACCGGGGTGATCGCCGGTGGTCCGGTTCGTGCGGTCATCGAAGCTGCGGGCATCCACGACCTGCTGGCCAAGTCGCTGGGTACCGCCAACCCGATCAACGTGGTGCACGCCACCGTTGCCGGGCTGAAAAGCCAGCGTTCAGCGCACGACATCGCCACGCTGCGCGACAAAGCGGTCGAAGACGTCGCGCCCCGCAAGATGCTTGAAGCCATGCGGGGAGGTGCTGCCTGATGGCGAAATCGTTACGGATCACCCAGATCCGGTCGGTCATCGGACGCACCCAGGATCAGCGCGACACGGTCCGTTCGCTGGGACTTAAGCGCATCCGTCACACGGTGACCCAGCCTGACCGGCCCGAAATCCGCGGGATGCTGCGGAAAGTTCCGCATCTCGTCACATTCGAAGAGGTCGACGAATGACCACCAAACTCCATCATCTCAAGCCGGCTGCCGGCGCCAAGACCGACCGCAAGCGGGTCGCTCGTGGTGACCGTGGCCGTGGCGGCAAGACCGCTGGCCGGGGCACCAAAGGCACCGGCGCGCACGGCACCGTGCCCGAGAACTTTGAAGGTGGCCAGCTGCCGCTGGTGCGCCGCCAGCCGAAACTGCCCGGCTTCACCAACCCGAACAAGGTTGTCTACAGCGTCGTCAACGTGTCCGCGCTCGACCGGGCGTTCAACGACGGCGACGAGGTCACCGTCGAAACGCTGGCGGCCAACGGCATGGTCAAGCGCAAGCGTCCGGTCAAGATTCTCGGCAACGGTGAGCTGTCCAAGAAGCTGACGGTCAACGTTGACGCGGTGACCGCGTCTGCCCGCACCAAGATCACGGCCGCAGGCGGTACGGTTTCCTAACGACGAGCGGTACTGCGCAGCCCGAGTAATCCGGCGCGCGACCGCAACCAGTTGCCGAGGGATACATGCTCAGAGCGTTTGTCAGCGCCTTCAGGATTCCCGACTTGCGCCGCAAGTTGCTGTTCACGCTGGCCATCATCGCCGTCTACCGCATCGGCGGCTGGATCCCGATCCCGGGCGTGGAGATGGAGATCCTGCGCGAGGCGATCGGTGGCGGTGGGGCCGGAAACATCGTCGGCATCATCAACGTGTTCGCCGGCGGGGCGCTGCAGCAGATGGCCGTGTTCGCGCTGGGCATCATGCCCTACATCACCGCCAGCATCATCATGCAGCTGCTCGCGGTCGTGATCCCCAAGCTCGAGGAACTGCGTCGCGAAGGCGAGCAGGGCCGCCGCAAGATCACCCAGTACACCCGGTATGCCACCGTCGGCCTGGCGCTGCTCCAATCGACGGCACTGATCACTCTGGCGCGCAACGGCGCGGCGTTCAACGTTGACGTGATGCCCGGTGCCGGCACCGGCACGATCATGCTGGCCGTGTTGACGCTAACCGCCGGCACGTCACTGATCATGTGGCTCGGTGAGCTCATCACCGCCCGCGGGGTCGGTAACGGCATGTCGCTGCTGATCTACGTGTCGATCGTCAGCCAGTTCCCCTCCGAGCTGCGGATCGTGCAGACCTCCAACGGCTGGCAGTGGGTTGCCGGCGTGCTGGTCATGGGCCTGTTTCTGACGATGGCGGTCGTGTTCATGGAGATGGGCCAGCGCCGCATCCCGGTGCAGTATGCGCGCCGGCAGATCGGCCGGCGCAGCTACGGCGGCCAGTCCACCTACATTCCGCTGAAAGTCAACCAGTCCGGGGTCATCCCGGTCATCTTCGCCTCCTCGTTGATCTACCTGCCGGGCATAGCCGCCCAGATGTCGGGCAGCCAGGCGTTCATCGCGTTCAACGAACGGTATTTGGCGGATGCCACCAGCTGGGTGTTCATCTTCATTTTTGCGTCGATGACGATTTTTTTCGCCTACTTCTACAGTGCGATCACGTTCAACCCGGTCGAGGTCGCCGACAACATGAAGAAGTATGGCGGGTTCATCCCCGGTATCCGGCCGGGACGCCAGACCGCCGACTATCTCGACAAGGTGCTCACCCGCATCACCCTGCCAGGCTCACTGTATCTGGCAACCATTGCGGTGCTGCCGTTCATTCTGCTGGCGGTCGGCAACATCCAGGCGTTCCCGCTGGGTGGGGTGAGCCTGCTGATCATGGTCGGGGTTGCGTTGCAGACCATGCAGCAGATCGAAAGCCAGCTGATGCAGCGCAACTACGAAGGCTTCCTGCGCTGACACCGGCACACGGTCGCCGTGACATTGATTGGGCTGTGCGGGAGCCGTTGCAAAAGGAGAACACGTGCGAGTCATCCTGTTGGGTCCCCCCGGCGCAGGCAAAGGCACCCAGGCGGTGCGCATCGCCGAAGCTGCCAGCATCCCGCACATTTCGACCGGCGATATTCTGCGCGCCAACGTGCGTGAAG
>JBBDVU010000042.1:0-1089 GCA_040903225.1 Nitriliruptoraceae bacterium | reverse complement strand
TGCAAGGGCCGTAAGCTCGTCACCTACGCCACTGACCGTCGTATCGGCATCCAGGTCGCGTAGAACCAATCGAAGCAGCTCAAGCCGTTTGAAGCGGCGCAGCGCCGCCGTGGGGTCTTGCCACTGCATACGCGCCAGCGCCATACGTTCGAGTTCAGCGCGGGTGCGTGGATGGTCGCGCAACGATTCGTCACTGAGCCATTCCACCCCTTTGGGCTGACCTATGAGCAACTCGCCGGCAACCTGGCTGGTGCCGATGACGCGGCCGAGCAGATCGACCGCAGCCGGGTGATCTCGTAGGTAGGCCAGCAGCTGGCTCGACTGGCTCTGGGCTTCGATGAGATCGCGGAATTGCGCCAATCCGGCATCAGGTCTGGGGGTGTCTTGGAGAACCTGAAGCATCGCCGGCAACACGGCACGAACAGTCCGTGCACGGCGCGACAGGCCAGCCGTGAGCCGCCGAACATCACGCAGCGCCGTGCGGCCATCTTGAAATCCCAGCGCATGCAGTCGTTCAACGGCGGCATCATCACCGATCGCCGTGACCTGACGAGGAACCGTGAGCTCAGCAGCCGTTGCGGACACTTCTGCATACGTTTCGAGCAGCGGGCGGTAGAACAACTTCGCATGCAGTTCGCGTACTTCTCGTTGGATACGCGTCAGGTCGCGCAGGAGTTGCGATCGCGCGTCATCATCGTCGGTGACGCGATATCCCAGTGATCGCGCTAACCATTCCTGGCGTTCCTCATCGTCGGGGATGGTGTGGGTGCGACGTTCATGGGCAAGTTGCAACCGGTGCTCGACGGTGCGCAACAAGCGATACGCGTCAGCGAACGGTTCGGCATCTTCAGGATCGACGTAGCCGCCTGCTGCCAGTGCAGCCAGCGCCGCCAGCGTGCCAGTGTGACGCAACGATCGATCTCCGCGTCCATGCACGAGTTGCAGCAGTTGCACCGTAAATTCGATGTCCCGTATACCACCGGGACCGAGCTTGATTTGGCGGCTGCCGTGGCGCCGGACTTCAGGCTTGGCTTCGATACGCGACTTCATTTCACGGATCTCTGCAACAACTTCTGGATCGAGGGATTC
>JBBDVU010000041.1:0-6434 GCA_040903225.1 Nitriliruptoraceae bacterium | reverse complement strand
GGAGGTGTCAGGACGCCTGGTGGGTCCCGCGGCCTTCAAAGCCGACGAGGGGGTGCAAACACTCCCTGGCGGGTTCGATTCCCGTCCACCTCCGCGCTACCGACGGCGCTCGCCGGTGACCACGGCATCGTGAGGCGGTGACGCCGCGGACGCCGTCGTGCTCATCACGCAGCCGATCCGGGCTCAGTTGTCATACAGCGACTCGATGACCTGCGCATAGTTCTTATGCACGACGTCGCGCTTGAGTTTCATCGAGGGCGTGAGTTCGTCAGACTCGGCCGTCCACTCGTCTGTCAGGATCGCCCACCGTTTGACCTGTTCGACGCGTGCCAGCAAATCATTTCCGGCCTCAACGGCACGGGCAACCTCTTCGATGATCGCCGGATGTTCTGCCAAGCCAGCGACCGAGGTGAACGCTAGGTCGGTGCGCTGGCACCAGCCCGGCAGTAGTTCGCCGTCGAGGACCACGAGCGCTGCGATATACGAGCGGTTGTCGCCGACCGCGCAGATCTGACCGATGATCGGCGACTGCTGCTTGATCGCCTCTTCGATGTTGTTCGGGGACAGGTTCTTGCCACCGGCCGTGATGATCAGCTCCTTTTTGCGACCACTGATCGTCACGTACCCGTCGTCATCCATGACACCTAGGTCGCCCGTGTGCAGCCAGCCGTCCGCGTCGATGAGTTCGGCGGTCGCTTCTGGTTTCTGCCAATAGCCGGGCGTGACGTTGGGGCCGCGCGTCAGGATTTCCCCGTCGTCGCTCAACTGCACCTCTACACCCGGCAATGGTGTACCCACCGTGCCGATGCGCGCCTGTCCCGGACGGTTGGCGGTGATGACCGCCGTGGTCTCGGTCATGCCGTAGACCTCTAGAATCTCGATGCCGATCGCCTGGTAGAACGTCAACAGCTGTGGGCTGATCGGCGCAGCACCCGAGATGGCGTAACGGAGCTGGTCAAGCCCCAGCCCGTGGCGGATCTTGGAGAACACCAGTTTGTCGAACAGGGCGCGCTGAGCACGCAGCGCCAACGATGGCGCGCGGCCGTCAAGCTCGGCCTGGACCGCTCGCGTAGCGACGTCGATCGCCCGATGAGCAATCGGCGCCTTTTTGGGATCGTCATCGATCTTGGCGAGAATCGCGGCGTACATCTTCTCCCAAACGCGCGGGACCGCCATGAACATTTGTGGGCGTGCCGCCTGCAGGGTGTCGACAACCTGCGTCAGATCTCGCACAAAATAGATCGTGCCGCCGTAGCGAACGCCGATGTAGTGGGTCACCATCCGTTCGGCGACATGTGCTAACGGCAGGTAGGAAATGCCACGCTGACCCGGGCGCACGTCGAGCAGCCGCTGGATCACCCCAAGCTGATACAACACATTGCGGTGGCTGAGGATCACGCCTTTGGGTGGCCCGGTCGTCCCGGAGGTGTAGATCAGCGTGGCCGCATCATCAGGCTCGACTGCGCGCCACGCCGCTTCGAACGCTGCCGGATCATGCTCTACCGCGGTGTTCCCCCGCGCTGCCAGCTCCTGCCACGTCAGCACCCTGGCATCGTCGACAAGTCCGGTGCTGTCGACGACAACGATGTGGCGCAGGTGATCGAGCTGATCGGCGATATCCAACCAGCGCTGAGCGAACTGGTCGTCCTCAACGATAATGACGGGCGCGCGACAGTCATTGGCGATGAACGCCATCTGTAGCGCGGTCAGGGTGTTGTAGACCGAGACGGGTGTCGCGCCAGCAAGCACCACACCGACATCCGCGATCACATGTTCCGGCCGGTTGCTCATCATCATCGCGACGAAGTCGCCACGTTCCACGCCCAGGTCACGCAACCCCATCGCGACCCCACGTGCAGCCGTGCGATAGTCCGACCACGTGTGGGTCACAAAGTCGTCGTCGTGTTTGACTACGAGCGCAGGATTGCCCCCGTTTGCATCACAGGTCGCCATGAACACGTCGGCGAGGGTCTTGCCGGCAGTTTCGGCAACGATCTCGTCACGCTGTTCGAGGACAGAGGCTGATGTCACGCAAATCTCCCAGGTCAGCGGGCCACGAGTTGACCTGCTGACCGACGGCAGGTCAAGACCCCAGGTGAGCAACCAGAAGAGCTACGCGACCAGCACCGCGTCAGTTGCAGCAAGCACGAAGATCCCGGCCAGGTACACGGTTGAGTAGTGGAACAACCGCATTGCATCAGGCACCTGCCGCGACGTTCGCAGCTTGTGCGCCAGCCGGATCCACACCACCGTCATCGCGAACCCGCCGCCAGCAAACAACCAACCTGCGCGGCCTCCGGCGACGTAAAGCAATACGACGGACAGCAGCAGATAGCTGTACAGCAGGATCTGCCGTGTCGCTTCGTCGTTACCGTGAGTGACCGGAAGCATCGGCAATCCGGCCCGCCGATAGTCGTCCCGGTACTTCATTGCCAGCGCCCAAAAATGCGGCGGCGTCCACCAGAACACGATGGCGAACAGCAGCCACGGGCGCGGGTCGGCCAAACTTCCGCCAGTTACCGCAGCCCAGCCGGTGAGCACTGGAACGCAACCGGCTGCCCCGCCGATGACAACGGCCTGGCTGGTCCGGCGTTTGAGTCCGACGGTGTACACCCCGACGTAGAACGCGATCGCTGAGGTCGCCAGCAACGCCGCTACGAGATTTACGAACAGCCACAGCCATACGAATCCCGCGATCCCGAGTGTGGCGCCCAGAACCATGGCCGCACCCGGTGAGACTTCCGCGCGCGCGGTCGGCCGCGCAGCCGTGCGCGCCATCGTGCGATCGATGTCACGATCGATGACGTTGTTGAACGTGTTCGCGCTGCCGGCGGACATCGCGCCACCGATGAGCGTGGCTAGCACCAGCCAGGTCGACGGCCAGCCGCCCGCGGCGATAACCATGGCGGGGACCGTTGTGACCAACAGCAGTTCGATGATGCGCGGCTTGGTAACCAGCACATACTGGCGCAAGCGGCTCCAGGCAACGGGTCCACGGCCTTCATACCGGCCGCGCTCATGCATCGGACCGACGCTGTCGCCAGCAGCCGGTTCCGGTTCCATCTGAGTGGTCACGAGTTTCCTGGGTCTTCAGCCGTCGTAGTCGGGAGGGTACGCGCAACATCAACAAGTGATGGTTGGTCGGTGCGTCTACAGGATGGCGGTTGTTTGGTTCTCGTTGTCTACTCGCAGATAGCGCAGCTGCCGGGTCGACGCGCGGACCAGAAGAAGGCCCAGTCCGCCGACAGCTCGGTCGCCGACATCCCCGCTGATCGGCACCGGCGTCACCGATGTCGGATCGAACCCTCCGGCGCGGTCGGCGAACAGGATGTAGTACGAACTGCCGATCCGCGCGACCTCGATGCGAAGGTAGCCAGGCTCGGTGCCGTATCCGTGCACGAGACTGTTCGTGCAAAGTTCGTCGATCACAAGCGCACCACGATCCTGGATGGTGTCGGTCGCACCCAGTTCCGCCAAGGTTTGTGATACGAACGCCCGAATGGTGGAGACGTCTGCAATGGCTCCGCACATCTCGACACAGTTGCTTGCGACCGGCCCACGATCCCGCGGGCCATCGGAACACCCATGTTCGTCAGTCACAATTAGTCTCGTCTCACTTGCTGTTCGGTCACCCGCCTGATGCCAGCGACGCCACAACCGGTCACACGGTGTCGCTGCAGGCGACGGTCTGCAAGTCGCGGCTGCAATAGCTGCCGCGGACACCAGGCGCACGCCCCTTGTGCCCTACGATAGGCGCATGAATGCGCCGTCAGCACGCGATGCTCAACGCCTCCGGCAATTCGTGAATGCAGCGATCGCGACCAACATCCTGATCGTGTTTACCGGCGGTCTGGTGCGCGTCACTGGTAGCGGTCTTGGTTGCCCGCAGTGGCCCACTTGCGACGGCGAAAATCTAGTTCCCGCCCCGGGCGGCGACCACGCCGGCTGGCAGGCAGCCATCGAATTTGGCAACCGGCTGCTCACGTTCGTTGTGCTTGCCGCCGTGGTGGCAGTGTTCGTGCAAGTGCGCAGGACACGGCCGCATCCAGTCATCGTGGAACGTTTGGCGTGGCTGCTACCGCTGGGCGTGTTCGCTCAGGCGCTACTCGGCGGCGTGACCGTGCTGACCGGCTTGTCGCCATACACGGTCGCGGGGCACTTCCTGCTGTCGATGGTGTTGACGGCCGCCGCAGTCACACTGCACGAGCGCATTCGCCCGCCGAGAACCAGAGCCGTCACGGCTCCGATCAGACACCTGAGCCTGGCGGTCGTTGTTGTTGCGGCAGCCGTGCTGGTTCTCGGAACCGTCGTCACCGGTGCTGGCCCTCACGGGGGCGATGCGAGCGCACCACGTTTTCCCATCGACATCCGGCTGGCTGCGATCGCCCATGCAGACGCCGTTTGGCTACTCCTGGGTCTCACGGTGGCGTTGGTTGTCATCACGCGCCACGTGCCAGATACGCGCCTGCGAGCCACTGCTCTAGCACTGCTGGTGATAGAACTGCTGCAGGGAACGATCGGCTACACGCAGTATGCGCTTGGTGTGCCCGAAGCCCTCGTTTCGCTCCACATTCTCGGAGCAGCATCCTTGTGGGCCACAGCATTCTGGATGTGGGCACAAGCCGCCCAACCGGCAACAGCTACCTACCCCAGTCAGGTCTCGACCGCCTGAAGTCACGAACGCGTGCAGTCTGCGGAGTCGATTGGCAGCACCAGTATCGTCTCGCTGCTTACTCCGCGACGACCTGGCCCACACCCTGCATGTTGGGGTGGATAGCGCAGAAGAAGTACCACTGTTCGGGAAGGTCATTCCAGGTCAGGTCGCTACTGACATAGGGCTCAACTGCCGGACCGGCAACAAGGGTCGTCGTGGCATACGTCGTCGAACCCGGCTGCGGGTCGTCATCTTCGCCCGCAAGATCGGTGATCACCACGTTGTGCTGAACACCAACTTCGCGGTTGTCGAAGAGAAACGTGATCGTGTCAGTCTGCTGGGAAGGAACAACATCCCAGACGTCGATCGGCTCACAACTGCCTTCTTGGCCGATGCAGAACTCGAGCGAGTTCTCGGCAGCAATGATTGGCGCATCATCCGGCACGACAATCAACGGCTGCACATTGATCATCCGGTCCGCGTCGTCGACACCGCCGATGAGTCCGAACCCGACTGCGCCACCGATTAGCAGTGGCACAGCGGCGGCCAGCAGGACGACGGTGCGCTTGGGCCCTCCGAGACGTTCCTGAGAACTGGCGAGACTGACCGTGAACAGGATTCCGGCCGCTGCAACTGCCGCCAGCATCAGCGAGCCGTAGTGCGTGTTGTACAGCAGGCTCAGCGCGACCGCTCCGACGAGCGCAGCCATCGTGAGCAGGACCACGACCGGCAACACGACAGGCAGCACGATCCTTGAAACGAAACCGTTCTTCACTTCCGACCTCTCGGGCTACGACGGAATGGTGGCATGATCACGAGTGGAAATGGCCAAGATTGACGGCTGCCAACGTGATCGCATACAGCACGAGCGCGAACGTCAGCCCGGTGTACATCAGTTTGCTGAACAGCGATGAATCAAACTTCAGGTGCATGAACCAGCCGGCGACGTACAGGAACTTGATGGTCATCAGCACGATCAGCAGCGGGATAGCGATGACACCGAAATCCACGAAGTACGTCGACACCTCGAGCGCAGTCAGAATCGCAAGCACGATCGCGATGTTGACGTACTTGCGAGGCGTCGGGTGCGCGTGACCGTGCTGATCGGTGTCGGCCGTTTCGGTGGTGCTCATCGCGTTAACTCCTGGCGAGGACGTGCTGTTGAGCCGCTGCTACAGGCCAGCGACTTCGGGGATCAGGTAGACGACGGTGAAGATGACAACCCAGATGATGTCGACGAAGTGCCAGTACAGGCCGATCATCTCAGTCTTGACTTCCTGATTAGGCTTGATCTTGCCGGTGAGCGACATTGCATACAAGCTCAGCAGCAGCAGAATGCCGACTGCGACGTGCACGCCGTGGAATCCGGTCAAAACGAAGAACGACGTCGCGAACGGCGACTGGGTGAGTACCAACCCCTCACGCACGAAGACGGTGAATTCAAATACCTGGCCACCGAGGAACACCGCGCCTTGACCGGCGGTTGCCAGAATCCACATGCGCATACGCCGCATGTCGCCGTGCGAATGGGCACTGTGCGCCAACACCATGGTCAGCGAACTCATGAGCAGGACGAATGAGCTGATCGACGTGAAGGGGATGTCGAAGATTTCGACACCCGGCCCACCGGCTGTCGCGTTGAGGTACAGCAGATACGCCGAGATGAAGGCGCCGAAGAACAAGAACTCGGAGCCGAGGAAGGTCCACATCCCCAGCTTGCGATGATCAAGACCCAGCGTGGTGTCGTGCACTCCTGCCGCCACGTGGCTGCCTTCCGTTC
>JBBDVU010000040.1:0-6471 GCA_040903225.1 Nitriliruptoraceae bacterium | reverse complement strand
GAACGAGGCGCGCTAACCAAGCTGCGCTACATCCCGGCGAAAATGATGCTCCCGAACGGGAGCACGCGAGGATCGTACACCCGTGCGCGAACGCGCGCGAACCCGTCAGAGTGACTGTCGAACTACCAGCGGTCAGTGGTTGCCGGTCACGGTGATGATCGTTGCCTCAGGGCGGCACGCAAATCGAAATGGCGCATACTTCGAGTGGCCGAGACCTACCGACACATGCAGCCAGCGCCCGCCGAACTGCGATACTCCGCGCACTTGCTTCAGCGGCAGGTCGCAGTTTCCAACGAGTGCACCCACAGGAGGAAATCGGACCTGGCCACCGTGCGTGTGGCCGGCAAGCAGGACGTCGTGTCCGGCAGTGACCAGTGTCGTGAGCGCATCAGTGTAGGGAGCGTGGACAAGGCCAAGGTGCAGTGCATGGTTGCCGCCGGCTGGGGTTACCTGTGGCGCCGGCGGGATCACCGTTGTCGCCAGATGCGGATCGTCGATTCCGCCGACCGCGACAGTTCCAGTGCGAGTCGCGAGCACGGCAGTGCCATTGCGTAGCGTTACGTAACCGTGGCCGGCCAGCCCATCGATGAGCCGCTGGGTGTCCAGCCGTGCGCCATGAGTACGGCGGCCAGGCTTGGTGAAATAGCTCAGCGGGGACTTGATCACCGGACCGAACAGATCGTTGCTGCCGAGGACCATGACGCCCGGCACCTTGCTCGAGGTGAGGCTGCCCAACGCCTCGACGATCGGTTGCTCCGCGCCGACGTCGCCGAGCGAATCCCCGGTCACCGCCACAAGGTCGTACTCGAAATCGGTCAGCGAGCGGATGAAGGCGGTTCGATGTGCCTGTCGTGGGACCAGATGGATGTCGCTGAGGTGGAGCACACGGAGCGTGCCTGGAATTCGCAGCACACCCGGCAGGGTCAGATGACGGACGCGGTACCACCGGCGTTCCACCACTGTGCCGTACGCGAAGCAGGCTGCGCCAATTCCAGCGATGCCAGCCACGAGTTGGGTCGCGAAACCCACCTAGCTTGACTCGTAGCGGCCGACCCAGACGATAACGCGCGGGTCGTCGTCGAACGCACGGTCATCGGGACCGGCGCCGGGGTCGGGCCGCTGGCGCAGCACGATCCCGTCTTCGTCCGGATCGTTTGTGGCCGGATTGTTTCGGCCCGCTTCGAATCCGGCACGGCGTATCCGTTCGCGTGCCTCTTCGTAGGTCATGCCGACGACGTCGGGAACAATCGGTTCCGCACCTGACCCGTCGGAGACTTCGATAACGATCAGGGTGCCCAGCGGCTGAACTTCTCCCGCTGCGGGTGTTTGGCGGATGATCTCGCCTGCCGGGCGATAGTCCTCGACTTCATTGATCTGGACCCGGAACCCTGCTTCGATCGCGAGTTGCTCGAGCTCGTCCAAGTCCAAGTCGCGAGCCAATCGTGCAAGATTCGGGATCGGGCCAGTCGGCATCGGTGGCGGGGAGGTGAATCCCTGCGGTTCGAACTGCTCGACGACACTGCCCATGTAGGTACGCCACATCGGTGCGGGAATCGTGCCGCCAAAGATTCTCGCGTACCCCTGACCGGCCACAGTGACGTTTTGCATCAGGCTTCGTGTCGGCGGGCACTGATTGAGGAAGTGCTGGTCGCCGCAGGCTTCCTGGGCGGCATCTTCGTCGACGTAGAACCGCTGACCGTTGGGATAGCCGATCCACGCCGCTGTCGCCAGCTGGCGGACAAATCCGACGAACCATGCGTCGACGAAATCGTTTGTCGTTCCGGTCTTGCCGCGGGTGGGCCACCGTCCGAGGTTGGCAATCGGCGCAGTGCCGCCACCAGAAACGGGACCGGCCAACATGTCGACGACCCGGTCAGCGATCTCGGTGTCCAGCACTTGGCGGCAATTGGGCGTGTAGTCCCAAATGAGATTGCCGTCCGCGTCTTCGATACGGGTGATGGGGAATGGCGCGCAGTATTCGCCACGGTTGGCGAGTGTCGCGTACGCCGTGGCCATTTCGAGCGGCGAAACGTCCGCCGCCCCGAGCGCGAGGCTGCAGTTGGCGCCCAGTTCTGAGGTGATGCCAAGGCGGTGCGACATGTGCACCAGCTTCTCGGGTCCGATCTCGGCGACCAGCATCGCGTGATAGACGTTGCTTGAGCGCGCCACAGCCTGATACATGTTGAGGATGTCGTCGCCACCGGAGTTCCGCACCACGTAGGTGCTGCCTGCCGTGCCGTCGATGCACCCGTCGATCTCTTTCGGGCCGCGCGCGTCGAGCGTCAGCGACGGCGGCACACCGTCTTCGAGTGCCGCGGCGAGCACGAACGGCTTGTACGCCGACCCGGGTTGGCGGCCCGACCCGCCGATTCCGCGCACGGCCGGGTTGACTTTGGTGCGGTCGCACAGCAGTTGGCCGTCTTCGGTTTCGCCGACCCAGCTGCTGTCTTCGCTGCACGTCCCGTAGGTGTGTGGGCCGATCGCCATCGCGCGTATGGCGCCGGTTCCCGGCTCGACACTGACGATCGATCCCATCGGCTCTTGCGCGATCTCGTGCAGCGGTTCTTCGTCGTAGGTCAGATGCTGTCGGATGGCTTCTTCGGCGTATGCCTGCATCTGCGGATCGAGGGTGGTGTAGATCCGCAATCCCGATTGGAACACCCTGCGGCGACGTTCGTCGGTCGTTGCCCCCATCGCTTCGAGCGCGCTCATATCCATGCCGAGATCACTGGCGAGTTGCTCGTTGACCAACACACGGGACACCAGGTCCGTCCAGAATGGGTACTCAGGTGGTGGGGGGTCGGAGATCACGGGGCGCAACGGTTCGTTCATCGCTTGTTCTGCTTGCGCCTGCGAAATAAACCCGTGGTTGGCCATCTGACGCAGCACGACGTCGCGACGGTCGGTCGCGTTTTGCAGACTGGCGATCGGATTGTTGCGCTCTGGCGAGCGCAAGATGCCCGCTAGGGCAGCAGCCTCGCCGAGACTGATGTCGCCGATGTCTTTCGAAAAGTATCGTTCCGCAGCGGTCCCAATGCCGTACACGCCGGAACCGTAATAGCTGCGATTGAGATAGAGCTCAAGGATCTGATCCTTGGTCAGCTGGCGTTCGAGTTCCAACGCATAGATCGCTTCCTGGATTTTGCGCTGGTAGGTCTGCTCGGGAGTCAGGAACGCGAGTTTGACGTACTGCTGCGTAATGGTTGACGCACCCGATTCAATCTCACCTGACCGGAAGTTGTCGACCGCCGCTCGCAGAATTGCGAGGTGGTGCACCCCTTCGTGGGTGTAGAAGTTCGCGTCCTCGGTGGCGAGCACCGCGTCGACAGCCACCTGCGGAATCTCGCTGAGAGAAACGGGAACCCGGTTTTCTTCGAACGTCAATTCAGCCAACTGCTGGCTATTGGCGTCGAAAATGTAGGAGTTCTCCGGTGTGGCCGTTGCTTCACCCATCGGTGCGATGTCCAGCACGTCCGACCTGACGGCGGCGACGACGTCGGTCGCTGCGATCGCGCCGGGCAGGAACAACACGCCGATCAAACCGCTGATCACTCCGACGATGCCCGTGATTGCCACGATACGCAGAACAACCGCCAGGCCGCGTGATGTGCCTGAACCGTGCGAGCTGCCGTTGACAGAACTCAAGCGGGTCCTCCGAACAAACAGACGGGAAGGGGTGATGCAGAATGAACACGACCGGGTTAACGCACAATCGTACCGTGGCTAGACGCGGTTTCTGTGGCTGAGTACGTGCGGCCGTACAGGTACCGGTTGGGCTGGGTGCAACTTGCCGGTCGTGCGTGGTCAACGACGTCTATAGGTAGCCGCTGGTATTGGGAAACGTGCCGCCTTGTGAGGTATCAGGTGGCTCGACCCGCTGCTTCATGTCATCGGGGGCATCTTCGAAGGTGCGGCCGCCGAACTGGTCGCGGATGCGGTCGTCCAGCGCTGCCGCCGTCGATGCGATCGCCGCGACGGCCGCGTGCAACTCTGGCAGGTCAAGGGTTGTTCCCAGCAATGTGTGACGCAGCCAGACCGCTTCGTTGGAGGAATCGTAGCTAAACGACCCGAAGCCGAGCGCGTGATTGGTCGTGAGGAGGAATTCGCTGAGCTTGGGGGTCAGCGGCAGGTCGAGATTCGTGACCGAGAAGACACCGACCTGCAACCCAATGGGGGTGGGTCCGACTGTCACAAAGATTCGAGCTTCCTCATGGGTGAAGGTGAAGTTTCCGAACGCATCGACTTCGTAACGACCAAGGATCGTACGCAGCAAGTCGCCGACATGCTCGCGCAGATCTGCGGGGTCAACGAAAAAACCCGTGCGCCTCGGCGGGCGTGGCGGCATCGTGGCACCAAACGGCGTCAGCTGCGTCCGCCGGCCTTCGGTGTCAGCTGACTCATCGGCGCTACCGTCGAGGCTTTCTCCAACGCCTTCGTCCACCGTCGGCTCATCGTCGGTCTGGCTGGTCTGGCGTTTCCCGCTGTCATCAGGCATGGGCGCACTTCCAAGGTTGCGGATCAACCGAGCGTAAACCATGCGGCCGTTTGGCCGCGTGTCGCGCAGGATGCCCGGGGTTCCTGAGGCTTGCACGTCGTCGCTACGCTGCCGCGCATGTCCACCTCATGTCTTGTTCACGTCCGGCGTGCCCTGACACTGTTTGTCATGGTCGCGTTGGTCTCGGTCGCGCTCGCTTCGGTGAGTCATGCTCAGCAAGCTGACACGCCAGATGGCTTGTGTCCTCCGGTACCGCAAGACGATGTTCGAACCGTCGAAGTGCTCCCTCTGCGCGGGGGCTTCATTGACCCGCCTGTGGTCGCGCAAGTTGGTGACATCCTCGAGCTGGCACACGACAACGGCTCCGAACTGGTGGTGTTCCAGTTCTCGTCCCGTGGAGGCGTTTCGGCAGACCTTGATGCAGTGGTAGCGCGCATCAGCGACAGCCGCGTGCCGGTTGCCACGTTTGTCGGACCCATCGGCTCGGCAGGCCAAGCGCAAGGAGCCGCCGGAGTGCTGTGGGCATCCGCGCACATCCGCACACTCGCGCCGGATGCGTCGGTTGGCCCTTTGCTGCCGGTGGACCTGGCGGTCGACGATGGCTTCGACACCGACGCGGCCGTGGCGCGGCTTGTTGACGAAACCGGCGGTGACGCCGAGGTCGCGCGGCGCCTGTTGACGGAACGCGTTTCCGCTCAAGAGCTCGAAACCGCCGGGCTCGCGGTCGTTACGACGGGTCTCGAGCCACTGTTGGTCGAACTTGACGGACACACGGTGCTGGTGGGGAGCGACCAGCAAGAATTGCGTTTGCGTGCCTGTGAAGTTGATGTGCGATTCCATTCGCTTGGGCTTGTGCGGCGGATGCTGCACGCGGCGACGACTGGACCGTTCATCTATCTGCTGCTCGTCGTCGGTATCGGCATGCTGCTATTCGAACTGTTTCAGCCGGGCTTCGGCGTCGCTGGGCTGGCAGGCATCATCATGGCGGCGATCGGCGTGTTCGGGCTGACGGTGTTGCCGGTCGTGTCGTGGGCAGTCGCGCTGGTGATCCTCGGACTGATCCTATACGCAGTCGATACGGCCATAGCTGGCTTCGGTCCGGTAACACTGGCATCGACCGTCACGTTCGTTGCTGGATCTATCTGGTTCTATGACGCTGCGGCGCTGCAGCTCAATCCGTGGCTGATCGGGGCGACCACGCTGACGGTCTTCGTGTTTTTCGTCTTCGTGATGACCAGCCTGTTGCGCGCACAAGCAGGTCCTGAAGGTGTGGCGATCGAAGATCTCGTTGGCCGGCCAGGTCTGGTGCGTTCGGTCCTCAACCCTGAAGGACATGTCTACATCGATGGGGCCCTGTGGCGGGCGAAGTGGACGGGTGACGGCAAGCGAGCCAAAGTCGGAACGCCGGTTCGAGTCCATGCGGTCGAAGGTCCGGTCGTACTCGTAGAAGCGTTTGACCCGGAACAGTCCGCCAGCCCGCCCTCAGATAGCTGACCTCTAGCGTTCGGGACCCATCAGGAATACGTTGTGCGCGGGTAGATCGTTGCAAGGGGGATCCGTGCACGCATCCACAACTGTAGTGACCGCTGCCGACGCGACAGGACTAGGCGAACCTGACTGGGTTCGCGAAGCGCGATGTCGCAGTGAGGACCCCCGGCTGTTCTTTGGCCCCAACCGGTTCGAACCAAAGCGGGAACGGCTCGCTCGTGAAGAGGCCGCCAAGTACATTTGCCGGCAGTGCCCGTCAGTCATCGCGTGCCGAAACTATGCGTTGGTGACCGGCGAAACCTACGGAGTATGGGGCGGTCTCGGCGAAGTTGAGCGACGCGAGTTGCTGCATGCCACGGGGTTGCAGCAGGCGGTGTGATTCGGACTTCGTTGGCCTGCGAACTACCGTGCCCGGTCGAAAGCCATTCGACAGGAGACCGACGTCGTGACCCGCTGGGAATACGCAACGGCACCGCTGATCAGCCATG
>JBBDVU010000039.1:0-1109 GCA_040903225.1 Nitriliruptoraceae bacterium | reverse complement strand
CTTGAATTCGGAGGAACTGGCCCCACCACACCCAACCGACACGCTTACAGAGGGCCTAGTGGTGCTCGGCGGGCGCAGGTTCATCGAAGCGCCACGGCGTCGACGGTGCTCCATGTGCGATGAATGCGCGCACCACCTGGGGCAGGCGAGCCGGCGCCACCGCCGTGCCTCGCTCCATGTCGTCAGCTGTCCACCATCTGGCTTCGGAGATGCCCGGATCATCTAGCGGCGCGCGAGCTGCGACATCGGCCGCTTCGGCTGGGTCCACCAGCCCGGCGAACCACAGCTCGTGCTGGGTCAGCCACGCGTTGCGGAACGGAAACGTCGCGGTGCGCTCAAGCACCAACGGACCGAGCGAGACGTCGACGCCGATTTCCTCCCGCACCTCCCGTTCAGCGGCGACCCGTGGCTCTTCGGCCTCATTGATGCCCCCGCCCGGGGCCGTCCAAACGATCTCATCGGCCGCCGGCCTGTGTGCCACCAGCAGGCAGCGGTTTTCGCAGATCAGCAGCGCCCGTGCAGCCTCACGTTGCAACGGTTGTTCGTACGTGCCGACGAATGGTTCTGCAGGCAACCGCGGATGCTCTGGAATGGCTTTCGACGCGACGATTGATGGGGTGCTCAACATGCGCAAGCGGCCCTTGCGGTCGACCAGCAGGACCAGTTCGGGGTCGTAGGAGAGCAGGCGTCCCACCACGTCAGTCGGCACCGGGCCATGTTCGGCATCATTAACGAGGTGACGGATCGATACCCGACCTCCGAGATGCGTGGCGTCCACCTCACGACGATAGCGGACTCGACTGTGGCTCGCAGGTGTAATCGCCGGTCGCGAGGATCCAGACGGGTTGGTCATGGGATCGAGGACCTGATTGTCGGGGGCGTGGTTCGTGACGCTGAGCTCAGGACGGTATCGTGCGGTCATGACAGCTATGCGTGAGGTCGGTGCACTGTGCGCAGCCATGCGTTACCAACTCGCCTTCCAGGCCGGCAAGCCTCTAGGCTGATGGCGCCAGCGCGACGAACCGTCGCTCTGGCAGACACGGCGGCGCACATCCGACCGGACCACAGGAGGTCCTGACGTTGACGTACACCATCGCGGAACCTTGCAT
>JBBDVU010000038.1:0-6571 GCA_040903225.1 Nitriliruptoraceae bacterium | reverse complement strand
CCATCGCGGACCGCGACGACGAGATCTTCGAGGCCCTCGATGGCCACGCCTTCTCGGTCGGCGAGGAGAATGGCGCTTGGGTAGTCGAGTGCGCGGGGGAGTACCCGCGCTACCGCGACCTGCTGCTCGGCTGCATCGCGACCCTGTCGTTGGACCTCGACATCGAGACCCTCGCTGTCCAGGACGAGGGCGACGAGGTCACCCTCCAGGAGGTCGCCGATCGGATCGGCAAGAGCCGCGAGGCGGTCGCGAAGTACTCACGCGGCCAGCTCAAGTCTGCGACCGATCCGTTCCCTCCTCCGGTGCGCAACACCAACTGGGGTGCCCGCTGGTCGTGGTCTGACGTGTCGACCTGGCTGCTCCACAACACCGACTGGTCCACCGAGGACGACGAGGTCCACCGCGTCAACGTCGGCGTGAACGCCCTGCTCCGAGCCCGCCGCGAACTGCCCGACCTCGAATGGGTCAAGGTCTTGCCCCGCCTCGGTCGAGTGGCAGCCTGAGTCGCGAGCCTGGCCCGACAGCCAAACGACGAGGACCGTGCGCGGGCCTTGGGGGCGTCGCGCACGGTCCTCGTGCGGAATCCTCGCGGAATGAGGTTCCGGACCAGATACAAAACCGCAGGTCAGAGGCGGTTTTCTGGCTCTAATGCCTAAATGTCGTAGTACAACTGGAACTCTAGCGGGTGTGGTCGCAAGCCGACTTGGGCGACTTCCTCGTCCATCTTGTACTGAATCCACTTCTCGAGCAGATCCTCGGTGAACACCCCACCTTCGAGCAGGAACTCGTGGTCGTCCTCGAGCCCGTGCAGTGCTTCCTCAAGACTGCGGGGCACGCTCGGCAGGTTTGAGAGTTCTTCGGGTGGCAGGTCGTAGATGTCCTTGTCGACCGGGTCCGGCGGCTCGATCCGGTTGCGGATGCCGTCGAGACCAGCCATCAACATTGCACTGAACGCCAGGTAGGGGTTGCAGGACGGGTCGGGCACCCGGAACTCAATCCGCTTGGCTTTCGGCGAGCTTCCGGTGATCGGAATGCGCACAGCGGCCGATCGGTTGCGTGCCGAGTACACCAGGTTCACTGGTGCTTCATAGCCGGGAACCAAACGTCGGTAGCTGTTGGTCGTCGGGTTGGTAAACGCCAGCACCGATGGCGCGTGGGCGAGGATCCCGCCGATGTAGTGGCGCGCAAGTTCCGACAACTGGCCGTAGCCGGACTCGTCGTAGAACAGCGGTTCGCCGTCTTTCCACAGCGACTGGTGGGTGTGCATGCCTGAACCGTTTTCACCGAATATCGGCTTGGGCATGAACGTCACGGTCTTGCCGGCTTGCCATGCGGTGTTCTTGGTGACGTACTTGAACGTCATGAGTTTGTCGGCCATCGCCGCCAGCGTGTCGAACCGGATGTTGATCTCCGCCTGACCGCCCGCACCGACTTCGTGATGTTGCAACTCGACCGGAATACCGGCGAGTTCGAGCTGGTGGCTCATCTCAGAACGCAGGTCCTGGAAATGGTCCATTGGCGGCACCGGAAAATAGCCCTGCTTGGTACGCGGCTTGTAGCCCAGGTTTCCGCCATCTTCGTCACGTCCGGTGTTCCACGGACCTTCGATCGAGTCGATCGAGTAAAACGACTCGTGCGGCTGAACCTGAAAATTGATCGAATCAAAGATGAAGAACTCGGCTTCCGGACCCATGAAGACGGTGTCGGCGATACCGGTCGACTTCAGATACGCCTCGGCTTTGCGCACGATGTTGCGGGGGTCACGGGAGTAGGCTTCTCCGGTGATCGCGTCATGCACGTGGCAGTAGATCATGAGCGTTGGACGGTCGCGGAACGGGTCAGCTTTGGCCGTCGTGACATCCGGCAGCAACAGCATGTCGGACTCTTGAATGCCCTGAAATCCGCGAACCGAGCTACCGTCAAAATAGAGGCCGTTGTTGAACACGTCTTCGTTGATGGCCGACACCGGCGTGGTGAAATGCTGCACGAGGCCAGGCAGGTCAACGAATCGGAAGTCGACGAATTCGTAACCTTCCGATTTGATCAGCGACAGGACGTCCTGCGCACTTTGCGGTGAGCTACTCAATGGGGTGCTCCTTGTGGTCAGCTAGTGGAGCAGAACGGGCGAGTTTGCGCCTGCTCTGTTGGCAACTAACGTAAGTCGCCGCTGTGATACCTGCGTGTCTGCTGTGTTACGTCTATGTAAATCGTTGCGCGGCGAGCTTGCAAACGGCATGTTGTCGCGATCACGGCTTGTAGTAGGTACAAGGCACCGATTACCCGAGGATCCTCCGTGACCGCAGCGACCGCGTTCGCAGCCGAAACATCCGAGAACATCACACCTGATCTGTTCAGCGATGTGGACCGCCCGCTGACCCAGTGGCTTGACCAATACACAGATTCGCCCCTGATGCTGTGGGCTTCGGACAACTTGCTCGAACCATTTCTGCGCATCGGCGTGATTCTGTTGCTTGCCTCCGTTGCGCTGCGCTTCATTCGGCGAGCACTACGACGTGCCGTTGAACGTGCACAGGATCCAGACACATTTGCGGCACATCGGTTGCGCGCCAAAATGAAGCTGCTGGGAGAATCCGAACCCACGTTTTCGCTGCGACGCGCCCAGCGCGCGGAGTCGCTGGGTGCGTTAGCCGCCAGCGTTGCCGGCTTCGCCGTCTGGATACTCGCGCTGTTTATGATCCTGGGCACATTTGGACTCAATCTTGGACCGCTGATCGCCGGGGCGGGCATCATCGGTGTTGCATTGGGTTTTGGCGCGCAGAGCCTCGTGAAAGACTTCCTTTCGGGTGTGGCGATGCTGCTCGAAGATCAATACGGCGTCGGGGACATCATTGACGTAGGTGAGGCGGCTGGTGTCGTTGAACGTGTGACGCTGCGCACGACACAAATTCGCGATGTCACTGGAACGCTGTGGCACATTCCCAACGGTGAGATTCAGCGCATCGGCAACATGAGCCAGGAGTGGGCGCGGGCGCTGCTTGATATCGGTGTGTCCTACGGCACCGACACTGATGCAGCGAGCGAGCTGATTCTGCAGGTCGCCAGCGCGATGGCCTCCGAGGAACCCTACACCGAGGATCTCATCGACGAACCTGAGATCTGGGGTGTCCAGGCGCTGAACGATTCGAGCGTCGACATCCGACTGGTTGTCAAGACCCAGCCCGGCAAGCAATGGGCGATTGCGCGTGAACTGCGCCGGCGGATCAAGATCGCCCTAGACGCGGCACAGATAGAAATACCGTTCCCGCAGCGCACCGTGTGGTTGCGAACAGAAGCGCCGGTAGCGGTCGGTGACGCAGACACGCCGCTATTCGCTGGCGGCGTCGTTGACGAATCGGTGATTGCGGATGCGGCCGCTGCAGCGCAAGCCATCCCGGCTGAAGCAACGACCGATCCGGATAAACAGGCGCCGGAGCCCTAAGCGTCGGCCAGGAACTACTCGTCGGAGGCTATTCCGGCGCAGCCACGGCGCTGTTGCCATGCCACAACCGCGGGATCAGCCGGCATCGCTCGGTGACGGCTGCCACGCATTGGCATCACTGGCTTGATTTCCGGCGTGGTAGCTGGATCGAACCATCGGGCCGGATTCCACGTGCGCAAAGCCAAGTTCGAGACCGAACTCACGCCAGGCAGCAAACGTCTCCGGTGTCACATACCGATCCAAATGCAGATGTTGTGCAGACGGCTGCAAGTATTGGCCGATCGTGACCAGATTCACCCCTGCGGCCCGCAGATCCTCAAGACACTCACGAACCTCGTCATCAGTTTCACCCATGCCGGCGATGATGTTCGACTTGATCGCGGTAGTAGCGGGGAGGCGTGCGCGCGCCAATTCCAAGAACGCCAAACTGCGGTCGTAGTCAAACGCCGGTCGGATGGTCGGGAACAGCCGTCGGGTCGTTTCGAGATTGAACGCGAACACATCAGGTTCAGCATCCACCACCTGGTCGAGCGCATCACTGCCGCTGGCAGGATCGTGGCCGAAGCCGAAGTCGCTGGGTAGGACTTCAACGCCAACGTTGGGCGTGCGGCTGCGGATCTGCCGGATAGTTTCGGCTACGAGCCAGGCGCCGCCGTCATCGAGGTCATCGCGGGCGACCATCGTAACGACCGCGAAACGCAACCCGAGATGTTCCACAGCTTCGGCGACTCGGCGAGGCTCGTCTGTGTCATACCCGTCGGGCTTGCCTGTCTTGATCTGGCAGAAGCCGCATCGACGTGTGCAGTCGTCACCTCCAATCAAGAAGGTTGCCTCACGCATCTCCCAGCATTCGTAAATATTGGGGCAGGCGGCTTGGGCGCACACCGTATTTAGATCGAGATCCTGCATCAGGCGTGTAATGTCGCGGAAATTCTCACCGAAGCTGGCCTTGACCTTTAGCCAGTCTGGCTTGCGGCCGTCGGCAAGTCGGGTGTCGATGGTGGAACGCATTACGCCGGCACGTTGAACACGCTCGCGGGGTAGCACCCGCAGAGTGCGGGCATCGGGCGGAATGACCGGTTGCTGTGTCACATACGTGCTTTCGTCAGCGCTGATCCGTCGCAAGCATCGGTTCGTCGTGTCGAGCCGACGACGCTAGCGGGAGTCCCGTATGCGGGTAGCCCGGCAGATCGTCGACAGACTGACAACGAATCGGCACGTCGAGCACCGTACCCAAGGCGTTGGTGATGGCGGCACGCAGGTCGTACATGGTGGCGGCGACACCCAACGAGGCGACGGAACACACGTCTCGGTCAGCGATCCCACACGGGATGATGCCGGCGAAGTCTGCAAGATTCGGGTGGACATTGAGCGCAAAACCATGTGAGGTGATGCCACCCGACGCGACACGAACACCGATGGCGGCGATCTTGGCGTCCCCAACCCAGACACCGGTGTAGCCGTCGCTGCGCTGTGCAGCGATGCCGAGAGTGGCCAACGCCTCGATGAGCACCGCTTCGAGCGTGCGTACGTACGGCACAACCGCGCGCATCGAGGCCAGCTTGATAATCGGGTACCCCACTAATTGGCCGGGACCGTGGTAGGTCACATCACCGCCACGATCCACTTCCACAAGGTCGATGCCGTGCGCGCGCCGCTGATCTTCGTTCCACAGCAGGTTCGCGCGATCCGTGCGTTTACCCAAGGTGTATACCGGCGGGTGTTCCAGCAGCAGGATGGTGTCGCCGATCTCACCGGCATGTCGCCGGGCAACGAGATCCTTTTGCCACTGCCAGGCATCGAGATACGCGAGCAAGCCCACATCGACAGCAACCAGCGGCTCGTTGGCGGCTTGCCGTATTACCGCCGGATCCATGATCCGGGACTGGTTTGTCACTTGCTCAACACTGGTCGGTTCCGTCGTGTTGGCCGTGGAGCGCATGAGATCAGGCGCCGAGCTCAGTGGCGAAGTCGTGACGTTCGAGCACATACTTGAGGTCTTGCAGGAAGCGGGCAGCATCGGCGCCGTCGACCATACGATGGTCGTAGGTCAGGCACAGGTAGGTCATCCACCGGATCGCGATCGAATCTGACAATCCGTCCGAGATGACGACTGGGCGCTTCTCGATCGCCGGGGTTGCCAGAATGGCGGCCTCTGGTGGATTGAGGATCGGTGTATCGAACAGCGTGCCCATCGAGCCAGTATTGGTAATCGTGAACGTGCCACCGGCGATTTCATCGGGCCCCAACTGCTTGCCCCGTGTGCGTTTGGCGAGATCGTTGATCGCACGTGCCATACCGGCAACAGTGAGGTCGTGTGCATCCTTGATGTTGGGCACCAGCAGACCGCGTTCGGTATCGACGGCGAGACCCAGGTTGATATAGCGGTGGTAGGTCGCAGACCCGGCTTCTGGGTCGATGGATGCGTTGATGCCAGGATGTCGTGGCAATGTCATGCACACCGCCCGGGCGATCAGGGCCAGCGGCGTCAGTGATGCACCTTCGCGCGACTTGAAGTCGTCTTTGACGGCATTGCGCAAGTTCATGATCGCTGTGACGTCAACTTCTACCGCAGCGGTGAGCTGTGCCGTGTTGTGCAATGAATCCATCATCGAGCGAGCGATCGCCCGACGGATCCGTGACAGTTCGACGGTGACTTCGCGCTCGCCACCGAAATCAATTTGTGTTGGCGATGCTGCCGGTCGTTCCGGTGCGGACGCCACGCCCCGGGAGGCACCAACTGCATCTGCCACCGCCGGCTGGCGATCGGAACGGGGCGCATCCTCGGCGGACGCGGGTCCAGCGGCGATTGCCCGTTCGGCATCTTCGCGAGTGATCCGTCCACCCTTGCCGGTGCCCGTGACCGAGTCGGGTGCAATACCGGCTTCCCGCAGCAGCTTGCGGACTAACGGCGATGTGAGCACACCAGCGCCGGGGTCCGTTTTCTCGGATGCCGACGGTTGTGGTGTTTCGGTGTGGTTGTCGGTCTGGTCGGTTGTGGTGTCGTCGGTGTTTTCCGTGTCGCGGTTGGTGTCGTCGGTGTCGTCGGTGTTTTCCGTGTCGCGGTTGGTGTCGGATGGTTGGGCGGGTGTGTCGTCGGCGTCGCCGATGATGGCGAGGACTTGACCGACT
>JBBDVU010000037.1:0-6905 GCA_040903225.1 Nitriliruptoraceae bacterium | reverse complement strand
CCGGTCAACGACGAGATCGCCAACGTCATCATGGCGCAGCTGCTGCACTTGGAGTCCGAAGATCCGGACAAAGACATCGCGCTCTACATCAACTCGCCAGGCGGGTCGATCACCGCGCTGTTCGCCATCTACGACACGATGGAATACATCAAGTGTGACATCCAGACCACCTGCATGGGCCAGGCTGCCTCGGCCGCCGCTGTGCTGCTGGCTGCCGGCACACCCGGCAAACGGTTTGCGCTGCCACACTCGCGGATCCTGCTGCACCAGCCGTCCGGGGGTGCGGAAGGCCAGTCGGTCGACATCGAAATTCAAGCGACCGAAATCCTGCGGATGCGCGACCTGCTCAACCAGCTCCTGGCGGACAAGACCGGCAAGACCGCCGAGCAGATCAACCAAGACACCGACCGGGACTTCATCCTCGATGCGCAAGGTGCCAAGGACTACGGCATCATCGACGAGATCATCACCAGCCGCAAACAGGCTAAGTAGGTCGCCGTAGGCCGTCGGCCGCCGCGGTTGTGCCGGTCAGCTGTCGTGGACACCGGCGACGTCGGTATCCACACCGTTAGCATCGCTGGTGCGAGCACGCCGTCGGTGCGCTGGTTACCATCGAGCAGCGCGTGGGACAACGCTGGTGGGTGCACACGCCGCTACGAGCAGCGAGGCGACGATGGCCAAGTTCGGTGAGGGCGAGGCCCTGCTGAAGTGCAACTTTTGCGGCAAGTCGCAAAAGCAAGTCAAAAAGCTCATCGCAGGCCCCAACGTCTATATCTGCGACGAGTGCATCGATCTGTGCAACGAAATCATCGAAGAAGAGCTGGCCGAACCGGCCGAACTCAAACTTGAAGAGCTGCCCAAGCCGCGTGACATCTATGCGTTCCTCAACGACTATGTCGTCGGCCAGGACGCCCCCAAAAAGTCGCTGTCGGTCGCCGTGTACAACCATTACAAGCGCATCCAGGTTGGTACGGCTTCCAGCTCGTCCGAACACGTTGAACTGCAAAAGTCCAACATCCTGCTGCTCGGCCCCACCGGTTCTGGCAAGACCCTGCTGGCCCAAACACTTGCACGGCTGCTCAACGTGCCGTTTGCGATTGCGGATGCCACCGCGCTGACCGAAGCCGGCTACGTCGGTGAAGACGTCGAAAACATTTTGCTCAAACTCATCCAGGCGGCCGACTTTGACGTAAAGAAGGCCGAAACCGGCATCATCTACATCGACGAAGTCGACAAGATCGCCCGCAAGTCCGACAACCCGTCGATCACCCGGGACGTCTCCGGCGAAGGGGTGCAGCAGGCGCTGCTGAAGATTCTCGAAGGCACCGTCGCCTCAGTGCCGCCCCAAGGTGGCCGCAAGCATCCGCACCAGGAATTCATCCAGATCGACACGACCAACATCTTGTTCATCTGTGGTGGCGCATTCTCCGGACTGGAACGCATCGTCGAGCAGCGCAAAGGCCGCCGTGGCGTCGGGTTCGGCGCCGATGTCGTTGCCGCCCGCGACGCCGACCTTGCCGATCTGCTGCGTGACGTGCTGCCCGAAGACCTGGTGCGCTACGGACTGATCCCCGAATTCATCGGCCGGCTGCCGGTCGTCTCGTCGGTTGAACCACTTGACCGTGACGCGCTCGTTGACATTCTCACCCGGCCCAAAAACGCGCTGACCAAGCAGTATCGCCGGTTTTTCGAATTCGACGGGGTCGAACTCGACTTTGACGACGACGCGCTCGAAGAAGTCGCGGACCTGGCGATCCTGCGGCAAACCGGTGCACGGGGTTTGCGAGCCATCCTTGAAGAAGTGCTCCTCAACACCATGTATGAACTGCCGTCACGCCAAGACGTCGGCAAATGCCTGATCACCGCCGAAACGGTCCGGAAACGCTCCAACCCGACGCTGGTGCCGCACAACAAGCTGCACGGCATCGAACCGCAAGAACGGTCTGCGTGAACCGCCCGGACGGGACCATGTCTACCCCGTCGACACCTCACACACCGTCGACACCTCACACACCGGCTACATCTGACGATGCCGGTCTGCCTGCTACAGCGGACGTAGACGGGGTGTCTGTCGCCCCGGATGCGCCAGTGGCGCCGATCACCCGCGCTGACATCGACGCCGCCGCGGGACGCATCGACCGTCTCATTCGCCACACCCCGGTCATCGCCATCGACGCTGACGACCTCGACGTCGCCCACGACGGCCGGCTGACGCTCAAACTGGATCATCTGCAGCAAACCGGCGCGTTCAAAGCGCGCGGTGCCGCATCACTGCTCACCGCCAGCGAACGGGTAGACGCCGGGGTGGTCGCCGCCTCCGGCGGCAACTTTGGGGTGGCGATCGCCTGGGCCGCCCACCGGCTCAACTGGCCCGCAACCATCTTTGTGCCGGCAACCTCACCAGACGCCAAACTCGCTGCCATCCGGCGCTACGACGTCGACCTGCAAGTCGTCGACGGCTACTACGCGGACGCGCTCGAAGCCGCCAACCGGCATGCGCAACGCACCGGCGCGCTCAGCGCGCATGCCTATGATCATCCGTTGGTGATCGCCGGGCAAGGCACGCTGGCGCGCGAACTTGACGCCCAAGCCGACGTGGACGTCGTCATCGTCGCCTGCGGCGGCGGGGGACTGCTCGCCGGCACCGCCGCATGGATGCACCCGCACGCGCGGGTGGTTGCGGTCGAGACGCACGGCACTGCGGCGTTCAACGCCGCGGTGGCCGCCGGCCAGCCGGTGGACGTGGACGTGTCCGGAATCGCCGCATCGTCGCTGGGGGCACGGCGCATCGGGCAGCATCCGTGGGCGCACCGAGACCTCGTTGCCGAGTCGCTGCTCGTAAGCGACGCCGACGTCGAACATGCCCAGGCGCTGTTGTGGCAGCGCTGCCGCATCGTCGCCGAACCTGGCGGTGCGGTTGCGCTGGCAGCGTTGACCTCCGGCGCATTCGTGCCTGGCGATGGGCAACGGGTAGCCGTGGTGGTGTGTGGTGGCAATACGGACCTCGCGACGGTGAAAAACATGGCATGATGTGCAACACATGCAGCCCGCTGCACGTCTAACGGGACAGACGCGCCCAGCAGTCGTGCAAACCGGCGCGTAACACCGGAACTGTCGGCCAACTGCATGCGTGAACTGTGCGTGACTTGGCCGCTGGACGACACTGGAGGTGTTGCGGTGCACGACCTTGAACGACGACTGCAAGATTGGGTCGATGCCACGCTGATCTCCGGCGAGCAAGCTGCCGCCATTAGCGCCCACGAACGAAACCGAAGCAACGATCCGGCGTCGGTGACGGCGGCGGCTCACACGTCCGACACCGCTGGCGACGGTGCTGGCGTGGCCGGACAGCCACCGCAGCGTTCCACCATGGCCGCTGAAGCGATCGGCTATGTCGGTGCGGCGCTCGCCATCGGCGCGTTGCTCATGCTGCTGTCCAACATGTGGGTCGACCTGCTGGTATGGGCGCGCCTGGTTGTGCTCGCAGCCATGACGGCTGCGCTGGCTGGTGCCGGCATGACGCTGCGTCGCGCACCATCAGCGGCGATGCAACGGCTGGCCAGCGTGCTGCTGACCGCCGCCGTGGCCGGTGTGGCCTGGCTTGCGTCCGTCGTCGCCATCGACTTGGTCGGCATGACCGGCGCGGCCGTGAGCCTGACCGCCGGTGCGGCTGCCCTGATTTCGGCAATCGTGGTGTATGCAATGGTCACCCGCGCGTTGCTGCAGGTTGCGATCGCCGTCGCCGCGCTCGTGACCGCGCTCAGCGCCATCTCGGTGCCGATCTTGAGCCCATCGGCGCTGTGGTACGGGCTGCTGGTCGGCGCGCTCGGGGCGGCCTGGCTGCTGCTGGCCCGTGGTGGCTGGCTGCATCCGGTCATCCTCGCCGACATCATCGGCGCCGGTTTGATGCTCGTCGGCGCCCAGGTCGCCTCAGTCGATTTCGCGTTCGACGGACAACGAGCTGGCGCCGTCTCCGCCGGTTTAGTCGTCGCCGCGCTGCTCGTACTGGTGGCGGTACGGGCCGATGCGCTGCATTTCCTGATTCTTGGCGCGTTGGGCCTGTTCGTGTTCGTGCCACAACTGGTGTTCGAACTGTTTGGTGACGTCATCGGCGCACCGGCAACACTCCTGCTCGTCGGACTGTTGCTTGTGCTGCTCGCCGTGGGTTTGGGTCGAGTCCGCAAAGACGTGACGAGCCGTCGCCACTCCACAAGCGAGGTGAACCGCGGTGAGTGACAACCCCCGCCCCGGCGACGAGCCAACCGTGCCGTCGCCCCAACCCGAACCGTCAATTTCGGCAGCCGCGTCTGGTGCCGCACCGGCAGCAGACGTTCACACGGCCGATGACCGCGGTTCGACGGCAGCTACACCGTCCCGCAACGTGCCGCTGCTCATCGGTGCAGCCGTCGTGCTCGTTGCCGTATTCGCCGCTGTGTGGCTGTTTGGGATCGCTCGGCCGCCTGAGCTGCCGACGGTCGCCGAATCGCCGGCGCGTCCCGACGCCGCGATTGCCTGGGTCGCCTGGGAAAACAACCGGTCGTGCGTGTATGTCGTCGAACCGGCCGGCGAGCCGCGCAGCCTGCGTTGCGACAATGACGGTGGGGAACTGGTGGCCTGGACCGACGAAGGCATCATGCTGCGGCGATGGACTGCCGCCCGGGAAACCGACCTGGTGCTCGACCCGCGCACCGGCGACGTCGTTGCTCGCTACGACGGCAGCGAGCTGGGCTTGACCTACGAAGAAGGCGTCTACAGCGAACGTGATGGCTCGCTACTGACCGTTGAACACGAACCGTCACGCACCCGCCTGTGGGTCGTCGAAGCGCCAGATGCCTACGACGTGCACAGCGGCGCGACCTCGCCAGACGGCAACTGGGTGGCGATGACCGACAGTGCGCGGCGCCTGCTGGTCGTGCCGACCGACGGGTCGCAGCAGCCGGCCGTTTGGGCCGAAACGGTCGAAATGTGGACGACGATTCTGTGGGAAGGCCAAGACCGCCGCACCGAACTCGACGAGGAAGCCGCCGGCTAACCGCCGGCGCGCCGGTCCCAGCGATCGTGCGGTCCGTCGCTGTCCAGACCCGCAAAACGACGGGGATGATCAGGCGTCGTATTGCGATCTGGGACCGGCGTAGCGGACTTGCACCGACGCGCCGTCCTTTGCGAACTGGTAGACGATCGCCCACACGGGCAGTTGCTCCTCGCCAGTCGCTTCCGCGACGTGAAGGGTGACAAGACCTCCGGCTGCCGCCCGAAGCGGCTGAAACTCGACTTCATCTGGAACGTGAAATTCCTCGCCGTCCGCGGCGAGAGCCCGGAATTCGTCGAGTCCCTGCTCGAGGCCTTCGATAACCGCTTCTACGGCGGCCGCCAGGCGTGAATCCGCATACGTGTCGAACAGCGCGTTTATACGACCCAGTGAATCTGGGTCGTAGTGGACGGGGCGGATCACTTGCGACGGCGGGGGCGATCGTCCGGAGCGACCAGTTCGCGAGCGGGTTGCCCCCCGATGATGCCAGCTCGAAAGAGCATGGCCTCTTCGCGCCACTCGTTGAACCATCTGTCAAGGTCATCGAACCCCATTCCATCTACTACTTGTAGCAGCAGTTCTAGCGCTCCTTTGACGAAGTCACGGCGCGCTTCGATCGGCAGATGCACCAGCCAGCCTGCCCCAGGGAAATCGCTGGCGGATGTTCGTTCGACACCCTGAATCGCGAGTGGGATCAACGTGTCGAGGAAGCGGCGGAATGTTTCCTGCTGGTCCAGCTCACCTGCGATGCTCAACCGGAAGAGCGTGCCGTCTGCGCCGTCACGGATGATGGCGCCAGACCGGGGATGCTCCCGCGCGTAGCGGATGATCTTGCGCGAACTTCGGCTCAATTCCGTGGTGGTGAAAGCGGCAGTCGCTGCCGACATAGTGGTTCGCCTCCAGTAGTAAATGACATAATCATACGCGTGATAATGCTAGAAATATACATCGAATGTGGCAGCTCGAGGTACTGATCGCTCCAGATGGTGCCAATCGGTTGACGGGTGCTCGGTAGGATCTTCACGCACTCAATGGACAGCTGTTGGCGAGCGCCGAATGCTCTCGCAGCAGGCCGGCCTGCATGCCCCCGACGAGCCGACGACGGATCTGCAACGATGACCGAACTTCCCAAGGCGTACGACCCGACGGTCGCTGAACCGGCCCTGTATGCAGATTGGGATGCTGCCGGTCTGTTTCACGCCGAACCGACCGACGACGGCGAACCGTTCTCGATCGTGATTCCGCCGCCGAACGTGACCGGGTCGCTGCACATCGGCCATGCGCTCGACAACACCGTTCAAGACGTCATCATCCGGCGTGAACGCATGCGCGGCAGCAACGCCGTGTGGATCCCCGGCACCGATCATGCCGGTATCGCCACCCAGAACGTCGTCGAACGGTTGCTTGCCGCCGAAGGCACCGACCGTCACACGCTTGGCCGTGAAGCGTTTCTCGAGCGGGTGTGGCAGTTCCGGGAACAGTCGGGTGGAACCATTCTGCAGCAGCTGCGGGAGTTGGGCGCCTCGGCCGACTGGCAGCGCGAAGTGTTCACCTTTGACGAGCAGCGCTCCAAAGCCGTACGTGAAGTGTTCGTCAGCCTGTATGAACAAGGCCTCATCTACCGCGGCAACCGGCTGATCAACTGGTGTCCGCGCTGTGCCACCGCACTGAGCGACATCGAAGTCGAACACGTCGACACCCAAGGCAAACTAACCCGGTTCACCTACCCGTTCGTCGACGACGACGGCGGCATCGAAGTCGCCACCACCCGGCCCGAAACGATGCTGGGTGACACCGCCATCGCCGTGCACCCCGACGACGACCGTTACCGCGACGTGATCGGCCGACAGGTCCGCCACCCGTTCCAGGACCGCAC
>JBBDVU010000036.1:0-7058 GCA_040903225.1 Nitriliruptoraceae bacterium | reverse complement strand
CGTGGTGGACTCGCCCCCGGGCAGGACAATCCCGTCGACCCTTGACAGCTCTTGGGGATGCTTGACGATGATCGTTGCGGCACCGACCCGCTCTAGTGCCGTGACGTGTTCGTAGACGTCCCCCTGCAATGCCAGCACCCCGACGGTTGGTCCGTTGCTAGCAGAAATGCTGCGTGCCGGTGCGTTGATCAGGCGCTGTCCGGGCAGCCACGCGTTGCGTCGAACATCCCGCCGCGAACCGGAAGTCAGGCTCACCAGCCGCGATTCGCGTATTTTTGGGTGTCGGACAAGGAATCGATCTCGATTCCAACCATTGCCTCACCCAGGCCGCGGGAAACTTTCGCGATCACATCAGCATCGTCGAACTGGGTGGTTGCCGCAACGATCGCGCGCGCGCGCTTCTCAGGGTCTCCGGACTTGAAAATACCGGATCCAACAAACACCCCGTCCGCACCCAATTGCATCATCATCGCCGCATCCGCAGGGGTTGCTATACCGCCAGCTGTGAACAGAACGACGGGCAGGCGACCCTTGTCGGCGACTTCGCGTACCAACTCAATCGGGGCCTGCAATGCTTTCGCCGCGGCGTACAGTTCCGTGCTATCCAGCGTCGTCAATCGGCGAATCTCACCCGTGATCGCGCGCATGTGACGCGTAGCTTCGACGACGTTGCCGGTCCCGGCCTCCCCTTTGGATCGGATCATCGCGGCGCCTTCGGCGATTCGGCGCAGCGCCTCGCCCAGATTGGTCGCACCGCAGACAAACGGAACGTCGAACGTCCATTTGTCAACATGGTTGTCTTCGTCGGCCGGAGTCAGCACTTCCGATTCATCGACATAGTCGACACCCAGCGATTGCAGAACCTGAGCCTCGACAAAGTGTCCGATCCTAGCTTTGGCCATCACCGGAATCGACACCGCAGCGATGATGCTGTCAATCATGTCGGGATCGCTCATCCGCGCAACCCCGCCGTCGCGGCGAATGTCTGCCGGCACCCGTTCGAGCGCCATGACGGCGACCGCGCCGGCGTCTTCGGCAATCGTGGCCTGCTCAGGTGTGACGACGTCCATGATGACGCCGCCCTTGAGCATGTCCGCCAATCCGCGCTTGACGCGCGACGTGCCGGTTTGCACCTGCTGCGACTCGCTCATCGTTGTACTCCAAGACACCTGCCGACCGTGCCGGTCATCCCGACACGGTCACCACTGTACAACGCGGTCGACTCAGAAACGCTGGGCACCGGCAGCAGCGGCACACTCAGCCGACGTTGGGCACGTCCGCCGTCGATGGAAGGTGGATCCAGCTCGGGCCCGGCTTGAGCGGGAATGGCTGGCCGTCAGGCGTGAGCAGCTCGATGTTGTCGCGAGCGGTCGGCTTGCGCCACCGAGCCTCGTACCAATTGCCGTCACGCAGGACGACGGCACGCTCACCGGCTTCCGGTGTGGTCGCATCGGTTTCCGGATAGCCCGACTCGCCGATGTAATGGCGGGTACCAACGATGATCACGTTGGCCGCGCCAACCTCGCGCTCACTAGGGATGCCAACCTGGCCGCCTTGAGACGTCAAGAACGGCTGTCCGTTCTGCAGTCGGCGGTAGACCCCTTCGGCTGCATCATATTCCCAGCGGGTGATGTAGGTGCTTGACATGTTGATCGTGACGGCCTCACCTGGGTTGGTGCAGTCAGTCGCGCCAACAGGGCAAGCCGCTTCGCCGGCGGGTGGTTCGTCCGAGAATGTCCAACCGATGTCGGGTACCGGATCTGGCTGGCGAATGGCGGTGGCTTCCAGCAGTTCGGCCGGACGGGTGTAGAGGTTGTGCGGCGCACGCCGAACGGTGTCGCGGAAGAACGACAGGCTGCCGGCGTCGTCAGACATGCGCAGCACGGGTGTGGGCGCAAGCATTGCCTGCACCTCGGCGCGCGCACCCGAGTACGCGAAGATCGAACGGCCGAACATCGAAACCAGTTCGACATCAACCGGACGCGCCGAACGGATCGGGCCTGCGATCTCCGGAAGCTCGCTGTGGAGCAACACCATGAATCGGGTGATCCCGAATTCGACGACTTCTTCGATGACGATATCCGCGTAGTCGAGTCCTGTTTGCGGACGGGCCTGCGGTGTGTTTTCGATCTTGACGATGATGAGCGGCTGATCGTGCAGCTCGTCGGCGATCGGCACACCAGTCAACGGAGATGGGTCACCAACCGGACCGGGATCCTCCTCGGGCTCTTCGACTTCAGCTGGCTCCTCATCAACCGGAGCGGGTGTTGCGTCCTCTTCGTCAGACGACGAGCACGCGGACAGAACAAGTGCTCCCGCGAGAACAGCGAGCAGCAAACGACGAATCACAGGGATCCTCCCCAGAAAATTTCACGTATAAGCCGGTTGGCAGGGCCGGGCTGACCGTCAAGGCCGACGCGTAGCCTACAGATTCATTTAGGCGAACGTGAACATGCCGGCCACCGCCAATCGGACGGCATCTCAATCGCGGCGTTGTATGCCGTCCGAATCCGTGCTGCGACCACCTGCCAGTCATACTGGTTGACCGCGACTCGTGCAGCGCGGACATAGCCGGCGCGTACCGCTGGCTGACGCGCGAGCCGCCCGATCACCTCGGCAAGGGCCGTCGGATCGTTTGGCGGCACAAGGTGGCCGAGCCGGCCATCCTCGAGGACATCGCGGTATCCGGGAATGTCTGATGCGATGACGCAGGCGCCGGCCGCCATTGCCTCGATGAGCACGATGCCAAATGACTCGCCGCCGAGCGCAGGCGAGACGAACAGGTCCGTCGACGAGTACAACGCTGCCAGCTGTTTGTTGTCGACGCGGCCCACAAACTCGACGTCCGGCAGGTTCGCGAACCGTCGCGGCGCGTGTGCCCGGTCGTCGCCAACAACAGTCGTGTTCAGCCGAACTCCTTTGCGGTGCAAGCGTTCAACTGCCTCCAACAGCACCGGCAGGCCCTTCCGGGGCTCGAATCGACCGACAAACAGCACCGCCGTCGAGCTGTCGCCGTGCTCGCCGGCACTCCCGTCGCTGGCGAAACGTGCGACATTGACCCCGTTGGGGATGATCTGCCACACCGCCGGATCGACACCCAGCGCAGCAGCATGAAAGCGCGCAGCGGACCGGCTGACGGCGATCGCCGCGCGCAGGCGCGCCAAGATGTGACGCGCTGGGCGACGCGCGAACCGATACAACCGGGCTCGCTCAGCGAAGGCGTGGAATGTCGCTACGACGGGGGCGGCCGACTGCCGCACCGCAGCCACACCCACCGTGGGGACCAGGGGTTCGTGGACGTGAACAATGTCTGGCTGCAAGGCTGCGATCGTTCGCCGCGCCGCACGAGCACCTGCTGGCGACCAACTGATGGGTGCGACAGAGCCGTTGAACCGAATACCCCTGGACCCACCAATCGTCGTCACTCCATCGACGGCCGCCGTGTGCGATTCGCGCGCAGGCCCAATGATATGGACCTCGTCGCCAAGCTGACGCAGCGCAGTTCCTAAGCTCCGCACATGTTGCTGCACACCGCCAGGAACGGACAGGTCGTACGGCGAGACGAGTACAACTCGCATCTGCAGTCACCTTTATCTCGCCTCAGTTGCCGCTCATATGGTCACGCGATAGCTGCGCCGCTCTGACCGCGCAAGCGATTGCCAGTCTCGTCCTTCGCGCCACGCGGCCACAACCGGGTGTTCTGGTTCGCGGTCTGCGAGCCAGTTCGGTACGAAGACGTGCCACTGCGCAGGATCGATTGTGATCAGGTGCTCGAGTTCCCGCGCAACCGCTTGCGTTCCATCGACCAGATCCAGACCACTGATATCGATCGGCTCCCGAGCCACGCAACGGAATCCGAGCCCATCGGTCAAGAACGCGCCCGCCACGACCGGCCGGCCGAGGCGACGTGCCAGAATCGATGCCCCGGCGGGTAGCCGGCACGGCTCACCGAAGAATTCGACAATCGGACCTCGGCGAGTCAGGTCGCGGTCAGCGAGCAGCGTCGCCAGCCTGGCCTGGTCGCGGATCTCGCGGCCGAGACGTCCAATGAGGTCGCCACCCCGCACGAGTGGGACGATGGCAATGCCCGCATCTTCTCGTAGGCGCACGAACCGATCAAACAACGGGCGCGGTTCGACGACTTCGGCGACGGCAACCATCCTCCATCCTCGTCGGGTGCCGTACAACGCCCCGATGTCCCATGAACCAAGGTGGCCCGTGACGAAGATCCCGCCGTCACCGGTATCCCGGATGGCGTCGACATGCTCGAGTCCTTCCGTGTGCGATTCTGCGAGAACCCGGTCTGCGTCAAGCCGATGTAACCGGAAGCTGTCGAGCCAATAGCGGGCATACGCCGCGTACGCGTCCCGAACGAGAGCATCGATGGCCGCAGGGTTGCCGGTACCGACGAGACGACGCATATTTGCTCGAACTTGGTTGCGCTGACGTTCGGACGCCCACCGGTGCCACGCTCGGCCGACGATGTGCGGGATGGTGCGGGCCGCACGGTCCGGCAGCAGCGCCGCCGTTTCCCACATGGCCAGGTACCGCCAGTACGCCAGGCGGTTGCGCCAGTTCAAAGGTGGTGGCGGCGGTAGTTCGATCAGACTTGACGGTGCCATTGACGTCACGCGTCTTCGGCGCGGCGTGTATGCGCACCATCGAAATTGCGCTCGCCGTAAAACCGGCGCGCAGCCGCCTTGAACGCTCTACTCCACGCCCGCGTACCGCGCGTTAGCGCGATGATTTCGTCCGGGAGATCACGATCAATCTGACACCACACGTGATGCACGCGCTGTACAACCGTGATTGCTCCTCCAACGGCAAGAAGCCACAGAACCGGCTCGAGGATCCACTCATGCGCAAGCAACGCCAGGATCAGCAACATGGCGCGCTCGGCTCGCTCGAGCATGCCGACGGAACATTCGAGGTCGATCGCCTCGGCTTTGGCACGGACGTAGCTGGTGACTGACGCGGTCAGCAGCGCAACCACGACCAACACAAACAGACGCGGTTCGTCGCGGAGCCACCATGCCAGCGCACCGAGGATCATCCCGTCGGAGATCCGGTCGCTGACGGAGTCATAGAAGCTGCCGAACGGTGTCGAACGGCCGGTTGCTCGCGCAACAGCTCCATCAAAGGTGTCCATGAGACCACCAGCGATCAGGACCACACCGGCGACAAGTGGCCGTCCAGTGGCTACGAACCATGCGGCAACTGCGGTGAGCACCAGGCCAAGCGTTGTAAGTGCGTTCGGGCTGATGCGCGAGCGCGCGATCACGATTCCGACCGGCGTGGTGACGGCATCGACGTACCGCGGAAAATGCGCCCGGAGCGTCACATCGTGCCTTTCACCGCGCCTATGCGCGTCGGAATCCGTCGACCAGACTGGTGTAGACGTCGTCGAGCGCACTGGGCAAGACTCGTGATGCGCCCACAACCGACATGAAGTTGGTATCGCCCGGCCAGCGGGGCACGACATGCTGATGCAAATGATCGGCGATGCCGGCACCGCTGACCGCGCCCAGATTCATCCCGACATTTATTCCACTGGCACCCAGCTGTTCGCGAACCACCGTGACCGTCAAGCGCGTCAGCTGCCAGAATTCGTCGCTGCTGGTGTGGTCCAGGTCACCTACATCCGCAATGTGCTCGAACGGAACGACCATCGCATGGCCAGGGTTGTAGGGGTACGCGTTCAGGATGACGTAGGCGTGTTCCCCACGGTGGAGGACCAACGAGGCTCGATCCGCTGATGTTCCCCGGGCAGGCAGCACGCAAAAGGGACAGCCATCGATCGCGTCGCCGCGCGTGATGTACGCGGTCCGCCAAGGCGCCCACAGCCGTTGTAAGTCATCGACCGCAATGCCTGATTGGTCGCGCAAGACGTCTGGACGCCGATCGACAGATGCTTCTCTGGTTCGATCAACCATGTCGGGCGACCTCTTCTGCAAGCTCTCTCGCGAAGGTGTCGACCGGCACGGCCTTCCTCTGTTCCCCACGATATGGCCGTACCGCGACCGTGTTGTGCTCCGTTTCGTCGGCACCGACGACCAGCGTGTACGGGATTTTGGCGGTCTGCGCCGCGCGTATCTTGGCGCCGAGTGTGTCCGCTGAGACGTCTGTTTCGACCCGTGCGCCGGCGTTTCGCAACACTGCCGAGACCGTGTCTGCGTACGCGATGAAGTCCGAGGCTATCGGGACCACGCGTACCTGGACCGGTGCCAGCCACGTGGGCCAGGCGCCGTTGAATGATTCCAACATGACCGCGAAGAAGCGTTCAACCGAACCGAACAGCGCGCGATGGATCATGTACGGGCGATGCCTGGCACCGTCGTCGCCGACGTAGGTGATGTCGAAGCGCTCCGGATTATTGAAATCCACCTGAATCGTGGTCAGTTGCCATTCTCGACCGATCGCATCACGCGCATGAATGTCGATCTTGGGTCCGTAGAACGCACCTTCACCCGCATCGATGCTGTAGTCGTAGCCGACGCGCTCCACCGCGGTTACGAGCGCTCGTTCGGCGTAGGCCCATTGTTCGTCGGTCCCGATCGACTTCTCATCAGGTCGCGTTGAAATTGCGACCCGCGACGGTTCGCCTAGACCGAATGCGTCATAGACATCGCGAGCAAACTCGATGCAGGCCACAACCTCATCGACCACCTGGTCTTGTGTACAGAAGATGTGAGAATCGTCCTGGGTGAAGCCGCGGGCGCGCAGCAGACCATTGACGACACCTGAGCGCTCGAAACGATACACCGTGCCCAGTTCGGCCAGACGAACCGGTAGCTCCCGGTACGAACGTGTCCTCGATGTGAATGCCAAGATGTGGAACGGGCAGTTCATTGGTTTGAGGCGATAGCTCGATCCGTCGTCGAGTTCCATGGCCGGATACATCAGTTCGGCGTAATTCTCCAGATGGCCGGAGATCCTCCAAAGGTCTTCTTTTGCGACGTGCGGGGTGTACACCGGCTCGTAGCCCCGCTTGAGGGTCTCATCGCGAATCCAATCTTCCATATGTTTGCGCACACGGGCACCATGCGGCAGGAAGATCG